>JBKCMS010000017.1:0-31183 GCA_046300175.1 Pseudomonadota bacterium | reverse complement strand
ATCCTGGCCCATGAAGATCAAGGGAACAGCCAAGTTGCGCCGTAGAAGACAACAAACTCCTATGTGCTTAAGCGTGTGAAATTTTAATGTCATGAGAGACTCTAGCCCGGAAATTTCATGAAGCCTGCTACTACGATCGCCGATAACGGTGCTTTTTCGGTTCAAAAATCGATTTTCGGACCGGAATGTAACACGAAACGAATCCGACCCAAAAAACGAATTTTTAATTCGCCCTACGGGCCCGAAAAATCACCATTCTCGGCGCTCTCGCGACGCAGTTTCATGAAATATCCGGGCTAGCTCTGAACGGTACTGCTTGATGTTAGCAAAGAAGCTTCAAGAATCGCGGCTTTGAAATCAGCAAATCGCTCGTAGTACTGATTGTAAACTCTGCGCAAGTGATTTTTTTTCAAAAATCACTCGCGCAGGGTTTATCTTAAAGATGGGTGAGGTCCAGTTTATTCACGTCGACCACGGACACCGCCACCGGGTCCTCGGCGATTACGTCCTGCTCCTGGTCGGCCGCGACGTTGACCTCCCTTGCTATCACCACGATCAATGAAGAACGGCTCTCGCTCTCGGTAAACGTAATCGGCCTTCGGATCAATATCCGCTTGCCCCTTAAAGCTCCCGCCGCGGTCACTAGACGGCCGGCTACGACCAGCAGGTCTATTACCTCCGCGTGGCTTACTAAACGGCCGATCTGATGAACCTCTTACACTGCGCTCACCTGAACGTCCGCCTGAGCGGCCAGCCGGTCTATACCCCTCTTCCCTAGGTCCGTTGCCGCGTGATGGCGGTCCAGAGCGACGTGGACCACGCGGGCGCTCTCCGTCGAAGCTCCCCCGGTTGTCACGTCTAGGTCGGTCTGAGACATCTCGATCGCCAAAGCCGCGTTGATTACCCTGCTCGTCGCGACGCGGGCGCCACTGGCGAGGACTACGGCCATCTGTGCCAAACGACTCACGTCTGTTAGGCCTGGCTCCATCGCCATCTCTTCGTGGCGCTGCATCTGAGCGCCTCTCTTGGCGTTCTCCACGACCGTCGGCCTGGCGTCTATCTCTAGAAGGCCGCTCCCTGCGATCGAAGCGCTCACGCCGGTTACCTTGGCGGTCTCCCGAACGAGTGCTCCTACCCGAACGTGCGGACCTTGGTTGACGTGCGCCAGCCTCAGTCGATAATTCGGCATCTGATGATTCCTCCGACTCGGCATTCAAACGGATCATCGAGCTCTTGAGCCACTGCTCTATGGCGCGAACCATAAAGCGGTCGCCCCGGGTGACAAACGATACGGCACTTCCCTCGCGCGAAGCGCGACCTGCGCGACCCGTTCGATGGATGTATGCCTCTAGGGTTTCAGGCATATCGTAATTTAAGACATGGGTGACCCCTTCAACATCGATTCCGCGCGAGGCGATATCAGTGGCGATTAACGCTCTGAATCGGCCGTCACGAAATCCCTGGAGCGCTTTTTGGCGCTGAGCCTGGGAAAGATTGCCGTGTAGCGATGTTGCTGGAACTCCATCTTTTGTCAGCCGATCGCCGAGCCTCTTTGCGGTATGCTTCATCTTTGTAAATACAACAGTGAGTGCCTCCGGATTAGCTCGTAGCCACGAAGCAAGACGCTCGGACTTCTCCTCCTGCTTCAGGGTGAACATCGAATGAGACACTAAGGCAACAGGCTGCTCAGCTTTTACCCTTACAGTCGTTGGGTCTTTAAGGTAAGTCTTGGTTAGCTCGGCGATCTCATCCGGCATCGTAGCCGAGAAGAGCATCGTCTGCCGCCCCTCTGGTAGCTCTGAGATGATAGCTTTAATATCGGGCATAAAACCCATATCGAGCATCCGATCGGCCTCATCCAGAATTAGATAGTCAGTTCCCGAAAGATCAATTGTGTTACCCCGGATATGATCCATTAAGCGTCCAGGGCAAGCCACCACGATCTGTACGTTAGTGCGCAGCTGCGATATCTGATTACGGTGGGACACGCCCCCGTAGACCGTCACCGAGCGAACCCCTGTGCGCCCCGAGAACGTTTTAATCACATCGTTGATCTGTTCTGCTAACTCACGAGTGGGCGCCAGAATTAGTGCCTGTACACCTTTTTTCTTTCCGCCGCTTAGTCTCTGCAGAAGTGGTAGTACAAAAGCAGCGGTCTTGCCGGTTCCTGTTTGCGCCAAACCGATCAGGTCGCGCCCCTCAAGAATTAACGGAATAGCATCTGCTTGAATCGGAGTTGGGGTTGTATAACCAACTGTGCGAATCGTTTCTTGAAGAAACGGAGCAAATGGAAGTGTTTCAAAGGAGGGTACTGCGGCGCTCTTAGTCGCCAAATTATCGGTCGTCATATAACTCTCTGTCTTTATCTTAAACGGTAAGCGTACTGCTACAATAGGTTTGCACCTGCAAGCCTGCTTACGTGGTGAAGATGGAGCTGCCGGTGCGACACATCTTCGTTACTTTTTTGGTTCAGCGGTAGTAAAGCCTACAATCCGTTAGGGCGTCCGGCGGAGCTATAAGGCTGGAGCGACGAATAATTGTCATGCGAGGCGCCAGGAAAACTTCACTAAGAAGTCGAAAGCATACCACGAAGCCAGCAGTAAACATAGGCTAAGACGCAAGAATAAAGCTCGGCAAACCAGAGGGTTGCGATAAAAGCGCTTAAAGCCAACCCCAGCCTCATTCATTTTTGAAAAAAATCACCGGCGCAGGATTTATCCGTTAGCTGAATCAGACACAACCTTAATGATTATCTCGACAACCGAGGGCTCGGCTAGCGTAGTCACATCGCCAACACTTGTGTACTCACCCTCTGCGATCTTTCGGAGGATCCGACGCATAATCTTTCCTGAACGGGTCTTAGGTAGGCCGGGTACGCACCAGATTATATCTGGGCTAGCTATTGGGGATATTACATCTCGTACTGTCTGGGTGATCTTGTGGTGCGTTTCTGGATTATCGGGGACTCCATCTCTTAGAACACAGAAAGCGCCGATCCCCTGCCCCTTGATATCGTGTGGGACACCGACAACGGCCGCCTCGGCCACTATCCCTGACCGAACTATGGCACTCTCAACCTCAGCAGTGCCTAGCCTGTGGCCAGCCACGTTGAGAACATCATCAACTCTTCCGGTAATCCAATAATAGCCATCCGAATCGCGGCGACAACCGTCACCGGTGAAATAGAGGCCAGGATAGGTAGAAAAATAGGTCTGTTTAAAACGCTGGTGATCGCCAAACACCGTACGCATCATCCCGGGCCAAGGATAGCGGATGCACAATCGCCCTGAAACTCCGTTACCTGTAAGCTCCTTCCCCTGCTCATCTACAACCACCGGCTGCACCCCGAAGAGAGGCAGTGTAGCTGAACCAGGCTTGGTGTCGGTTGCCCCAGGAAGCGGAGAGATCATAATCCCACCGGTCTCAGTCTGCCACCATGTGTCTACGATTGGGCAGCGTCCCTCTCCGACAACATTGTGGTACCAGAGCCACGCATCGCGATTTATCGGCTCGCCTACTGTACCAAGGGTGCGAATCGAAGACCGATCGTGCTGAGTTACAAAGTGATCGCCCTCTTTCGCGAGCGCCCGGATCGCTGTTGGCGCCGTATATACAATAGTCGCCCTGTGCCGCGCCACAACATCCCAATACCTACCAGCATCAGGATAGGTGGGGATTGACTCAAACATAATCGTCGTAGCCCCGTTTGATAGCGGACCGTAGACCACGTACGAGTGACCCGTTATCCAGCCGACATCAGCGGTGCAGAAGTGAATGTCATCCTCTTGCAGATTAAACACGTAGCGCTGCGTTAAGGTCGCCTGCAAAAGATAACCGGCGGTAGTGTGAAGCACCCCTTTGGGCTTTCCAGTGGAACCACTGGTGTAAAGGATAAAAAGAGGGTCTTCAGCATCCATGGCTAAAGGCTCGGAGAGGTCACGACCGGCAGTAGAGGCGAGCGCTTCATCGTACCAGATATCCCTTATCGATTGCATGGTGCACGGTGTGTTAGTTCTGCGCACAACTAGCACTCGTTCAACGCTAGGGCACGCCGTAAGCGCCTGGTCTACAGTGGCTTTAAGGGCAATAGTCTTTGAGCCTCGTAGACCTTCGTTTGCGGTAATAACAAGTTTGCATCCGCAATCATTGATCCGATCGCGAAGCGATTCAGCCGAGAATCCAGCAAATACCACCGTGTGCACCGCTCCAATGCGGGCGCACGCCAGCATTGATATAGCTGCCTCCGGGATCATCGGAAGATAAATCGCTACGCGGTCGCCTTTATTGACACCGAGTGACCGGAGTAACGTTGCAGCTTGGCAGACCTGTTTGTGAAGATCTCGATAGGTTAAGGTCCGGCAATCACCAGGCTCGTTCCCCTCCCATATGATCGCTGCCTTATCACCTCGCAACTCTAGGTGCCGATCAAGGCAGTTCTCAGAAACGTTTAGAGTCGCCCCCTCAAACCAGCTAACTCTGGCTTGGTGAAAATCCCAATCGACCACCCTGCTCCAGCGACTTCGCCACTGTAGTAACCCCGATGCTTGCTCGGACCAGAACCCCTCAGGGTCAACGATAGAGTGTTGGTACATAGCCCGATACCGCTCGCGTGTAATCAGGGCGCTTGCTCGGATAGCTGCTGGGACTGGGAAAAGCTCTGTATCGCTCATTTCATTACGGTAGCTTACCGGTGGTCCAAGCGGAATACCGAAAAATAGGGTCGACAACTGGCACTAAGGGTGTTTTTTTGGCTAAACTGACGCCAGCGAGTTGTGATTCCTTATCGCGCAGGTGCCTAGAACTCCAGGATGTAGAGGAGATACAGTGACTAGTTTTGACACGATCAAAGAGAAGGTTTTGGCTGGTGAGCGCCTGACATTTGATGATGGCGTTACTCTATGGAAACACCCTCATCTGCTCGAAGTGGCTCAACTAGCACACCACGTACGATTGGCCAAACACGGGCGCACCACCTACTACAATTGGAATTTGCACCTGAACTCGACCAATGTTTGTGAAGCGAGCTGCCTCTTCTGCTCATTCGCTAGGTTAAAAACTGGGATGCCCCAGGCGTACACGATGAATATCGAGACCGCTCGTCAGTGGATCGCTGAGCGGTATAAACCCGGCATGACTGAGATACACATCGTCAATGGCCTGAACCCCGACCTCGATTTCGGATATTATCTTGAACTCCTTTCGATGATACGTAGCGATTTTCCGCAGCTACACATAAAAGCATTTACGGCGGTGGAGATTCATTACTTCGCAGAGAAGTACTCGATGAGCTATCAAGCTGTTTTGACCGAGTTGCTCAAAGCTGGGTTAGGTTCGCTTCCAGGGGGAGGTGCCGAGATATTTTCCGAGCGAGTGCGCAAAAAGATATGTCGAGATAAGGCCAGCGCCGACCAGTGGCTGGGTGTTCACAGAGCTGCCCATACGCTAGGGATAAAGAGTAACTGCACAATGCTCTACGGAACTATAGAAACTATCGATGAACGTATTGATCACATGCTTCGCTTGCGCCAGCTCCAGGATCAGACCGGTGGCTTTCAGGTGTTCATCCCGCTGGCATTCCACAATGAAGGAAACCGGATGGAACGGCTGCCGGCTCCTACAGCAGTTGAAGATCTCCGAGTGATAGCTGTCAGTCGGCTCATGCTTGATTCAATTCCCCACATCAAAGCGTACTGGGTGATGCTGGGGATCAAAACAGCACAGACAGCTCTGATCTGCGGGGCCAACGATATCGATGGCACCGTAACTGAAGAGAAGATATATCACATGGCAGGCTCAGATTCCCCTGATGCGCTATCACTTAATGAAATTCGCCACGTGATCGAATCCGCAGGGCTACTACCACAGGAACGCACAACAACCTACGAGCTTGTCGATCGCCTTAACCTGCCACTCGCCGACGTAAGCAGCACGCAACCTACGGCTTAGTAACGGCTAGCGTCGCTGCAATGACCACCAAGACAGGAACGGCGAACCAGAGCTTGCGAGCTAGGCTCTGCTTGTATGCCAGGGCTACAAATGCGCCGAGGGCCAACCAGATAACAACCTTGCCGATCACCCACCCAGGAAAAGAGTGAATTCCGAGGCGAGCTAACATTCCAAATCCGGCTACAAGCAAGAGCAGAAGCCCTACTCCGTGAGTGATTATTGCTGCTTTACGAAAAGAGTTGGTTTGTTTTGTGCCGCCGTTAATAGCGTGCACGATTATACCGCCGAGCGATATTACTACCAATGTTAATCCGAGCAGATGAAGAATCTTGTATATTTCGTAACTCATAGTGCCTCCGAGAACTACCGTTACGGTATGCTCACTCGGAGTGCGTGTCAAATCCTATCGTCGGTACCTTGATCATAGCCGTTTTAGGAGCCAAAAAGAGCTATCTGCCGATCCGGGATCTCAACAGTAGCTGGATGGAATAACTTCTCGGGCGCAAGTCTCTCTAAAGCAGCGCAGAGAGGTCTGCGAGCATCTGCCCTTAACCAAAAAAACTGTCTATCCGCTGCTAGCTTCGAGGCGAGTGTCCCTTGCGGGCGCCCTCCTCCAAAAGTGTCCGCAACCGATTGCACCGAGATGAAATCGGCCTCTCTGGCCAATGCCTCAGCAAAAGCGCTGGCGTCATTTCTCCAGTCACCGTAGGGCAGGATCGGTCCGACTTGAATTCCAACTTTGAAGCCGAACCGCCTGAGCGCTCTTACTGTCTTCCAGCGCTCGGCGACTGATGGTAGCTCCGGAGTGTACCTTGACCGCACCTCTTCAAGGGGTGTCTCAAGGCCAATCTGCACGAAGGTGTTGTGGCGAAGCTGCTTTAGCACTGGTAGACCGATCACAATTAGCGGTGACCGGGTCTGAACCACCAGCTTACCCGGAGCAAAACGCTCAAAGAGCTCGAGGAACTTCATGCTTGTTGCAAACTTTTCATCAAAAGGGTGAAAAGGATCTGTAGTAACACCAAAAACTACAGTAGTTCGTCGTAGCTCACCCCGCGACGACAGTTTTGATAGGTGCCTCTCTAGGTCACCAAGAGGTTCTCCTGCATTAATGACGTACCGACTCCTTAGACCCCCGGGGTTGCTCTTAGAGTTCCCATCTATCTGTAATTGATAATCTTTTTCTCCTTCTCCCGCTTTGCCAATCGAGATGCCTCGAGCGTACGAATCAACAACAAGAACGGGAGTTTCGTGCCTACTTGAGCCTGAAACCCGCACAACATCGTGTTCGACCATATTCGCCCCCTTTAAACCTCAATCGACCCACCAAACCAGCCAGCCCGGTAGGCTCGACTTTAAGCTCTTTAAAGTTAAGAAGCCGCAGATGGCTTTTTCGGTTCAAACAACTTAAAGTAAGACGCCTGGCGTTTAAACTGGTCTCGGGAGGCGAGCGTTTAAGGGATTTACAGTTCCTACTCGCTAGTGTTCAATAATGGGGATAGCGTTTTGCTAGCCGCGGATATAGAAGCTACTACAGTAATCGGTTATAGATAATGACCGGTGCTCTAGTCAGCATGCGGTGGTTTCAAGGTAAGGAGTTTTGGGTATGGCGGGTAATGTCGGCGAAATAGGCGATTCTGAGTTTGAGGATAAGGTATTAAAAGCGTCCAACCTTGTAGTGGTTGATTTCTGGGCGCCGTGGTGTGGTCCTTGTAAGAGCATAGCGCCAGTGCTTGAGGAGATAGCCAAGGAACTGGGCGGACAGGTTTCAATCTACAAGATAAATGTCGATGATAATCCCAAGAGCCCAGGACAGTACAGCGTGCGCGCCATCCCAAATCTGGTGATCTTTAAGGGTGGTGTAGAGGTGGATCGGGTTGTTGGCGCCGTTGCCAAAGACCAGCTCGTGGCAACTATCAAGAAGTCGCTCTAGGCCGTAAACACCCTAGTGGTGTTACTGAATTATGAGCCCAAGGTCGTCGTGGTTTGCAGTTACGCTAGAGCCGTTACGAGGAGATCTATCTGCCGACCAGTTCGATGGATTGTGTTCTGACCTGGTCGACCTAGGAGCGGCGGGTACTGCGGTGGATCAAGCTCCTTTGATAACCTGCTACCTGGAGGGCCTGCAGGAACATGTAGACGCTTTTATCTCCAAGGCTGTCGGGCTTCAGTTGCGGTTGGTATCGGTGTCGCACGTCGCGCAGGAAAATTGGACCGGGGCTTGCCCCGATGTATGGGAGCCCATTCGCGTCGGCGCTCTTGAGGTCTTTCCGGTCGAGTCACTGTCAGATCAGAGACCGGTGTCTCCGGGGGCCATACGGATTATCCCCGGGCTAGGTTTCGGCACCGGCCACCACGCAACAACAAGAATGGTGCTCTCCGCGCTTTGCGAATTCGCTCGCACAGCTGATGCAGGCCAGCCAATGACCATCTTTGATCTGGGAACCGGGAGCGGGATTCTAGCGATTGCTGCCGCTAGAGTGTTTGGGGTTGCAGTCGAAGGAAACGACGTTGAGCTTGGGGCGATCGAGAATGCCCGTGATAACATTGCTCTTAACAATGTCGGTCATCTAGTTTCCGTTTCTACTGACCCATTAGAGAGCTTTTCTGGTCCCTATGACCTAGTGTTGGCGAATCTCTACGGAGAGGTCTTAATGAAGCTTGCCCCAGAGATATCTAGGTTAACTCGCCCGGGCTCAACAGCGATTCTGTCCGGCATCACTGAGATCGTCTGGGATCAGGTATGGCAGGTCTATGGTGGCAATTTCGACTGGGAGCTAATTTCCGAACAGAGTGATACCGGCTGGATGTGTGCAGTTATTCGCCGCAGATTTTGTTTACCCTTGCGTCCGCTTTGACTGAGAGCTTATCATTTCATCCAGAGCGATGATTAATTACCTATAGAGATATAGGTTGGCGCAAACCTAACTACGTTCAGGCACTCAGGAAGAGCATGAAAGCGATCTTTTTTGAAAAACACGGTGAGATTGACACCCTAAAGTATGCAGATATCCCTCAACCAGAGCCTAAGGTCGGCGAGGCCCTCGTTCGCGTTAGGGCTGTTGCTCTTAACCATTTAGACATATGGGTGCGCCGCGGCTGGCCTGGACTACATCTTGAAATGCCCCACGTCGGTGGAGCAGATGTTGCAGGAGAGATCGTCGCCGTTAATGTCCCCGGTACCACTTGGACCCCGGGTGCGAGGGTGATCGTCAATCCCGGCATTATAACATCAGAAGATGAGTGGACCCGCAAAGGTGAGGATAGCCTTAGTCCAGGATACAAGATACTTGGGGAACAGACTCAGGGTGGCTTTGCCGAATACGTATGTGTTCCGGTCAGCAACCTATATCGCCTTCCTGACAGTGTCTCTTTTGAGGCGGGTGCCGCTCCCCTTTTAGTAGGGGTGACGTGCTGGCGTATGCTTTTCTCGCGCGGAAACTTACGGGCCGGTGAGTCAGTGCTCGTGGTCGGTTCAGGAGGGGGTGTAAACTCGTTGACGATCCTGCTGGCTAATGCTGCTGGAGCACGAGTGATTGCTCTTGCTGGGGGCAAGGAGAAGGTTGAAAAAGCCTACGCCCTTGGTGCCTCAACCGTTATCGATTACACAGCTACCTCAGATTGGCAGCTTGAGGTGTTAAAGGTTACTAAGGGTCGTGGTGTTGACCTGGTGGTTGACAACGTTGGTTCACGCACTATGCCAAAGAGTCTGCGCTCTGCTGCCCGTGGCGGTCGCATCGTTACCGTTGGTAATACAAAGGGATACGAACTATCATTTGATAACAGGCTCTTCTTTACAAAGCAGGTTTCGCTGATCGGGTCCACTATGGGCGGGCGCCAGGACTTTGTTGAGGTGATGGAGTTCCTCTTTCAACGCCGAATCCAGATACCAATCGATACCGTTGCACCCCTCTCAGACGGGATCAAGATGCTTCAGCGGCTTGAATCAGGCCAGCAGTTCGGAAAAATCGTTCTAAAGCCATAGAGACTCCTCTGAAAGACATCTCAGCTTCCTCTCAGCCTCACCTGGGGTTGTTTTTTTGTTCCGCGCTCTTGAACCAAAATGTATCGCGAAGGGTTTATTCCGAGAGAAAGGCTTGTAGACGCTCCTCTAAAGTAGGGATGCTATCGCGCCAGTTTGACGCTTGATGTAAATCAAGGGCTCCAAATACTAGGTCCTCTAGAGAACCCACATGGTCGCTAACGACTGCAAGCTCGATTTCGCCGCGCAAAACTCCGGGAACACATTCATGCATACCATTGGCGAACTGCGGAATGTACCTGACCCGCCCGCGCCAACGATCAACCGCGCGCTCTATCGTTTGTTCGGATATCCCTTGGGCCCGCGCTAGCGCTCTAAAAGCGTCAGCTTCACAGTTTCTCTCTGCACCAGGAAGTAGGCGGTCGATCTGTGCACGACGCGGCTTTGGTTCGTGTGTTAGAGCAAGTAGTGCCCTGACGATCGTTTGTGAGCTTTTAAAAGCATCCCATGGGCCGCGGTGGTAGCAAGTAAACACGCCCTTTACCTGCTTGATCCCGTAGCGTGAGCCCCACCTGCCAGCTACCTCTCGCCGCTGAACCTCTCGCTCAGCAGTCCAACCAGCCTCACCCAGAGCATCAGATATGACACTGTTGCTCTGTTCTGCTGTGAGCTCCTTAGCCCCCCATAGAAGGGTTACCTGTATGGTTGTTATGCTCGTACGTTGAACCGCTACAAAACTTCCATCGGTCAACTCAAAAGATACAAAGCTCATAGCCGTTTTAGCCGAACGCGGAGCAGCCTGATACGTAAGTTGCACACCGGCTGATACTGGGTCTGTTGATGGGACCACATACGATCCTAAACGGGACGGAGGAAGTACCCCATGAGTAGGATCGATTACGATTCCACCTACTCGTGACTGATAGTGTTTACCACTGACTGAATCCTGGAATCCGACTACGTAACACCCGCTCTCTGCCGACTCTGCCTCAACGTAGTAAGGTATAACGCCTGACAGCACAGACGCTCCCTCTTGGCGGGCTGCAAGAACAGACTCGCGAATGAGGAGACGTTCGTTTACCTGATTCAATTGCACCAATCGCTTCACTGCCGCAGCGCTGATACGGGAAAGTGCGCCCTGAGATAGCTTATGCGTGTCTAATGGAAGAGCTGAAATTAGATGAGGGGCCCGCTGCTTGGTGATAATTTTAAGGGAATTTCGGGCCCTCAATAACTCAAGAGGACCCTTTCGCATCTGACGCGCAATACGCAGATCCCAGTTGAGAGCACCCTGACCAAAGTATCCACGCTCCAGCAGTAAAACCTTGATGCCACCCAGCGCTGCCTCATGCGCAAGCAGAGCGCCCATTAACCCGCCTCCAAGAATAAGCAGATCAAAGTTTCGATTCTCCTCTAGCCGCTGTAATAATCGGGTGCGCGTCGGCAGGGTTACAAACGGGACGCTGTCATCAACGACTTGCTCCGAAGGAATCCCGTACATTGATAGTAGTTGCTCTGCCATCTATTTACTCGGTGATATCTGAACACGCCACATGTGGTCTTTTGGCACGGTAATCTGCCAAGAACCGGCGACCATATCCGTAAATATACACTCGGAGCTGTGCGCAACCGGCACTCGCCTTTCAGCTGCTAGTCCATCGACATTTGTAGCCACACACTCCCCCCGCGCCGCTCCTGCCTCCTTAGGCTCAAGCCGTATAACCATCCGTGCCGCGCCTGACACGACCTGTACTGCCCGCACTAAACCTCGACTGTCCACTACCCTGATCTCCTCGGCGGCTACTTCTGCGCAGGCGGTATAGAGGGCTGCCATGCAAACCACAGTAGTTAAATGCAATCGTAGCATATAAAACTGCCTCCCTATCATGTACCGATGTCACGTCGGACTCGACGCCCCCTAAGCTGAATCATGTCGACTACCTTGTACGCCGAGCTGCGCGCTACGCTGGGAGAATCCCCAAGAGCTACCACGCTTAGTGTTCGGCCGCCTCCACTAACCAATTCGCCATCTGCATTTATCTGAGTCGAAGCGTGAAATACAAACGTATCAGCGACCATGCCACACAGCTCAAGACCGGTGATAGTATCACCCTTGACCGGCGCCTCTGGATAACCGTCAGAGGCGATCACAACACATGTGGCTGACTTTGGACTCCACTCAACTACCGGCTTTTTGTCGGTGCGCCCGCATATCCATAGCAATAGCTGCATAGGGTCGCTGACTAGCCTGGCCATAATCGACTGACATTCCGGATCTCCTAGTCTAGTATTATACTCAAGCACCTTGACCCCTTCCTCTCGAGGTTTGCTTGGGTCGATCATCAATCCAGCGTAGAGAAAACCTCGAAACGGAGCCCCGCGCTTGGCCATCGTGTCGATAATGGGCTGAGCGCAGTGTTGCTTGATCCATTCTAAGTCTGTGGCTGTAATTCGCTCTGTCGGACAGACAGAGCCCATCCCACCTGTATTCGGCCCCTGGTCGTTATCCTTTAGCCGCTTGTAATCATGAGCCGGTGCCAGAGCTACAACATCGCGCCCATTAGCTGCAAAGATACAGCTGACTTCAAAACCGCTCAGCAATTCTTCAACAACCACCTTATCTGCACGCAGTTCACCGAATAGCTGATCGATAGCCCCGGCAAAGTCACCTGGGTTCTGAATCACAAAAACCCCTTTTCCAGATGCGAGCCCATCAGCCTTGAGAACCAAGGGTGCACCCTTCTGTTGGCAGTACTCCTGTAGTGATGAGCGTGATGTACACACCTCATAGTGGGCGGTGGGGACGCCGGCAGCAACCATGATCTCCTTAGCAAAGCTCTTTGAGCTCTCAAGCATGGCTGCCGCTCGTGTCGGTCCTACTATCGGAAACCCGGAAGCCTCAAACAGATCGACAATACCCGCCGACAAAGCCACCTCTGGCCCAACTACGGTTAGATCAATATTGTGCTCGCTCACATTAGCCAGCAATTGCTTGACGTCGGTGGCAGAAGTTCCAAGGCATTTTGCTACTGCCGACATTCCAGGATTGCCAGGCGCAGCAAATACAGCAGAAACAGTGGTAGCCCGACTCAAACGCCAACACAACGCGTGTTCGCGCGCACCTGAACCGATAACTAGTACCTTCATAGCTAATCCTTGGGCCTCTGCGAGTTAGTGTCTAAAATGTCTGTCTGTAGCGAAAAATAAACTGATATTCTTCGCCTCGGCTGTTGCTTTTACTTCGTCATCACGTCGAGCACCAGCGGGGGCCACAACACATGAGACACCCTCAGCAGCAAGAGCCTCTATTGAGTCGGGAAAAGGAAAGAATGCATCTGAGGCAGCTACTGCACCGTGCAGTAGATGACCGTGCATCTTTGCCTTGCGAAGTGCCAACTCGATTGAATCAATACGGCTCATCTGACCGGCACCAACGCCGATAAGAAGACCTCCACGAACAAGCACTACTGCGTTCGATTTTACGTGACTACAAACACGCCAAGCCAGATCGAGGTCGGAAAGCTCGTCATCGCTCGCCTTACGAGGAGTTACCCTAAGCTTATCCGATACGGAAGAACGCGAGGTATCCGGCTGCTGAATCAATACAGATCCGGCAACGGTACGTAGCTCATATCCTGAAAGCTGTTTTACCTGCACTTCAAGAATACGCAGGCTTTTACTTGATCGAAGAACCTCTAGAGCTTCATCTGAATATCCAGGTGCTACCACGATCTCGGCAAAATCGCCTCGGATCTCCTCAGCCGCATCCTTGTCAATCTCGCAATTGCTGACGAGAATTCCGCCGAAATGACTACGTGGGTCGCACTGTTTTGCGCGCTCAATCGCTGCACTTATTGACCCAGCCGAGGCCACGCCGCAGGGATTTAGGTGCTTGAGAATTGCTACTGTCGGTTGAGCAGTTGGTAAATCCGCAAGCAATCTCAGCCCAGCATCAAAATCAAGCATGTTATTGTAAGATAACTCCTTACCACCTAACTGGCGCCACGAAGAGCCATTAAGCAGAGGTACTGAAGCTGATGAGGCTCGATACACCGCCGCTTGCTGATGCGGGTTCTCGCCGTACCTTAGATCAGCATCCTTTGAGAGTGTAAGTGAGATAGAGGGCGCCAAAACCTCCTCCTGCGGACTTTTCGCTGAGTCAATCACCCCAGAGAAGTACCGTCCTATCGCTCCATCGTATAGCGAAAGCGTAGAGAAGACCTTTGCTGCGAGCGCTCTCCGGAATTCAAGAGTAAAAGGATCATGAGCCGAGCCGCCAGCCTTTAAGATCTCGGCTATACGAACGTAATCTGTAGGGTCGATAACTGGGAGCACAAAGCGGTGGTTCTTAGCCGCAGCTCGGATCATTGTTGGGCCGCCAACATCGACAAGCTCGGTCATTTCCTCGGGATCGCTGGCGCGCTCGCTAGCAACATACTTTGTAAACGGATAGAGATTGACCGCAACTATATCAATCGGAGCTATTAGCTCTCGGTCTAATTGGTCCAAATGCGCCTTAAGATCACGTCGAGCTAGAATCCCCCCGTGAATCTTTGGGTGTAGAGTCTTTACGCGCCCATCAAGAAGCTCTGCCAGCCCAGTGTAGGACTCAACACTTGTAAATGGAATACCATCGGCGTGAAGAGCCTTTCCGGTACCAGAGGTTGCTAGAAGAGTATAGCCTGCCGACCTCAAGGCCCGGGCGAAATCAGTCAAACCACTCTGGTCTGACACACTAAGCAACGCCATCCTCTCCATACACCCTCCTGAGGTTAACTGTGTAGAACTTACTTTTATGACTCAATTTGCGGTAATCATACTCGTTTACCACGTTTATTTCCAGGCGATTAGACAAATTGCCTTTGTCTAACCCACTGAAAGGTCCCAAACTTTCGCCTTTGACGATGAGCTGTTGGCTATTTAAACCCCGATGCTTAGAGACAATTTTTCGTGCTAGACTAACGACAGTGTCTAAAATAGCCGCACTATGACATCGCAAATCGAGAGCGCCTCCAGCCTTGACCTTAACCTACTGCGCTGTGCGGCCGGCACCGACGTTGGCATGCGCCGTGAAGAGAATCAGGATTGCTTTGGCGTAATAAAGCGCGCCGACTTCCAGGCGTTCTTCATCGCTGATGGCATGGGAGGGGCACAGGGTGGCGCTACTGCGTCAAGAATGGCCATCGGAGTACTGCAAGAAGCCCTCAGCGCCGAGGATATCCGGATATCACCCGACCTGATAAGAGCTACAGTGCAGAGGACTAATCGACGGATTTACGATAAGGGTAGCACGGAAGCAGCTTATGCTGGTATGGGCACGACATTGGTCGGCCTGGTGTTTACTGCTGATGGCGCGATCTCGGTAAACGTGGGTGATTCGCGAGCTTATCGAGTGCGACATCAGACTATCGAGCAGATTTCAAAAGACCACACTCTACTTAGCGAGCTTATCGAGTCTGGCACACTTGAAAAGCAAGATGCTCAAGGGCATCCCGTTTCGCACATGCTCACCCGTTCTCTAGGACCGGTGCCAGAGGTAGAGGTAGAGTGTCAATTACTACCGGATATCCCGCAACTAGGCGACATTTACGTTCTCTGCTCAGATGGGCTTTATAATTACGTTCCAGCTGAGGAGATACTCAGTGTGGTGCGTCAAAATGCGCTCGACGATGCAAACCAGCTCTTGATAAATCTCGCGAATCAACGGGGTGGAGGAGACAACATTACGGTGTTGGTAATCGCAGTTGGCGAGCGTAGTCCGCGTGGTCGTAAGCCAACCCTACCCTACCCGTTAATCGACATCGAGGAATCGTCCCATTCTGACCAGGTAACTTCGGCACAAGAAGATATCTCAGAGCAGGCGCCACAGGTTCCTTTACCGCCCCCAGTTGAGGAGCCTAAAGACCTCAAGGCGTTTCATCGCGCCCTGCGTGCACGTCCTCAGGGGTTCGCTAGTGGCCCGCGCCTACTGCCGAGTGTCTTGCTCCTCGGTTCAACCCTGGCTCTAGGGTTAGTGCTCGGTAGCTTTGTGCGCAAGGCCTCCATCGGTGGCCTTGAACTGGTGGGAAAGTCGACATCATCTGATGAACAGCCTCAACCACCTCAAATTACTCCAGACGATCCAAATCCCTTAGCGGCTCTCGCTCGTCAGATCCGGGCCGAACGAGAGTCTGAACGTGGAGAGGTGCTTGAGGGGGAGGCGGCTTCCTCGCGCCAACCAGACCAGGTAGAGGCAGCGATCCGTCGTCTGGAGCAGCAGATTGAGGCTCTCAAAGCCGCTAGTGGAGCCGTTCTGCCGGCAAGTATTGAGACGATCAAAGCAGACATCGACAGGCTTCAACGGGAGTATTCGGCCATTGAGTCGAGCTTAGACGTGGCCTCACGCGCAGTGACTCTTTGGCTCAGTCGTCAAGTAGCATTTGAGAGTCAGTCGAAAAGTGAGACATCCCTTGCTGAAATCGAGCAAGTGGCCGCCTACTCCACCGCGATTAAAGACAAGCTAGCAGCGCTATCCTCGGTCTCATATCTGTTTCGAAGTAAGGCCGACGAGGTAGAACTTTACCCAAACAACGCGGCCCTTAGATCCGATCTGGAGTCGCTACAGGCCAGGCGAGATCAGCTAAGGCAGGAGCTACAGTTGGACGTACGCCGTTCGCTAAGCGGAATTCTGGCAAACGCTTACAAAGACTATGAGACGATCAGAATCCGCCGCGATATTCTCTGGCTCGATTTACAGTCTGCTCGCCGTGACCTGGAGATCAGAAATATCATCTCTGATAACGACATCAGTAAGCGAGACCAACTGCTGCAAGCCTTAAGCGAACGGTTGCAAGCAGAGAAGAGGCTGTTAGCTGAGTTAAAGTCACGGCCGCAAAGACGGTATCGTTAACCGGAAACGGCCGACTACTTAACTTTTCTGATGAACGGTTTGCTTGCGACGTATGATTCGCTCTGCAGCTGGTCCACCAAGCGCTCTGCTTGCACCTTGTTTTCCTCTGGACCTACCAGAACTCGGTAAAAGCTTTGGCCGTTGACCGATGCCGACTCGACCACAACCGGAAATCCGGAGCGTTTTAGCTTTTTGGCTACGGCTTCAGCCTCCGCCAGCTTTTTCGGGGCCGCCACCTGCGCAAAAAACCCTGCAGGCAGAACTTTTTTTATCGGGGTTGCAGTTTCTGCCGACTTACCCGCCGGTTCAGGTGCAGCAACTCTTTTCGCTTCTTGGCCATCAACTTTATCAACATTGGCCGCTTGGCTTGCTTCGGAGCGAGCATTGGCAATACGAGCATCGAGGATCGACGCCGCCGAAGATGAGGTATCTCCCTCACTATCAGCAGAACCGAGCATACGTACCGATGCCGGCACCTTGACTTCTACCTTCTCAGATATCTTCTCCTCCAGCTCTTCATCGGCGCCCTGATCTGCACCTATTATAAGTTGAGTGTTTGATCCCGTATCTTCAAAGATGTCGTCTCCGGAGTTGGCAATAACCTCTTGCTGGCCTAGGGTGATCTTCTGCGGAACCTCTGGACGCTTGGCGGTATCATCGCCCTGATTGGCGTCTGCATGCCTGACCGCCTCGGCCACATTTGCTGAAGCTCGCGGCCCATTAGACTCAGGGAGTATCGCCGGTGCCTTAAGCTTATCGTAAACCTTTTCGTAGGCCGAATTCGAATTAGCTAGACGGGCGTCTGCGACCAGCTCCGGTACGGGTAACTTTAGCACTCCGCCTGATGAGCCTTCCCGTGCAGATTCAAATCCAACGTATCGCCCCGAAAAAAAACCGACAAAGTAGCCTCCGACGCAGGCGCCGATAGCAAGTCCAAGCCACACTGCAACCTGCAATGTCCCGAGTCGAATCTCCCAGCGCTTAGCGGGGGCTCTCTGCCCGCGTAAACTTGCTGCCCCTGCTGAATAACCGGCCGTGCTTTCAGTCATCTCTTTTCTTTTTTTTAAACGTCCTAGCATCACTCCTCCGCCACCAGGGGCAGTATACAAGAAAGACCGAACCCCAGACTAGCTGCTATTTGTGCACAGCCGCCACCCGTAGATCCTTGCTCAAGTTGAGCTCGAGTCATCGGTGCATTAATAAATGCGTGCCCCTCGCGTACCAAGCGCTCCAAACTTAAGCACCATGTCTCAATTTGGTTATGGAGGATCGCCCGCGCGGTGTAAACAGGCATAAACAATCCGCAAAGAGCCAGCTTTCTGTAGCTGGCAACTTCGTGAAATGACAGGCCCTCTGGGTCTAGTGAGCTTAAGGCCAACGGCGCACCAAAGAATCGAGCATGACGATTTGCTAGCTCGCGGCTTCCCCACAGAGGCGATGAGCACTCATCAAAGAGCGCAACAGCTGGATCAAAATCCCCGGATGGGGTGGTGCTAGCAAGATGAAACAAAAGTCGACGCCAACCGTCGTGGCCAACCACGCGGTCAAGCACCCTTTTTAGAGCTTTAGGTTCGAGTATCTCCGCCAGAGCGCGATCACGACTCAACAACCACCCATCTGTCGGCATAATTACACGGGTACGGTGGCTGCGTTTGATGTCTTGAAGCTTATTTTTTGTCGCTGCAGCAAGCTTCTCGTGATAGTGATGACTGGTCCAAACCGACAAGCATGAACTCCCTTCAGGCAGGTCTACATCTCGACGGACCTCGTCATGATGGTTTAGCACCCACAAAACGGCCTTGCGAAAGAGATCGAGCACCTCTGTCTGAGAGCTAACTTTTGCCGGTGCGTGTGGAAGCACGCACAACTCAGCACTACCGCAATAAGTGACGGCTAAAAGCCCCTGTAGGGTGGCCCGTGCGAGAATACGGAGCCTTGCGTAAACTGGCTCGGTACTATCCGGCAGTAGACACCATACACTATGCACATCTCCGTTTGTTGCTATGGGGTTGATATCAATCCTCCGTATGGCAGCCTGCACATCCCCAGACACCTCAGACAGTAAGGCCCGACCGGAGGTCCCTAAAGCTACAATATAGCCCTTGTCGTTTCGCCAATTGACCCCCGGCTGCTCAATATTAAAAGACTGAGCTAAGTCGGCGATCAGGGTATCTGCTACCTTTTCAGCGCGCTGTTTAGTCCCGCGAGCGATCTCCACCGCTGCCGTAGTGCTTAGGTCGCCGCCGTCAAGCGTGTGCATCGGAAAGAACGCTGCCTGGTTGGAAATTGTACACTCTGGGTATCGCTGATTAACTATTTTAAACAGCCGGTCTGTAAAGACACTCATCGTCCACTCCCTGATTTCTCTCCTGTAACGCAAGCCTGAAGGAGTATTCGTAGTGGTTCAGTGCAATGAACACAGTATGCGGCAGCCGCATCAGGAATCGTTTTAAGGGCTGACTGGTTCCTATCGGCTTCCAGCACAGTGCTAGCTCTTGCCAGGATACGATTACTCTCTTGCACGGCACGAGCTACATCTTCACGACCTTCCCGCAGAAGCCCTGCAATTAGTAGAACCTTGGCCGCTTCGGCGAATATCCCGTTTCCCAAGGTGCCGCGAATCACCTCCAGACGCTGCAATGCCTCAAGTAGCCACTGCGGATCACGAGCAGACACAAGCGGTAAATGAGACAGGAGCCCGCGCTGGAGAAACTCCTGAACAACTTCCGATGGCGATTCCTCTTCTAAAGCTACTACCAATTCATTCCAGACACGCCGTGGCGATAGCGTTGCAAGGGCGCCGCTCTTAACGGCCTCAAGGAATCCTGCCAGAGTCTGCATGTCGAAATGAAAAGACAAGCGCACTATATACCGAACAGCTCTAAATAGTCTGGTGGGGTCATCGATGAAGCTACGCGGATGTAGTATTCTCAGCGTGCAGTTCGAGATATCCGAAATTCCCCCAGATGGATCTACCGCTTCCCCCTTTAGCCTCTGTAACGGTAAGGAACCGCTCAGCACACGTTCGAAGGTAGCTAGAGGAAGGGCGATAGCATTTGCCGAGAAGTCACGACGCCAGAGGTCGCGCTCGATCGTTGCTGGTCGCACAACCGGCAAAGCACCGGGTCTTTCATAGACTTCCTCACGAGCGGTAGCAACATCGACCTCATCAAGATACGGGGCATCAGCGGAACGCGGGCTACTAAAAGGTGCAACTAGCTTTGCCGTCAGAAAAGGCTCGTGCACCCGTAATGCACAACCAAGGACCTCGGCAAGACGGTGCGCAAATGGAATACCCTGCCCTTCAACCACAACATCAAGGTCGTGCTCAGCTGCACGTCGTCCCATAAGAGCATCGCGCACAACGCCACCGACGACAAAAACACGCTCTCCACGCTCGGCGGCTACATTTAACGCCGCTTCCATCGCCGCGGTAATACCTACTCGTCCCCCAGAATTTGAGGAATTAGAATTCGTCACTTCTCTATCGCCCTATGACTCGCCACATTCATCGTCGGGCATAATCTCATTTCTAAAAATCGGGAGCCCAACTGACTGTTGGCCTCTATATTTGCCAGCATCATCGTAGCGGACCACGCTGGGGGATTTAAGCTCGAACAGTCCAACTCGCGCTATCTTCATCTTTGGATAGAGTAAGATAGGGTTTGGACCATGATTCGCCAACTCAAGGGTCACCGGGCGATTGCTGTGGCCTGGGTATACCATCATGGCCGTCTGAACAATCGTGAGCCCAACGCGCGCCAAAGTACTTCGGCCCTCAATCATGAATCCAAGAGAGGCACCCACCGTGACACTTTGAAATGTGTGTCCGAGGAGAAACTCTCCAGGCTGCAAGAGGTATGGCTTATCATCGGTGATTAGTATCTGGTCGTAAGGAGGAGGCTCAGACTTTTTTACGTCTACCACATAGCCCCCACGCGGCTTCAGAAGTTCAGCCCCCAAGTGGAGGGTAATTCCTGACGACCGAATCCAAGCTGACGAAAAGGGGCTAATAACCAGCTCGCCACTGGCGATGACACGCTTTATATCTTCATCAGATAACATCATAGGCTTACTACTCCGGAGACATCGCAGGCTTAAAACCGTTGAGGATACCTCGATTGGCGTAAAACAAATAGACCTTATTAGCGCCACAAGGGAACTGCTTGCGGGCACCAGGGGTAAATCCAAACATAAATAATATCAGTTATATATGTCCTGTCCTTGCCCCAGCCCAAGCCCCCAAGCTGAAAGCGCTTAGAAGCTCTTCAGCACTTAGCACGGTGCAGCAGAAGCGCCTTGTCGAGCATTAGTTAGTGGTATAAGATTCTCCTGCTCGTGGCAGTGAGGTACAGCCTGATGTTTAGCACACCTGCGTCATGGCAGTGTGTTTTGAGAGTAGTCCTGTTTAACCAGCCTCCATGTGAGCAGTCCAAAGTGAGCAATTCTAAGTGAGCAAGTATATGGAGTCAGCCGACCTTCGCGCAAAAGAGATTCAGGGAAGCTATAAGTGGTTGATGGTCGCTGGCACAGCAGCCGTCCTACTTAGCTGTTTTCTGTTCTACATCGATGATGTAGTTATGCGCCACGCACCTGAGAGAGATAAAGCAATGGCAGCTGAAATGGCAGAGTTGCGCCGGGCTCAAGCTGGACTCCCGGCTCGTGTTACCGATTCACGACAGACCCTCCCGCTCTCTATTGAGGGCGAGGCTACAGAGTCAAAATAGGCAGCCGCTGTTGCGGGCGGACTTAATGCAGAGATTAGCAGCCACCACAACGCTGGCAAGCCCGACCCTTGGGCTATCAGCCCGTTCTATATCTGCTTTGCTCTCGTTTTTTTGGAGGCTGAGAGCCATATGCTCGCCACTTGATCACGATCAGCAAGAGAAAGCCTTACGCCGATTGCTACGGAGATTTCCCTTCTGGGGGCGAGGACATCGCGAGTTGGCAGAGGTGTCGCTTTCGAACAACTTGGTAGCTCTGGCTTACAGCTCCGCGCTCTGTTACGAAGTTTTAAGTCAAAGTTCTGCCATCAATCAGGCCCACGCAATAGCTCTCTTGGGGCGTTGCTTTCTTATGCGAGGAGACCATCAGAAAGCACTTTCATACTTTAGTGACGCTCGCGAACTCGGGCTAAATACCCCTACTCTAGCTGAGGACACAGCTGCCGCGCATATTTTGAAGGGCGATTACGCACAGGCTCAGAGCATTTTAAGTGCACTTGATTCCGATAAAATTAGCGTGGCGGGAAGGGCAGCTCTTACATTTGTTGCCACTAAAACGCGCTAGCGTTCCTATACTGAAGTTGACCAAGATTAAAACTTCATAAACCCAGCCAGAAAGGGTTTCTGATTCCGGCTCAATCACGTCAACCGTAACAGTAGCTATTGTTAATGCCACTTTTAATACCTAAACCGGAGTCATCACACTCTAACATCGATAGCGCTCTCTGAGAGGCTTCCACACTTACCGCCCTCACCATTGTTCCCTGAGTGCCATCTAGACAATCAAGGGGTGTGAGTGCTCCAAGCCAAAGCACCTCTGAATCAACTACGACTGCCGAAGGCACATAAGTGTCAACCGGCAGCAACACAACACCTATCCGTCTCAGTTGCTGAAGAACTATCTGGTCATCGTGCGAAGCCATGCCCAATCTGCCAAATCGCACCACTACCCGCACCCCGCGCGCGATTGGCTTTTCAAGGATGGTTGAGATAACGGTTGATACGCGCTCACTGATGCGGTCGCTGGATACGATCACCTCACTTTGAGCCGCTAGCAAATCAGTTACCAACGCTGGCATAAAAAGGTCCTCGTCGAACGGCTGAAACGCCAACACCCCAGGAGAATCTCTTAGCTCCCGTGATGGTGTGCTGAATATGTTCTCTCCCACCACATCTGCAGCTTTAAGACGATACCCTAGACGCTCAAGGTCATCTAATATGCCCCACATTATACTACGCATTGAGAGTTGAGACCTAAGGTGGCGCACGTTGGCAAGAACAATCATATGCCGACGAGCTCGACTCAGAGCCACGTTTAGCAATCGTGCACCGGTATCGCGCAGGGCACGAGGATTCAGAAACCCTCCAACAGTATGTGGAGCGCTCTCGGTCAGGTCAAAGATAACCGCCTCTCGCTCGCTACCTTGGAACTTGTGTACCGTACCGACTGCAACAGTTGAGCCGAGCGAACATTCACCCAGCAGAGCGCGAATTAAGTCAGCTTGAGCTCGATATGGAGCGATCACTCCTAAGGCATCCGGAAGAAGTGCGATACCATGAGCAGATAACATCAGTGCTAGCTTACGCACTACCAGTGCATGGATAAGGTTTAGCTTAGATCCGCCCTGAAACTCTCCCCAAGGTGACAGATCAGAGGTATCTACCAGTACCAGCGGCGAGCGATTAAGATATGCCAGCGGATCGCGGTAAATATAGCGCTCCGCCTCCGAATCCGTTTTAGTGCGTAATATACCGCCGTAAAAACGGCTATTGATTACACTGCAAAGTGTTTCATGGCTACGGAATTGAGTCGTAAGGGTAACAAGCGCAGGATGTGCCTTATTTTCATCAACGAGATCGACGATCCCCGCGCATTCAAAAATATCACGGCTGTACCATTGCTGTACCATCGGAGAGTCAGACTTGGATATCGCAGGCAATTGCCTGAAATCACCTGCGATTACTACCCGCTCGCGCGCTCTACCACTAAGCAGAAAGCATAGTGGCAGCGGTAGCATCGAGGCCTCATCCACCAAAACCGCATCAAAGTCATTAAAATCGTGCGATGACAACATCGCGTGGGTTGCTGTGGTCGCTACTATTCGAGCCCGATCAAGCAAGCTGATTCGCAAGTCTCTGACGAACTTTTCGAGCACAGCGATCGCCTCAGATAGCTCTAGCTGTCGTCGAGATAGTTCAACTGAACGTTGGTTAAGATCGTCCTTATTGCATCCCTGAATCTCCCGCGAAACCGTACTTAGGCTCTCCTCCATAAAACGAACTAAATCCTCTCGCTCATCGGTGGCGGAGTATGCTGGTCGCGCCTCTCCAAGCACTCTCTCAACTGCGGAGACGAAACCATGGTCAGCTAAATGGTCTGAATTCCTTACCCGCTGAATCTCCTGCCGCAGCTGTTCGTAAGTGTCTAAAAGCGCGATTTTGCGGGCGGTTAAAAACAACTCATCGCGTACCTCGCAGAGCTCGCGACTCAGACCCGTCAAACGATATGACACCTTGTCGTGGCTCCTGTTAATTACAGCGTCTAAACTAACCTGTTCAGCAAAGCGCTTGATAAGCGACTCCCTGACGAGAGTTCCCACGCGTAGAATACTCCCCTCTGCTACCGATGTACGTCCTCGGCCCGTGATCCGATGACACAGACTCTCCACCACTCCATCTACAGCATGATTAGTATGCGAGACGATCAGCACCCGCTTGTTATCTTGGTATAGCTGGAGCGCCAGTGCTGCGAGCAGAACCGTCTTACCTGTCCCAGGTGGGCCCCAAAGGTAGGTGACCGGTTGAGATACGCATCGTGCAAGAGCCTCACGCTGATCGTCAGTCAGGTCATCAGGTGGCTTAGACACTGAGGACTCACGGGTGGATGACGGCGTCCGCTTAAGAGAGAGAACCTCTTCGGCCAAGGGTCGATTCCAGTGATTGCTTCCAGGCGAATCGCGCAGCTCTTTGAGGCGCGAGATCAACGACTGAAGTAGGTCTTGGTCCTGAGTCTCAATTCG
Source organism: Pseudomonadota bacterium (assembly GCA_046300175.1). GTDB lineage: Bacteria > Bdellovibrionota_C > UBA2361 > UBA2361 > OMII01 > OMII01. Next base: position 6,622 of record JBKCMS010000017.1, on the reverse strand, counting down.
TGCTTTAGCAATCGTCGGACCAAGATCGACCGACAGTGCTATCGTCATCACGCGACCACCGGCAGCACGAAGCACCGATTGAATCGTCCCATGATAGAAAGCGTCACTGACGACTACTTGTACCGATGTATCTTCCCGCAACTCGGAATCGTCGTGGAGGTCGAATGTGTAGAAAAAACGGCCCCTTTCGGCTGATATACGCCGACCGTTTACCACCTTGCGCTCCCGACGAGTGCTTCTGTGCTCTCGTCGCTCAATCTCACACGCTGTCAGGAAGCACGCTATGGGGTCGAGCTCTCGCTGCTCCGTCATCGACTTCCTTTTAACACGGTTATGCTCAGTCCGCCCAGTATATTTTTCATACTAGCTAAATGAGACGCAACTTTCGGTTCTGATTAGACGATGTAGGGTTTAGTATGGACATCTTACCCCGCGAAAAATTAGAGACTATGGGTGCCCGAGCCCTCTCAGATGAGGAGCTTTTAACAGTGATGCTGGGCTCCGGTACCAGAGGTTGCCCCGTTCAGACCTTGGCTTCTAAGGTCCTCCCCCACCTGGAGCTCTCTGGGACTGATGTGGATATAGAAGCCCTACAAGGGGTGCCAGGCATAGGGCCCTCCAAAGCCTTGCTCTTAGCGGCATCGCTTGAGTTCTCCCGTCGCCGGATTCGTCCAGACGGAATTCGTATAAGAACCGCAAGAGACGTGCTTCCACTACTACAGCACCTGGTTGACCGTCCTCAGGAGCAGGTGCTAACCATCTCTCTTAGTGGAGCACACGAGGTCCTGCGAATACGAACGGTGAGTATAGGGCTTTTGAACAGTTGTCCTATCCACCCACGGGAGGTGTTTGTCGGCCCGATCTCAGACCACGCCTACTCAATTATACTGGCTCACAACCATCCTTCCGGCGATCCAACTCCAAGCCCTGAAGACAGGCAGGTAACAACGCAGATTGCAGCGGCAGCGCGGACCCTTGGGATCAAACTTCTAGACCACATTATATTTGCTCGTCGTGGCTACTTTAGCTTTCAGGAGCACGGTGAGCTTAAGTAAGGCCAGTCGTAACCAGGTTCTTAGGTAGCTAAACCCTGCGCGAGTGATTTTTGAAAAAAATCACTCGCCCAGCAATTCTCATTCATTTTTTTCAAAAATGAATGAGGCTAGGTTTAGAAGCCCCAGCAGCCTATGCGACCACACCAGCTAACTAGCTGATATGCCGCAAAATATATTTTATCTGCCGATACTATTTGCTTAGTTTTTTCGGTTGGTTCAACATTGATAAGAAATGTCTAATTGGTGAGAGATATACATATGAACACGTGCAAGAAGATTCACTCGGCATCAGTTGAATTAAGTGAGGAGGTCAATGGTGACCACAACGGAGCAAATCCGGCTCAGATAAAGGCAGCAATAACTTTTGTTACCCCGGCATTTATTGCAAAGTACATCACCCACCAGGCTACCGTCTGCCTGCAAAAGGAAGCTGACCTGGTGGCCGGATTTAGGCGCTATGTTGGCGAGCTTGAGAACTCTAATATCGCAAGCACAGATCTAACGATCGGAGACTTATGGAGCGGGCTTATTTGGTGGCGCAATGAGAGTTCATGGGTAGGTGTGCCAGGGGTCATATCATTCTCCGAGGTTCGCGACCTGGCAATCACTTCCATAAAAGCTTACTTGGCCTTGTCGGATGCTGGAACATCAAACAAAGATATATCTGAACTTGTATATACCTCTAAATATGCCCCACCACTGGCCCATCGAATCGCTCAAAAGTTACAATGCGATGGAGGTGCACCGGGCTTCCGGGCAATCGTTTCGCATGCTGCGAGTTACTATTGCGACGGTAAGTAGGGGCCGATTATCATCTATTACGAGCCATGAAGATCGATAGCACAGACAGTCAAATTCTAGCCGCTCTCGATTTTGGCGCGCGCCAAGGTCTGGCGCCGATCACGAAGAAGGTTGCCATCAGCCCGCAGTTACTGGATTACCGCTTAAAGTCGCTGCGACACCGCGGAGTGCTGATTGGATTTCGTCCGGTAATCGACTCCTTTAAGCTTGGATTCCAGTATTACCGCCTCTTTGTACGTTTGCGTGACATGTCCCCTCGCCGCGTGACAAGAATCGCATCGTTTGCGCGAAAAACTCGTCAGGTTTTATGGTGTTATCAGATGAACGGGCGGTATAATCTGGTGCTCTCGTTCTGGGCTCGCTCTGTTCGTGAATTTGAAGGGCTCTGCCACGATTTCTTAGCGCAACACGGCGATGCAATCGACGACTACAATCAGGACCAGATATATCGACTGCGGCACTTTAGTATCGACCGCCTACTTGGCAAACGCTCCTCGTGTATGGTTGATATTGAGGAGAGTGAGGAGCACTACAAGATCGATAATCTTGATCAGGCAATCCTAAGAGCGCTTAACAAAGATTCCCGACAACCTTTCAGCGCGATAGCTCAAAGCTGTGGCACAAGCGATAAGGTAGTTGCCTACCGTGTTGAGCGGCTTGAGGAGAGAAAAATCATTCGGGGCTATCGTCCGATCATCAATTGGCCCCTTCTAGGTAAATACCACTGGAAGGTCTTTATTCGCCTAAATCTCAAACGCAACATAATCAATCAGGCACTGACGTATATCTACAAGACGCCGGAAGTATTCTGCACCCTTCACGGAATAGGATTCCCCGGAGAGATCGACATCGAAGTGGTACTTGATTCGTATGACGGACTCTTTGAGTACATCGCACGATTACAGAACGCTCTTCCAGGCTGCGTTAGAAGTTACGAGCACCTTGAATTCACGACGGTGCATAAGGTCGATTATCTACCACTGAAACCAATCTGATTCTTCGACTGAAGCCGCCTCTGCCTTCCCTTCTGGCGCATATTCTTAGAAATCTGCGGTATCTCTTCCTTCGTGCTCAGCGGATGGTCCGCACTTGATGATTCACTTCTCACCATACATTGGCTGAGGCCTGTGGAAAATCTAGCGCAGATCACGCGGTATTAAGCAGTAACACAGATTGCCATCGATGTAAGAAAGGAGACCTATGGCCGATAAATTTTCTCAGCCCAAGAAAAATGACACACAACCGACAGCAATATCAAAACTGGCAGATGCCTACCTTACCTCCGGCGAGCCTGAGGCAAGCTGTGAAATCCCTGTCCTACCTGGGAACAAGATAGTTGGAATTCAGGATGAGAATTTTCAGGTTGAGGTCATTCGCAATCGCTCTCTTGACGCAGTGCACTCTTTAGTAAGTGGGCGTGTACCCGGCCTTCACTACAAGGGCATTGCATCTGACCAATGGTGCGAGGATGTGGCGCAGCGTTTTATTGACCACCCGGAGACCCACAAGGAGAAGGTAGTTCCCGCTATCTACACAATTGGCAAACACCTATATGCCTGTGGAACTGGCACCACTGTTCAGTGTTACTTTGACGAGTTGGATAAGACAAGTCGAGTTATGAAGGATATTCTTCCTGACCAGCATGACCCGTTGATTTCGTTCCTCAAAGAGATTGCGGAACACAACGGACTTGAATTCGAATATCTACAGGCAGACGGAAAACAGGTTCAGCACGGAACGCTGAGACTGTGGGGCAGAAGCGAGCAAGAGGTCGGTGGTACCGATGACGTTTTCGGAGATTCGACTCTCAAGTTTTTTGCCAATCCCCATGAGGATTTAAAGGAGACAAAATCCTCTCATCCCATGCTTTCACAGATTCAGGAGTGCGATAACATCTACGGCGTAATTCTGTGCATCAAAGCAGTTCCCGGTAAAGAACCACGAACTATTTTGTGGGACAAGGAGCTTACCTTTGATCAGATTACGAACCCCGATTACCGAACAACATCTGGGTCGTACGGATTTAAAACGGAGATACTGGCTGACTCCAGAGTCTGTGCCTTGAGGCTTGAACCAGGGGACTTAGGCATCATCCCTGGACACAAAGTCCATGCTGTTGTGGGTTGCGAGAGCGCTGAGCGCTGCACGCTATCCGGGTTCATCCATTTCATCAAAGATGAAGGTGGCATACCAACCAAGATGATCTTCCGGACTTAACATGATTTGCCCGGCCGCATCGGCAATCACCGTAGAAAGGAATAGCCTGCATGTCTTTTGGCTGTTAAAGTAGGAACACTATATGCTGCATATTCAAACGCCTCTGCTTGAGTCTAGGCCCCTGTCGTTGATTACGGGAAAACGGGTGCACCTCAAGTTAGAGGCTTTGCAGCCGTCGGGCTCGTTTAAACTGCGCGGGATAGGCAGGCTGTGTCAATCCTTAAAGCGAGATGGCATCGGAAGGTTTGTTTCTTCATCGGGTGGTAATGCGGGTATAGCCGTGGCCTACGCGGGCTGTAAACTGGGAGTGCCAGTAACGGTGGTGGTCCCACGTACTGCATCGATCAGAGCGCGGGAGATCCTCGACGGCCTGGGGGCTGATGTGCGTGTTCACGGAGCCTCGTGGAACGAGGCCAACGAACTTGCGGAGTCCCTTGCACGGCAAGATGGAGCCCTAGTTCATCCGTTTGATCACCCACTTTTATGGGAGGGATACGCTTCACTGGTCGATGAGATGGTAGCTTCTGGGCTTCGCCCGGACGCAGTCACCCTCTCCGTAGGTGGCGGTGGTCTGTACAGCGGGGTCGTCGAGGGATTGCGCCGTAACGGTCTTACCGACGTCCCAGTCATCGCCGTTGAGACTGAAGGCACAGCTTCATTTCACGCATCAATCTCCAAGGGCGAGCTTGTAGCATTGGATTCAATTCGCGGCGTTGCTACATCACTAGGCGCCAAGAAAGTTGCACAGCATGCGTTTGATCTACACCGAAAGCATCCAACGCATAGCCTAGTGGTTAGTGACGGTGATGCCATTTCCGGCGCCGTTCGCTTTCTAGATGACCATCGCCTGCTTGTAGAGCCAGCGTGCGGAGCTGCACTAGCACCAGTTTACAACAACCACGAGGTGCTGAAGCCGTTTAATACCGTTGTGTGCATCGTCTGTGGAGGAGCAACCACCACAGCAGAGCAACTGCGTTCGTATCAATAGCACCAGCACGAGCGATTTGGCCGCGTATTTGCACCAGGTAAAGTCTCGAACAGTTTTCGCAGACGCATGATGTTATAGCTTGTGCTGGAGGGACAAGCCCGGCATCATCAACCCATGGATATTTCATAAGGGGATCAAAGACGATGCGGGTAATATCAAGGTCGCGTCTTTTAGTGTGCTTTTTTGCTTTCTCTGTATTGAGCTGTCAGCTATCCAGCCTGCATGCTCAGGAGCCAGCTGCCAGTAGTACTAGCAGCAAAGAGGTAAAGATAGGTGTTGTAATTCCCCTAACCGGTTCGCAGGCGGGCTATGGAGTCGAAGCAGCGCGGCTCTTTCAACTACTTTCAGAGGAGCCGGGATACCAGCTTGACGGGATCAGGTTCCGGTTCATTATAGAAGACGGCAAGTGCGGCGTCGGAAATGCTCCGATAACAGCCGCTAAAAAGCTCGTGCTCGTAGATAAGGTCAACTACATAATAGCTGGCTGCAGCGGCGAGGTCCTGCAGATAGCTCCATTCACCGAGCAGAAAAAAGTTGTGCTGTTCGGCTATGTATCAGCTCATAGAGATGTGAAACACGCTGGAGATTACGTGTTTCGCACTATGTACGACATCGGCGAGATCGGTACCGCTACCCGCGAGAAGCTAAAAGATCTAGGGTTTACGAAGCTTGCCGTAGTCTCCGAAGAGACTAGCTTTACCATGGGTATCAAAGATGTGCTGATCGACGCCCTGGGAAAGCAGATTGTATCAAAGGAGGACTACCCACTCGATAATCCGGATCGTCTGGGGATAGTTACAAGAACACGACAGCGCAATCCAGATGCAGTTTTCATCAACGCGGCGGCGCCTCCATCCTACATTCAGATATACAACGAGCTTAGACGCGCAGGGTTTCGGGGGCCTATATTCTCTTACTACCAGGCCGGAAGTAAGGAGGTAATTGAGGCGCTTGGATCAACACACGACAATGTCTGGTACCTATCACCACCAGATACCCGTGGTGATGCTACTCGGTATGCCGAGATGCGGCAGCGTTATATCAAGCGGTTTGGAGAAGAGATTAACTCAGAGTTTCAACTTGCAACTGTGTACAACGCACTACAAAGCATAGTTGATAGCGTAGTAGCGGTTGGAGATTTTCCAGATAAAGTGCGTAACCACCTTTTGTCGTATTCTGCTCCGGGTGCTACTGGACCGATCTCCTACGATTCCAACGGAGACATAAAGAACGTCTCTATAGAGCTAAAGAAGATAGAGGGTGGCAAACTCGTTAGACCATGACCAAATTCTAGCAGGGCGCGATTAATAGCTGTGCAAGCCCGAGCTTTTTATTAATGCAGCAAATAAAAAACCGTCGGTCTATGGGCCCTTACCGGATTAGTGAAGTGCGCCCGCTGGGGGGCGCAAGGACAACAGAATAAACCCTGCGCGAGTGATTTTTGAAAAAAATCACTCGCAATAGCAGGGCGAGCGCAATCTTGGCCCATGAAGATCAAGGGAACAGCCAAGTTGCGCCGTAGAAGACAAAAAAACTCTAGCTGTAGAAAGAGACTATCTAG
>JBKCMS010000016.1:0-4194 GCA_046300175.1 Pseudomonadota bacterium | reverse complement strand
GGGGGGCTACAGCCTGAAGGTAGTTTGGGGTGCAGCGTTTTTTCGTCGGTACATCGCATAAGCCACTTGTGGCAACTACCCAACGGTGTTGGGAGCGGTGACCACGTATGACAGCTTGTTCACCACCGAGTGTTTTTTGATCCGTGCTAGGTGAGCCGCCTAGCCCCAAAAGGTTGCGTCAATCAGAACCACAAAGTATCTCGTGGCTTAGGGCCACGCAGGAGAACTTTTTCTCTGACTTGACTTGCCTCATGACAGCTCGGCTACAGTCGGGCAAATGGCAGGTGTCTTTTGTAGAGACTCTACAGGCCTCACGTCAAAGGCTTTCCCGGATACCACTCGCTGCGCAGACGTTTTATAAAAAACTCTCGCTCCAAACTTACTAGCATGTTTGCTATACGCTCAGCGATACTGCGCGTCGGTCTAGAAAAAAACAGGTAGCCTTCGGGGAGAAAGAAGCTGATATAAGAGCGAATTTTATCAGCCGCCATCAATTTAGAATAAGGCCCTTCAGAGACAACCTCTCGGTTTTGCCTCTGAACCACAGACACTGATTTGGTCTCCAGTAACATTGCTTTTGGATCAATAACTATCTTGAGTTCTTCCTCACCGCCTCTAAGAGGTACGTAGATTATCAATTCTTCTTTAAACACCAGTCCTGCTGTATCCTGGAAGACAAATTCTGCCGCAGTTGGTTGCGCGATAGATCCTTGCTTGATTTTAGAATTTAGGACCGCTAGCTGGCGCTGAATTGAACTTGCTAGAGCAGGTCGCCAGTTGCCGCTGGTTGAAAGAAATCTCGCATGGCGTTCGTGGATCTTATCCGCGGCAGCCACAGCGCGAATCGTGTTCGGCACGGCCCCTCTATTCTCAATTATACGCGGCGATAAAGGACGCAGCATTCGCTGCACTAGTTTGTCGTCGATCGTATAGGTTTGGAAAAGATCAGCCAGGAGCCCTTGCCTGGAGAGCAACTCATTACAACGCAGAACATCGGGACTGAATCTACGCCCGCTGCCGAAACTATAGGAGCTCAGTGCCACTTCGTCACTGGGCTTATCAGGTTTAGTTTCAGCAGAATTCATGCTGGGACTAGCATTTCCCTCCTCGCTTGCTCGAATGGTGTGGTCACTACAGGTAAATTCAGTTCTTGCGTCCTTCCATTGCTCGTCTACATGGATATCGTTCCTATGGGCTGCCGTTGCTCTTCTATTTGAAGTTACTACTACTGTCGATGGGCCACCGAGCACCCGGGCCTCAAAACCACTTGAACCATCCAAGCGCACTAATTTTTTCAATAACTTAACCTCTTCGTGCATAACATTATCAGGCTCGTACCCGCCGACCAAACAGTAGGCGCTTAGTCGTATAGAACTAGTTGGCCCACACCATTTTGGCCATCTATTCCGATGCATCGAAACCATATTGGCTGCCGAGTGTTGTGCTAATTTTATAAACAGTCCTTTACTTTCCTGGAGTCCCTCAGGCGACCAAATTATGCCTCCCTGAATAGATAGCACTTCCGGCCTAGTAGAGTATGTTCTGATATGCGACTCAAGTAGCTGCTGCCTTATGGCTCGTGTATCTGCATCAAAACTGAGTATAATCAGATCACCGGTGGGTCCCCTGCTGCTTACTCGGTTAACTACAGCATCACAGAGTATCGAACGAAGATAGCCGATGGTCATGGGAGATGCATGTTCGAATTCCAGCGCCGCTACGCGAATATCTAGGTGAGGAAAGTCTTTCTTGGCTCTGTCTATCTCCTCGTAGAGCTTGGCTATATCTAGATTTCTCTGCAGCTGATCTTGGTCTGAAAAATTAACTAGCAACAATATCTCAAAGCGCTCCGCAGAAACTGTCTGATATGCAAAAGACTGAAGACAACGATAGATTTTGTTCATCTCCTGCGCACCCGCTACGGGTATGCAGAAAGAGGCTATCTTGCTTTGCTCCAGGGGCCCCAAGTCACTCGCTACAGCCGATACCGCTTGTCGATAATTCTCTCCCCAGCTATCGATGTACTTGCTTATTATTTGGTCCAGGGATTTAGAGATTAGATCATATGCACGTGGCTCACGGGGTAGTGCCTTTGCTTTTTTGAGTCTATCAAGTGAATTAGCACTCGCCTCTAACTGAGACAGACTAACAGGAACGGCTGGGCCTGAACCTTTTGACTGACCTGTAGTGCTAGTAGTTGGCATAAAAATATTATATCCAGGCGTTGCAGCGCCGTTGTTAACTCCTTAGGGTAGGGGCGGTTCCAGCCTTAGTCAAACAGCGGCAGCCGAGGTCGTGCCGAGAAAACGAACTAAATACTCCTTAAAGTCACTGTTGCTTGATATATAGTGACGTGCAAAAGTCCGTGCCAGTAAAACTGGCAAGGCTTTTGCTGTACATCACTATAAGGTGTTGCTTTGATTAGCATCCGCGAATCGATAGCGTTCTCCAAAAGTCCGGATTTGGCTACGGACTTCTGGAGAACGCTATAACTGTCAGAAACCTTTGGGCTTTTTCTGCGGTCGCTGACCGGGGAATCAGTTATATTTACGCCGCTAATACTCAACCGGAAAAGGGTCAAGACTACGCCACAGATACCAGGTAGCTACAGTTCGCCACGGCCGCCAACGCTCTCCGATCTCTGATACCTCTTCACTACTCGCCTTTCTCCCTCCTAAATAGTGCCGCTCCACGGCCCTGATTAGTCCTATATCCTGTAACGGGTAAACATCAGGCCTGCGCAAATGAAATATTAGGAACATCTCAGCTGTCCAACGTCCGATACCTCGGACATTACAAAGGCTCTTTATCAAATCCTCATCTCCCAAAGATTTAAAACGTCGCGGGTTAATCGCTCCTGTTTCAAAATGACGCGCCAGGTCCTGCATGTAGACCACTTTTTGCCTTGATAGGCCGCACGATTGCAAAACTTCTGGGGGATGCGCCAGAACCGATTCAGTAGATACTACCTCTACCCTGCTCTCGAAACGATCCCAAACTGATTGCGCAGCCTTGACTGAAATCTGCTGACCAACTATAGCCCTGAGTAGCGTCTCAAAAGCAGAACCTCGGGATCGCAAACTGGCGTCTTTGTATTCGGCTATGAGCTGCTTCAATACGCGGTCCTGCTTGGCGAGGTTGTCGCAGGCTACCTTCCAATACTCAGGAACTACGGCACTCTTAACCACGTGACCGACTCCTCTTCTAGCCTAATCATCTCCGAGGAGTTCGTGCAGTTTAGGGAGAGCCTTACCTAACCGCTGCTCTAGGAAATCACGAACTGTGTCAACTACCACCTGAGTTCCTCGCTCTATCTCGAGATTAATGAGATCTCCTACCTTTTTCTCTCCAAAGGTGGTTAGCCGCATCGTCTCGGGAATAAACCAGACCTGAAATGTTCCAGACCTCTTATTGACGTTACTGACAGTCAAACTGGTTCCGTTTAATCCGATGTACCCCTTTGAGAATATATAAGCAGAGAAAGATTGAGGAACCTTGAAGGTTATGACGTAATTGTTATCCGGAGTTTCGATATCATACACCTCGCACACACAATCGACGTGCCCCGATAACGGGTGTCCGCCTATCTCTGCACCGTCTTTTGCTGCTCGCTCAATATTGACCCGCGAGCCGATCTGGAGTGCGCCAAGGGTAGATCGATTCAGGGTTTCGGCCATAACATCAAACGTCGCCTGCCGCTCGCTAACAGAGGTGACAGTCAAGCAAACCCCATCGACTGCGACACTTGCCCCGTTTTCCAAAGCAACCTCGGCGCCAGCTGGCAACAGAATTCCGATACTTCTAAAGCCGGTCTTTTCGGACAGCTCTTGAACTATCCCCTGCCCCTTGATTATGCCGGTAAACATATCGTTCTTGTGTTGAAAGCCCGTGGTGATGCTCTTGACATTCTTGAAATCGGTGCAGGGAGCACAACGCCATACCCGTGCCGGGGGGCTATTGCTCCCCCCTCTTTTCGTCAGGCATAAATCTGTCCTGCGCAAAGTCCACGCAGAAAAAAAACTTGAGCCGAGGCGGATTCGAACCGCCGACCCACTGGTTAAAAGCCAGTTGCTCTACCGACTGAGCTATCGGCCCACAAGTCATACTTGAACAGGTACCTCAGTCGGTAGAGCAACTTGAAAAAAAATACAGCGCTCTACCGACTGAGCTATCGGCCCACAAGTCATACTTGAA
>JBKCMS010000015.1:0-5968 GCA_046300175.1 Pseudomonadota bacterium | reverse complement strand
ATTGATAGTTGCTATGTAGACCCCTAAAAGAATCCCCCTCGATCCGTAAGTAATCGAAGTGATTGCAACAAGTAATTACTTTGAAAGGAGAGGGATATGAAAACAACCAGTTACGAAGGTAAACAGGTGTACATAGGATTGGATGTTCATCGTGAGTTTTTCGTTGCGAGTTGCATCTGTGAAGGGGTTGTTGTGAAACGCTGCCGGATGCCTGGAACAGCTGAGGCAGTAGTAGCTCTGGTTAGGAAGGAGTTTCCTGGGGCAACAGTGTTGGCAGCGTATGAAGCGGGGTATAGCGGCTTCTGGTTACACCGGAAGCTAGAGGCAGCGGGAGTCAGTTGTATAGTGGTTCATGTTAACTCGATAGAGGTTTCTTCGCGCGACATGGTTAAGACAGACAAGCGAGATTCGCTCAAGATAGCAGAGCAGCTCGCAGTAGGTAGGCTTAGAGGGATTCGAGTCCCAAGCGTAGAAGAAGAACAGAAGCGGCTTCTCACAAGGACACGGGAGCAGTTGATGCGCAAGAAGCGGCGAGTAATGGTTCAGATCCGAATGCGATTGCACTACTTTGGTTTGTTCCCTGAGAGTATCACCGGACGATTAAAGTTATCAGACGTCACTTATATTTTGGTATCCCTTGAAGGCGAACTACAGCGAACGATAGGGATGTTAAGAGATGAGTGGCGCCATCTTGCAGGGCAGATCAAGGAGATTGACCGGATATTAGTAGAAGAAGGGAAGAACGATCCCCTTGATGCGGTATATCGCAGTGTTCCAGGAATTGGTTCTCTAATAGCGAGAGTCCTTTCATCGGAGCTTGGCGACATGAGTCAGTTCCCGAATGAGCGAGCATTATTTAGCTTCACGGGGCTTACCCCCACGGAGTACTCAAGCGGAGGACATATCTGCCGTGGGCATATCTCACGCCAAGGGAATACCCGGTTAAGGCATATGTTGGTTGAAGCTTCATGGAAAGCAGTAAGGAAGGACCCGGTTCTGAAGGAGTATTATGTGAAGCTCTCGGAAAGAGCTGGCAAAAAGCGAGCGATAGTAGCAGTGGCTCGTAAGCTTATAGGACGGATAAGAGCAGCGTTAAGGAAGCATGAACAGTATCAGTTAGGCTACCAGGCAGCACTGGCAGCATAAGTAGAGTGGTAGAGTTAGAGTAGTGGAGGAGAACGTAAAGTAGCGTAACTTTGATTTATGGTGTGACCCCGTTGATTTTCCTGTGTCTGCGAGAGTATGCACGAAGGATAGTTTGAGGCGCACCCCTTTTAAGGTAACGAAAAAGCATCATGTGAGCACTGCTGAGACAGTGACCACGAATAGCAGGTTGTTACGCGAAAGGTTTTCTTGCGGGTAAAGGAGTGAGTCGCGGGCCCCCGCGTTTTTCGGGGGCTACGCTCTCGGGATTTTTTGGGATCCCTTCGCTCCGCCCCCGAAAAACGCTACTACTAAGTCACTGCCCAAAAGGACTTACGCGGTTTTATTGAAGGTTTTATTTCTCGATTCTTCGAATGGAGCGGGATTTTCTTGTCGCAATATTGACAAGTCTCATAGCAGGAAAATCAATTAATTTTCGAGTTATATCAGCAAGCTAGGTATTTACGGGTGATTTTGACCTACGGCTTTTGCGCACGAAAGCACTTTAGCCGAAGAGAACAGTAAACTGGTCGCTCTGCCCCTATTCCGAATACTGCAGCTCACTCTGCTTGAAAAAAGCGGCACCAGAAACCAACACTGGGATGTATTATGCACCGAAAAATGAGTACGATATAGACAATAGCCAGACAGTATCCAACCTCTTTTGCCCCCGCTGCTAACAGAATACTACGTGCGCCTGACGTGTCTGCGACCGGCAAGCGGAGCGCTGAGGATGTGAATTCTATTTCATCGAAGCCGCTCTCGTGATCGCATCTCTGGGCAGCACAGCCTTCATTACAATATCAGAAGCAAAGTGTTTCCCAGCCTCTGGCGAATTAATAAAACGATATTCCCCAAGTGCTCCATGCCGCGCTAGCGGAGCTTCTAGAGCTTTTTGCAACTCTTCAGACCCACACAACTGGCACTGCCGAAAAACCTGCTCAAGCATATTGGCAAAATCGTATGTACTCGCCGCGAATGTGGAATGTGCTATGGTGCCATAGTCGTTCCGATACATCTCTATAAACTCACTGGTCACCTTTGCATTAGGAAACTGTATTCCTTCGAACAACTGCGCATCCGGATGTTGCGGCGTGATCTCTTCAAGGGCATCTGTGGCAAACATAAATCCAACTATACCCGTAGCATTCATTTTACGTAATAGCTGACTCGCTTGCTCCACAAATAGAAATATCCCTAGTCCCCGCAAAGATGAATTGCCGTTACGGAGCTTGAGAGCGACCGCGCCGAAATCACTCTCATCAGCTTTCACCAGATGTATCGCAAACTGCTCGTAGTCAGCCATAGCAGCTTTGAGGGTGTCAGCAAACTCGGTAAAAAACGGATTGTCTGCTACTACAACAGCTACTTCCCGAACTCCGCGGCGCCTTAACTCACTTGCCATAACCGCCGCGTAATCAGCAGTACTGTTCGTAAACCGATATACAAAATCTCGATTACGACTCACCGCTGAATCGTATGCGGAGCTCACTAGCAGAACTCGCCTCTGCTCGGCGATCGGCGCAAGAGCAAGTGACGTGGCGCTACCGAAATCAAAGTGAATCGCGTTTTTATGTCGCTGTTGAAGCGAACTGAAGGCATTTACGGCTAAAGCTGGTTTAAGTTGAGTATCCTCATAGTTAAAGAATAGATGGTTACGTATGCCTAAATTGTGTTTACGAGCCAGTTCAAAACCGTTTCGTGCTGCCATACCGTATGCAGCGGCCGGTCCCGTTAGAGGAAGAGTTATGCCGACATGCAGCAACCGCCGCGATTCCTGCCCTAAGCAGACCCGCCAATTCAAGATAACTATCAGGAGAAAAACGTGTCGCACTATCATACAGTAGCTATATTTCATACCCTCTTTCCACGCTTGCTGGTTTTATACTTATCAAGAGCTATCAGAACAGAGCCAGTTCCCCACATGCTGACGGCTACCGCTGCAGCTTGAGCCCCGGGGACGTAGAGGAAATTAGCCAATCCAAATAGATAATTGGTCGCAGCATTGAGTGCAAATGGCCATGGGGAATTAGGGTTCCGCCTCGAAACAACAAGCACTGACGCTACGCTAACCATCGCACTAGCCACGCCAACCGTGAATAATGGTGGTGAGATAAGTAAGTCAAGACCGGCACGATGAAGCCCATCCAGTCCTACGAGAACATCAGCAATACCCCAATACACAGCGCCGTTAGCTAAAAGAGCGGACATCCATAACAGCCTAGCCGTGGGCCGCTTTGAGCTTCTCGAATCGCGCTTAATACCTATCCGCTCAAAGTAGCTCTTGCTCATGTCATTTGCTACGCACAGATTTCCGGCCGCAAGAAAAACAAAAGCTGTGTTAAGGCCAAGAATGCTGGAGTAGCCGTGCTCAATCGCGTTGGCAATAAACGCCACCGAAAGGCTATAGCGATATATTCCGGGACTAAGCACAAAAGCCTTTATTAAATGGCCCCAAGATCGCTGATAAGGTTGCTCGACGTTGCTTTCTCCCACCTCACGCTCGCGCATCTCATTCCATACTGCCAAGCCAGCGCATGCCATTTGAAAATAGATGCCAAGCTGTAAGTGCGCCGCTATAGTTAAATTACCGATCATAGAGTAAGTATTATTGGAGGTCAGAGCCGTAGCTATAAATCTTGCGGGGCGTGAACGCCACAATACTGACTCACCCCGAAATACTGACTCTTTAGTTTCGCCGACTTGATTCAAATCGAGCTCTACCTGTCTAGGTGCTCCAAGTTCGCTTAACGCGCCGGGGGAATTCGGCCACCATTTCAAGCCCTTGATATTGTGCTTGATGGGCTGGCTAGTCGAACACCTAAAATCGGATACATTCTTGTTTAGTTCTTCAGGCTCTAATGACATCTCCGCCCCTTGCGACTCCCATATTGCTCATGTCGATACCCTATCAATATTTCTAGGATCATACAAAAATCGGCTTGTAATGGGAACTTTTACCGCCTATAGTGCACTTTTAGTGCACTATAAACTTATTGCGACAACTGAGTCGTTATTCCATGTTACTGACAGAAGCTGAGCAGCTTAAAGAGATAATTGTTGTGCTTTTGGCAGGTAATCCCAATCTTTCTGCGACCCAGATTGAGAATAGATTAGCGGCTGGGTCTCGCCCATTCTCACGCCGTGCCATCTTTAAGGAATTGAAAATACTCGAGCAGCTAGGTGTGCTTGTTAACACAAATGGCCACTACGCCCTTCAACTGATATGGCTCATAAATACAACTTCGCTGCTGAGAAGCGCTTATCTGTCATATATAAATACCGCTAGCAATTTAGGCATAATACCACTAGCTGAGAGAACAAGATTTACCTTTTACGACTTGAGCCGCCTCGATTACGTCTGGATGCAAATTATCTTCGTCCTACAGCAGGTTTATCCCCAATCATTAATTCGAATATGGAAGCCGGAGCAATGGTTTCACTTGGTGCATATTCAAATAATGGACAACTTCTTTTCAGCTCTCGGAAAACTTGGGGCGAAACAGAGACATCTTATTGGGCACGATTGCTTTACTTGTCGCTATGGCGCACGGCTTATTCCTCGCCGCGTCGGTCAGGTTAGGTTTTCTTCAGATACCTCTCAACTGGGGCTTAACACCTATATTACCCTCATCGGTGATCATGTCATCACGATTCGGCTAAACGCTGAATTCGCCCGCCGTATGCACGTGCTCTTTGCCTCTATTCGAAACAGGGAAGAAATGTTTGCGCCAAATGTTCTAGACAGCCTTAGAGGGCGTGTTGAGTCGAGCCTTTTAGTCGAGTACCGACCAAAAGCGCTCCGCGCACTAAGCAATCGATTCGACATGACTTTTGATAGGGCATCAGGGACGGACTGTTGAGACCGTCCACATATATTTCGCGTTTCTCTTCGGCTGGCGGAGAGGGAACTAAATCATGTTTGGTACTATTCCTATTCGCTACATCTTCTAAGGTGTCCCTCTTCGGCACATACTAGAGCCGGTCACAAAAATAGCTTCCTAGCCAAGCTGGCGACAGGCTAGGCTAGGCGAGACGAGGAGAACGAGCAAAAAAACCGCAAGGTTTATCTACTGAGATACATTCAAAGATTTATTCGCGTAGTTTGACAAAGTCGCAGCTGGCATATCGTCAACCGCAGCAGAAGATACTTTTGAGACCAGTTCTAGATTTTATTAATCCGGCAATTAAATATCCGTCGCTCTATGGGCTCTGGCCGGATTAATAAACTGCGCGCGGATGCGCGCGCAAACAACAAAATGTATTAAGACGGCACCTAACCAGGTTGACGCAAAACGGTAGATGTTTAAGTGCCGTCTTAATAATGCTAGCTCAACTAGTCCAGCAATTCCAACAGACTGCCGCAGCGCGGTCGATCGGAGAACGGCTCTGGGTCGAGGCTAGTATGTACCAGCGGGAAGATCTCAGAGGATACACCTTCTCTGTTTTTTCGCTCGTTATTCTCGCTTAGCCTCGCATCTAGTCAAACTCGCGATGGATCTATTTTTGAAACGGGTTCTACTTGCCTGTGCGATGTTAGGCTTTTTCTCGGGTGCGCTACTTTCAATCCACAGGATTAAGGACTCGCTTGATCGCTTATATCCGCCCAGTCTGTAACTACCTGAAAAGGATAGGAAAATCAATTAATTTTCGAGTTATATCAGCAAGCTAGGGATGTACGGGTGAGTTTGACAGTCGGTGCGTGCAATTTTCGAAGAGTTAAAGAAGAGACGGAATTTTGAGGGGAGGTAGTTTAGGCGGCTTTTTAGGGTACGGCCGATGATTTTCCGCTAATGGAGGCACCACGAGGCGTCCTCAAGGCGCT
>JBKCMS010000014.1:0-25469 GCA_046300175.1 Pseudomonadota bacterium | reverse complement strand
TGCGGACTTTAATCAGGGTCTTGTCCGCACTACTAAGGTATTTCCCGTAGAGGTGACCAACGTTCTGCGAAGGCTCTAGGTTGCCTATTGACTCAACTCGAACTGCTCCTCCCTTTTGGTAGACGGCGTAGCCAATTAGATCGCCGTCCGCACTTCGGCCAAGAAGTCTTGTTTGAGCAAAAGAGACTTGAGCAAGAAGAAGCGCAAAGAGTAGTGCAAGGTAGATCGAGGGCTGACGAAGATAAAAGCATCTGAGTGGCTCTTTGGGGCGAGCAACACCTTTTCGCTTTAGTGATACTAAACGTCTAAACAACACCTCTAAAACTCCTACCCGATCACCCTGCCGCTGAAATAGGCGCGTAACCAAGAGCGCGCCAAGCGGGTAAATTAGAACTTTACTACATACGATGGTGACGTCGGCCTAAATGAATCAGGCCTTTAGCTTTTTAGGTGAGGAGGGGCTGATTTAACTCGCACCTAAATCTAAAGATATTGAATTTATTGGCATTTTAGCGTGTTATACTCGTATCAGCCAGGATAGTAGAATGGGCCGGCGCGCGGAGCTTGCTAGGCCGCAGAGGCAAAGCTTGCTGGGGCCGTTAATTACAAACCTAAGTTAACTGGCCAAGCGCAACAACATGCGTTTAGCGATCTCTCCAAAGATGAGATTTAGGTCGTCCGGATTATCTGATCCGTAGTAGGCACCTAAGTGCGCTGTCGTAAACCCGTGGTCTGTCGGAGTATATCCGTTAGTTTGCAAAAGACTCTCCTCACTATACCCAATATCCACATTGACTCCTGCCATCGGGTGATTTGAGCAGTATGAGAGGGTGTCATTTCGATATCGGAAGTCAGATACGTGTCTCCAGGAGATTGAGGTATTTCCGGCGAAAAATTGAGCTGGGTCGGTTAGGCTCTCGGGGGAAAACGCAAGGCGCCGGAGGAAATTATCCTTCCTAGAGTTTGGATCGAGTGCGTTCTGTAGCGGGTCGCGACAATCTGCACCGTAAATATCAGTGGCACTTTGCCCAAGACCAACGACAAAGATCACCACGTTGTATTTGGAACGTAACCAATCTGCTGCGCGTAAAGCGCAGTAGTAGGGCAGCTCCTCTGTCTTCACAACTTCTCCTCTCTGAGCGGTCGTATTTGGGTCATTTGCGACGAATTTATCTCCCATAACGATCTGAGCCGATGTAAAGGGAATTCGGGCATGTGGTGAGGTAAGACAACCAGGAGTGTCGTGAGGATACCCGAGTAGGGTGTATGGAACATCAAAGTATGAAGGGGCTTGGTTGAGCTGGCCGGTTGTGAGGCCAGTTTTCGCGGCCTTTCCCTGGCTATCGTCGGAAAATGTTCCGTTCCAACGCCAATCTGCATCAATCGCACGCGAGGCGAAGTATCGTGAATGGTGGTACTTCTCAGTAATGTTAGGATATACCTGGGTACGGTGACCGGGGAATTCATTACGCGATCCAGGGCCACATGTGATTGCTGGTGTTACGCTGTAAGGTAGTGGATTGTCCTCCATCTCCTTAGGGATTCGCTCCATCAGCGAGGCGCCTCTGGGTAAGAGAAAGCTTGAATGAACTAGGTAGCTTGGTCCGTGCCAGCGGTATGCGTCCGAAAGCTGATAATCCCTCGGTCCGCTAACTGGAGGATATATGAATTTCAGCGAGTATCCGAGCTGAGAGAGTGTCTCGCCACGATAGGGCGACCCTTTAAATACAAAATCACCATTCTCATCTAAGCGCAGGTGCCGACTGACGTCAGTATAAGTTAGCTCTTGGCCATCTGTTCCGCTAATTACCTTGGGAAAATTCCACACCGGATCGCACACAGGGATTGAGCTTGAGTTGTCTGCAACCTCTCCACCTCCAGGGTCTCCAGTGGGACAGGTTTGATTAGGATCTGTTCGATGAAACACCTCACGCTTTCCCCACTTGACTGTCCACCCGTACCAACCTGGATGATCGGAATCAATCGATATCGGTATCCCGGAACGTGCCTGATTTAAGCGCGGCGGAGTCGAGTTACAGCTTCCGTCATGACAGAATTCAGTTCGGTAGACATTCGGAGCTCCGTCTGTGAATAGCAACACAAATTTAGGCACCACTGTATCCTTTAATGTTGGATTGGCCTCGATAGTTCGAATAACCTGGATAAGAGCATCACACTGATTTGTTTGACCACCGATTACGTACTTTGAGATATCTGTTTTTATCTTTAGGTAGTCAGGTGACCCGTTAACGGTTGTTCGCTCAAGGGTTCGCAGAGTTGGTGCTGGGCCAACATCTGCGCTAGTGGCATAGGGAATAACAGCAAATTTGTCGTGGGTAGGGTTAAACATGTCGATAAACCGCGCTGCAGCTTCGACCAAACGCGCACTTTTTGGGCGACCTCCGGAGTACTCGCCCATCGACCCGGACACATCAAGAAGCATAAAAACGTTGGCTGATTTCATCACGCCGGTGGCGTTATTAGGAGTCGGTACGTTTTCTACCCAACACCGCAATCCAGGATTTGAGTCGATCTGCACGCAGGGGCCAGAGCCACCTAGAATTTGGGAGATGGCTCCAAGAAGGTATGTCTTTGCGGCGTATCGAAGTGTGATAGCAACAAGGGAGTTGTTTCGATCGATGAATGAAAGAGGAGCTTGGTCGTGTAGATTGCCGGCGCGGTCTTTAAATTTAAAGTAGCTCAACGCAAGATGGTTGTTGGTCGAATTAAAATCCCCTGGGTAATAGGCAGCGAGTCCATCACGCGCAGATTGACGGATCTCCTGCAGCACTGCTTGATTAGCGACGGTTATAGGACCTGAGTCGTTGATCTGAAGATTGGCGGTTTTGAGGCCCAGGTCAAGACTAGGTGTTCCTGTCTCTGGGTTTGCTACAAGGGCACCCCAACCCCGAATAGCCATCATATTTAACGCTGTAGCGGAGGATGCGCGAGCGACTTTTGTAAGTCTTAATCGTGTCAGGTAGAGTCCACCACAATCTATAGCAAGCGCCCACAGCCCGAGCATAACTGGGAGAGCTATCACAAAGAGGGTCACTATCACACCCGCCTGTTTATTTAGTCTACGTGTCGACATACTCACAGTACCGTATCATCTACTATCTCAACCTCTGATGGAAGGACCCCCGGCAGTAATCCAAGAAAAGCAGTCGACACCCGAACGGTAAACGATATACGGGCCCTGGCGATCCTATTTCGAAGGCACATCGACTGATTTGACACAGCGGCTTGATTGAGCGTCTTATTGGTAGAGAAACGAGAGATCGTAGCGTCGGGTGTGGAGCAGTCCTCTGGAATCGATAGATTGGTGATGTCATACCTGTATACCTCCACATCAATTCGAGCAGTAGAAGCAGAAGGATTAGTTGTAGGTCTTCCGGTCGTCCAGAGAGACTGATATTTAGCTCGGACTTTAGGCAGACACTGTTCGGTGGCCGCCGTAGTTGCATCCTGGTCGACGCAGCTCTGAGAGCTTGAAGTACAGTAGCGGCTTAAAATAGTTATATCTGTGCACTGACGAGCTGTCTCGGTGGCCGCCTCACGCGAAAATACCATGGCTATCTGGTATGCCTCGATCAGTTGAGTTAGACGCAGAGCAAACCCTAGCATTACCAGAATCAGCGGTGTCACCAGAATAAACTCTATCGCCACTGCTCCCGCGTCACCAGCACTAGAGAACTTAGTAGAACCGGTCTCAAAAATATCTTCTGCTGCGGTTGACGAGATGCGGGCTGCGACTTCGTCAAACTTCGTGAAAAAATCCTCAGTGTATCTCAATGGATACACCTCCGGTTTTTTCCCTCGTTTTCCTCGTCTCGCCTCGCATCTCTTCAACCTCGCGACGAAGCTATTTTTGAGACCGGTTCTAGAACCTGTCTCAAAAATATCTTCTGCTGCGGTTGACGAGATGCGGGCTGCGACTTCGTCAAACTTCGTGAAAAAATCCTCAGTGTATCTCAGTGGATACACCTCCGGTTTTTTCCCTCGTTTTCCTCGTCTCGCCTCGCATCTCTTCAACCTCGCTACGAAGCTATTTTTGAGACCGGTTCTGGAAAGTGGGCGAGTTGCGTGTGTCATTACTCGCGCTCCAGCTGATGAATGAAGGCGATCGCTTTTGCCTGAGTCGTAACGCTTAGCCAAGATATACGAGCAAGGCCACTGCCGAATATCGGCTCTTGGATCGAAACTGTGATCGAGAATATATCTCCGGCAGTGACCTGGTTAGCGCAGGTCCAGCCGGTGCATGGCGTGTCCCCGGTTGCAAACTGCACAGTGGCAGAGGTCGCCGGCGAGGACGTTAATAAGCCGAGCTCTCGTGCGCGGGTATTAATTCGCGTCTCAAGAAAATTTCGCCACGAACTCTGTCCCGTAATCTGGGTGCGTTGAGACGCACTTAACACAAAGGTCTGTCTAGTTATATCCGATACCTCGTATTGAAAGCTAAGTAGCCTGTAGCAGAAAAGGCTCGCGTTCATCGAGATGAACATTACCACTAGAAAAACAGGCAGCACGACAGCTGCTTCGACCATGGCGGCGCCGGACTCAGAGTCATTTATCTTTGCGCGTCTCTTTGGGTCAATCATGCGGTAAATGGTCAATCGTTCTCAAGCGCTTTGCTAAGTGCGCTAAAAGCTTTCTAGGTATCTGTTTTGATTCACCGATCCACTTAATAGGAGCAAAGGAAACCTGGCTGATGCCCCCCTGTCCCCTTTACGCATCGACTAAAGCGCGCCGAAACTTGATAGGTAGATGAACCTAAAAACGGCAGTTGCGGGTCCTAAGATGGCACATCTAATTGAAAACACTGCTACTTATGAGCTCTTAGCGCTCGCTGCGACAGTGCTAGAGGGCAACTGCCCATGATAGGAGGAGTAGGTAGCAGCACGCCGGCGTTATTCGAGAAAGTAGCCTGCCGATCAACGTCTTTCGGCAGCGGGGAGAATGGCGATAGAATCTAAGGTTGTATGAGTAACCCTTTAGGCAAAACAGTATCTTACAGCGAGGTCTTTAACCCCGGTGTGCTATTTCCAATTGAGCGCGCTCAGGCGCGAGTACGGTTGGGGTTTAAGGGCGAGCTGCCGTTTTTGGGTGTTGATCGCTGGACCTGCTACGAACTGTCGTGGCTAGATCTGCGCGGAGTTCCTCAAGTGGCTATTGCAACGATTGAGTATCCAGCCAGCTCTCCACGCATAGTTGAGTCTAAGAGTCTCAAGCTTTTTTTGGGGAGCTTAAACTTCACTAAGTTCCCCGATGTAAACGCAGTGCAGGAGGCGATTCGCCAGCCTTTGTTAGAGCTGATCGGTTCAGAACATGTAGCAGTATCTTTGCTTCATCCCGATCAATGGGGACAAGCTCAACTATGCCGACCGCCAGGGGAGTCGATAGACTCGCTAGACAGTAATCGCGAGGGATCGACTCAGCTTAAAGCGGGAACCGAGGCGGTTGAGGAAACACTACACTCAAATCTTTTAAGATCCCTCTGCCCTGTGACGTCACAGCCAGATTGGGGTACGCTGGTTTTGCGATATCGCGGTCACAAACTCGATCGAGCTTCGTTAATGACCTACCTGATAGCTCATCGCAGTTATCAGGGTTTCCATGAGGAGTGTTGCGAGCGCATCTTTAGCGATGTGGTAGCGGCAGCTTGTCCATCGTCTTTATGGGTTGGGTGTTTCTATACCCGCAGGGGAGGCTTAGACATCAATCCCGAGCGTTGGATGCCCGGAAGTGAGCGTGCAATAATCAATGGGCGACTAGCTCGGCAATAGGCCTAGCCGCATTCATTTTTGAAAAAAATGAACGAGAATAGTTCCACGTTTATCAGCAACTATAGAGTTCTCCAAAAGTCCGTAGCGAAATCCCGAGTTTTGGAGAACGCTACCGATTCGCGGATGCGAATCAAAACAACAACCTATAGTGATGTCCAGCAAAAGCCTTGCCAGTTTTACTGGCACGGACTTTTGCACGTCACTATAGATAGTCTCTTTCTACAGCTAGTCCGAATATTTCATGAAACTGCGTCGCGAGAGCGCCGAGAATGGTGATTTTTCGGGCCCGAAGGGCGAATTCAAAAATCGCTTGCACAGGGTTTAGTAGTTCAGGCGGCTATCTCGTGATTGCAAGAGCTACCTTCCATGTAGCGCATGCCGAGCCGGTTTAGCAATTTGTTATCATGATCGTTTCCTGGATTTGGCGTAGTTAAAAGTTTTTCACCAGCAAATACAGAGTTTGCGCCAGCAACAAAACACAAGGCCTGCATCTCATCCGACATCTCCATTCTGCCGGCAGATAGTCGTACCATCGCCTTGGGCATCATGATTCGCGCAGTAGCCACCATCCTGACAAATTCAATCGGATCAACCTGATCTTCTTTAGCTAGAGGTGTGCCTTCTACTTTCACCAACATATTGATCGGAACACTCTCTGGGTGCACAGATTGGTTAGCCAGCTGCACAAGCAGCCCGATACGATCCTTTGGCTCTTCCCCCATGCCGACGATCCCTCCACAGCACACAGTCATTCCAGCACTTCTCACGTTGCTGAGAGTTTGCAGCCGATCCTGGTATGTACGAGTCGAGATGATTTCACCGTAGTACTCCGGAGAGGTGTCGAGGTTGTGATTGTATGCATAGCAACCAGCTTCTTTGAGTCGCTTGGCCTGTGATTCGCTTAGCATTCCTAAGGTGCAGCACACCTCTAGACCCAACCCGTTAACTTCACGAACAAGGTCGACAATGGCATCAAAATCCTTGCCGTCCTTGACCTCGCGCCAAGCGGCTCCCATACAAAACCTTGTTGAGCCTGATTCCTTGGCTTGCAAGGCCTTTGAGCGTACAACTTCCTTTGGTAATACACCGTGGCGTTCAACGCCGGTTTGATAGTGAGCTGATTGAGGACAATACGCGCAATCTTCCGGACACCCACCCGTTTTTACTGAGAGTAGTGTAGACCGTTGCACCTCCAGTGGATTGAAATATGAGCGGTGTATACGCTGAGCTGTATAGATCAGCTCCGGAAACGGCTGAGAGTGGATGGCAAGCGCCTCTTCTACCGTCCAATCGTGCCGAATATCACCATCGGTTTGAGCACTGGCTGTCTCTTCTGAGCAGGGCCTCTTGGTGGTATGCTGGGCTGGGGTAGTTGATTGGGTCGAAGTTGGGCGTGAACAACACGAATCATTGTGCATGAGCAGATCTCCAAATTGATTGCTGGGCAAAAGTGAGCTGAAAGATAACCTATTTTTACGGGATGGTATAGTTGATGAAACGAGTGGAATGGGTTCTTTTCGACCTAGGAGGGGTGCTGGTTGAGGTAGAGCAATCACGCATTTTCGAGGGGTTAGCTGCTAAAACTGGTATCGATACCAAAACTGTGGGGCAGGCTTTGTTGACCGGCTCACCCCTTCAGACAGAGTTTATAGTCAGAGAGTATCTGCCCAGTAGACTGACCAGTGAGGTCAATAGGGTTCTGGGGACCTCGCTTTCTGAGGGTGAGGTGGTGGCCGCAGTGAATGCCGAGTTGGGTAAGACGATAGAAACCACCGCGCAGCTCCTGCCTGATTTGCGGTCGCGTGTTAAAATCGGCTGCCTCTCGAATACTAATTCCGTTCATTGGGACCACCTGCTTAAGGCTTACGATTTTATGGGTTTGTTCGACCGTAGATTCGCCTCTCAGATGCTTGGGTACGCCAAGCCTGGGAAGGAGATATACACAACAGTAGTTGAGCATCTCGGAGTTGCCCCGCAGCAGATACTCTTTTTTGACGATAAATTAGAGAACGTGGAAACGGCTCTAAAGCTCGGTTGGCACGCCCGGATTTATCAGGACCACCAGGGGTTGCTGGCACATCTAGACGAGTTTGGTTTGTTGGGCACGAAGGGCTAAGCAACACGGCTCTTAAAGGAAAAACAACTGCACTGCGAGCAATTTGATCGGGAGCGATACGAGGCGCGCCAGCGAATTGCTAGTCAAAGCAGAGTGTTGAGGCCAGGCCTAGCACCTATACGCAACTTTTTATCCGGTATTTTCGATTTATGGTTGGGACTCAGCCAACCTGTGGTATTCACAGGTTTGGCCGTGAGGTTCCTTGGGGTAGTGCGTTGCGATGGGGTGAGGGATGCCGCGAGTAAAAAAGCGAAGAAGCGTTACAAGCCATAACAAATCGACTAAAACCAGCGAGAAAAAAAGGGCCTTGACCGGCAAAGCCCTCATCAAGCGTAACGAATTGGTAGAGCAATACCATAGCTACGTGGAAGTGGTTGTGTCGCGCTTAATACGAGTCATGCGCCTGCCAGGCGGAATGAAAGATGAGTTTGTGTCAGCTGGTCTTTTGGGTCTGATTGAAGCAGCCGGTAGATACCGGCCCGAGCTTGGCCAAGAGTTTAGAGCATACGCATTTTTGCGAATTCGTGGCGCCGTAATAGATTACATTCGCTCCTCATGTGAACTAAGTGGCTATGCGTACCGGCGACTGAAAGCACTAGAGATGGCGCAGCAGCTACGCGAGCAGCAGTTGGAGGATAGAAAGATACGTGGGCTTGAGTCAAAAAACCCTAGCCTAGCCGCTATAGCTCACTTGGAGCAGGTGGCATTGATATTCAGATTGGCGGGTCAGACTGAGGAAGAGGAGGCGAATTCGCCGGAACAGGAGGCCCACGATCCAGAGCGGAGGCTCGGAAAAAAACGCCGAGATATAAAAATTCGTCAGGCAGTAGCAACTTTACCTGAGAAAGAACGAACTATTATAGAGCAACATTACTTTCAAGATCACAACCTATCGGAGGTAGCGGAGCGTTTCGCAGGTCTATCTAAATCGTGGGTGTCGAGGTTACATGATAGGGCAATTCGTTTACTACGTGAGAGGATTATTGCCGAGATCCCCGAGCTCGCGGCATAGCCGACTTCGAGCTGTTACAGCGCGGGTTGTCCGATTTTCTTGTAACGCTACTATTATCTCTTTCTTAGCACTGCTGACTTCAGGATGTGACGAGCAGATACTCCATGATCTCTCAGAGCAAGACGCCAATAAGGTGCTTAGTCGCCTCAGCACAGGTAAGCTTGGAGCAAAGAAGGTTGCGCAGTCTGACGGTCGATGGGCGATCTCGGTCTCTCGTGATGCGATAGTCCCGGCACTTTCTTACCTCGATACACATCGAATCTTGTCACCACGAAGTTCTCTGACGAGCTCTCCTGGAAAGGGTAGTTTTGTTCCGAGTAGAGAAGAGCAGTGGTTTAGGTATGAGCGCTCGGTGGCTGTGTCGATTGAAGATAGCTTGAACGCCATGTCAGGGGTGCTTGAAGCGCGTGTGCACCTAAATCTTCCCGAGACCGATCCGCTATTTGGTACACGCAAACAGGATGCAGGTTCAGGATCGGTGCTTCTGGTGGTTGACGGCCGATATCTGGCTAAAGACGAAGAGGTATCGGGCCTTGTGAGTGGGGCCGCGGGAATTCCAGCAACTAGGGTCACGGTGCTAAAGAGTCAAGCGCAGATGACAACGCCTCCGCGCCAGACGGCACAGCATCTCCTCAGAGATACTGAAGCTATCTCGTTAGGTCCTCAGCGCAAGGGGCGATTCTCGATAGAGCCGCGGCAGGTGGGAGTGGTGTCGGCTGCTCTTGCTGCCTGCGCTGTAATTGGCTGGATGGTGTTCAGATTACGCCGCAAGCGGGTCACATTCTCACTGCCAGAGGATTTGGAAGTAGAGGGAGATAATGTTTAGAGCAAATAGGAGACTGTATTCATGGGTTTGAGGAAATTACGCCGTTCACGTGATAGGCGAAGAGAGGCACCATCTCTCGATGAGTGGAATATCCGTCGACAGCGCAGGGCTGAAAATGGATTAAGACACCCCGTCGGCGCGGAGGCAACTTGCGATGCTCTAAAAAAGATCGTGCGAGAGACACATTGGCTTTCACAGATGTGCTTTCTGGAGCGAATCGAGCCAGCTGAAATTTCACTTGAGCCTATGATAGCAGAGCGAGTGGTAAGGGATTTGGCACGCCTAAACGAACTCAATTCGTTGGAGTTGTACGCGGCGTGTTTGGAATGTTTCTTAGAGGGGGCCTACAACGAGTCTGCAAATTCCTCACTAGCTAATAGCGATGGCCCAGACACTGTTCATTAACAATCGGCAGCAACTTCATGAAGATAGTGTCTTACTGCCTTGTGTTGAGCAGCTAGTTGCCTGGATAGCTCAAGACACAGATATCCGCTCGATCGGGAGAGTTGCGCCTGAATTAGCTGCGCAGCGTGGTTGGATCGTTTGGAAAGATGCTCAGCAGCGCGGAGTGGCAGTTAATCTGCAGGGGATAGCTCCCTATCACACTGCGCTGCGTATGCGCCTAAGCGCGGTGCAGGTGGCTTTGACATTTTCCAAAGGATTAACAGCGGCCTCGGGTATCCCAGATCAAGTTGAAAGAACTCTGCGGGATGTCTCGAATCGAGACCCGCTTATGCTTACTGACAAAGATGAGTGCCCTCAGGACTGGAGGCTATATCAAGTTGTCGGGCAGCAGGGGTTGATCTTGTGCGGGATATCCAAAGCTGCACCGAAGGCGGTCTCAACCTGTACTCGTAAAAGCCATTTCAATCCGACGGTGACGCTCGGTGTGGAAAGCCATATCTGCTGGGACCAGCAACTTGCAGTTGGGAAAAAAATCGCGATGAAGTCGCTCAGGGCAGAGTGTTCACAACAAAAATTAGCTTTGACTATATTCATATCACAGGAGGGAGCTATGAGTATTAAGGGAGACGGAATCGAATCTACCCAGCCTTTAGCGCAAGAAGGCCCAGAGCCCAGTCCAGCTGCGCTGATGCAAACACTAGTAAGACTAGATATAGGAGCGCTTGAGTTGTCGCTAGAGGAGCTAGCGGCTCTAAGGGTAGGGACAGTAATCGAGTTGCAGGCGCGCATGCCTTTGAATTGCCACATGAGGGTAGGAGCAACTACCTTGGCGCTAGCGGAGTTGAATATTAATCAAGGTGACTTGAGCATCTGCATTAAGGAGATTGTGGCCTGATCATCAGCGTAGCGAGAATTACGCAACTTTTACCGATACGCTCCGATTAAAGAGATGGAGAGGAGCTGCACAGTGTGGTTCCTGATTTAAAATTTTGGGAGAATACCATGTCATCATCGATATCTATGAAGCCGATGCTTGCTGGGCTCGGTTTAAATGTCGGAGGCTCTCTGCTTGCTCGAGCGCTGCCGGAGCCACGCAACACTTTGGCGCAGTGGGGAAAGGCAGCGGTCAACACCGGTATGGATGCAATCGGCACCTTAGTTGGTACGGGAAGCGCTGAGTTAACAGATCTGCTGAATATGCAGATTCAGATTCAGCGCGAGATGCAGGCTATTTCGATGGCGTCGAATATTATCAAGTCCAGACACGAGATGGAGATGGCTCCAACTCGTAATATGCGTGTTGGATAACTTGCGTGTTGCACTACCATGCTGGCGTGACGGTCAATGTGAGACCATCACGCTAGCGTGATACCTCATATAGGTGCTTGGAAATGTTTAAAAGCAGAGAGCTGGTAATCCCGCTTGGACTCCTATTGGTAGTCGGATGCATGATCATCCCGCTTCCCGGAGCAGTTCTTGATATTTTACTCTGCTCGAACCTCTTGTTCGCGCTGCTTTTGGTGATCGGAGCGCTGCACATTCGAGATCCACTAAAAATGGCGACACTGCCATCGCTGTTGCTTATGGCTACGTTGTGGAGGCTGTCGCTCAACTTAGCGACCACCAGAGCAGTCCTTAGCTCCGGCCATGCAGGTCAAGCGGTGGAAGCCTTTGGTGCGATTGTTATTCAGGGCAGTGTTGTCGTTGGCTTTGTTCTCTTTCTCCTAATCAGTCTGATCCAGTTTATTGTGGTGGCCAAGGGAGCAGAACGAGTAGCTGAAGTATCTGCTCGATTCACCCTTGATGCGCTGCCAGGTAAGCAGATGGCGATTGATGCCGAGATTCGCAGTGGCGCGCTTGATCCAGAGTCTGCACGCCGTAAGAGAGCTGATATCCAGATGGAATCGCGATTTTACGGAGCACTTGATGGGGCGATGAAGTTTGTTAAGGGCGATGCAATAGCAGGGCTAGTTATAGCAGCTGTTAACATAGTCGGCGGTCTCGCAGTAGGAATATTAGTCCATCAGCTAGATATAGAAGTTGCGCTTCGGCGTTACACAGTTCTTACAATCGGAGATGGCTTGCTGTCGCAGATACCATCTTTACTCAACTCCGTAGCTGCCGGTCTGGTTGTTACCCGAGTTCAGGTTGATGAATCTTCAACTCTTGCTAGCGATCTGCTCGGTCAGCTTGGGCAATTTAAGATGGCTCGCACCTTTGTTGCTGTGGCAGCTTTTATTTTGGGGTGTCTACCAGGCATGCCGCACCTTATTTTAATTTCAGTCAGCGTGCTTTTGGTTCTGTCGTTGTTTTTACCAGAACCACGCAAAGAGATAGAGGCGGGGGCGGTAATAGCGCCATTTGAGCCAAGCCTAGCTCAGTCAATCCAGATTGAAATCAATCAGGAGTGGGTTTCTCTTATTCCACCTCTAAGTGAGGTTTCAAAGGCTATGGAGGAGCTCAGACAGTATGCTTTTATATCGTGGGGACTTGTGCTTCAGAGACCGGGAATAGGACTGTGGCAAAAGCCAGAGGGGGCCTATCGAATTCTCGTGCGCGGTATGGAGGTTATGCGCTGTGAAAAGGAGGTATCAAAGGAGCTTTGGAGCGAATTAGATTCGGAAGTTCGGACAATAGTGGATATCTACAGAGTCGATCTGATCGACGATGGGGCAACGCGTCGTGCCCTTGATTATGTCGAAAGGGTGATACCTGATTTAGTAAATGGGGTGGTGCCATCGGTAGCGAGCCTCACGCAGCTGACCGGTCTTCTCAGGGCATTACTAAGGGAAGGGATAACTACGCGCCATCTGGATATAGTCCTGCAAACCATCGCTGAACACGGCAGTAAATTGACCGAGCGACAGATACTGGCAGAAGTTCGCAGCTCTCTTGCTCCGGTGATCAGCGCATCTGTAGCTGAGGGCCGAATAATCAAAGGAGCGGTGGTAGAGCCTGTAATAGACCTGGTGCTGGGAAAGGCAGAGGAGAGTGGGTCGCTAGTGTCAGGGGAGTTAGTTGATCTTATCTGTGAGCAGGTGGAGCAGCTAAAAGAGGAGAAGGTCGTTTTGGTGATATCTAAACGTGCCCGCGCCTATCTTCGTGACGTAGTTAGAGTTCGCTGGGCTAGTATTCCTGTTATCGCCCACGAGGAGATAGCGCCACGATTTGAGTTTAAGCAGCTGGGGCAGATTCAGTTAACCAGTGATGAACAGCGGCATGCTCTGGTGCAGGGAATCCTGTAGTCATGTCCCTAAAACGAGTAGTAGCCGGTTATGTGAATCCTGCGCGAGGGAATTTAGAAAAAATCCCTCGCAAGAGAAGGGATTAACACGCAACTTTTTTTTAAATTATTCGATACTACTGTTAGAGGGTTTATGAAAATACTCTGTAGGGTATCCTTAGTATTTACGCTTTATGTGTGCTTTCAGCTACTTAGTGGGTGTCAGATGGTAGCCACAGTGCCTCAGCAGCGCTACAAGGAGGCGCTAGCTTTGGTCGACCAGGGTACCGTTAGTATCCGTGCCGGTCGGCTAGAGGAGGCCCAAGCTGCTTTTTCTTTGGCAGAGGAGCTGGTTTCGCTGGCGGCAGCGGTAGACGGGCAGGGATGTGTGGCTCTTTTAAAAGGTGAATTTGAGCTGGCCGAAAAGCTCTTTGAAAGGGCTTATCAAATGGACGGCACTTACGATCATGCTTTAGCTAACATGGCGTTATTAAAGGACATTAGCGGTAATCATGAGGAAGCTCAGAGGCTCTATGAAAGGGCTCTTATGAGCCTGCCAGAGTATGTTCCGGTCCGGAACAATAAAGCAGCTCTTGAGTACGACCTCAGAGGGCGTAAGATGGAGGTGCTTCCCCAGCTAGAAAAGGCTAGTTTGCTGACTGAGCATCCTGTAGTTTCCGAGAATTTGTCGCGGCTGACAGCTGTAAAAAAGCAAAAGAATTGAGCGTTGAGATGGTGTAAACTGTTGAGTCTAAGGTTAAGGGTAAGAGAGATGAACAACAAGCGATCTAAGCTAAATTTGGTCACGGATGCAGGGCAAGCACCAAAAAAAGGCCGGCTGGTGAACACTCGGAGCCGATCGACAAATCAGCAGGTAGCGGCAGAGTTGAAGCAGACAGGTGTGGCAAAAAGCGTTGGCACGCAGATTTTCAGCTCAGAGGAGCAGGCCTTAGAGGCGCTGGTAGCACAGGTAGTGAGCCGCTGTGAAGATGACCCAGATGAGCGGGCGGAAATGAAGGAGTTTTTAAACTCTTTTCTAGCTATGGATCCGGATCTAGTGAGCGAAATTTTAGCTGGGACCACAATCCGTAGGTCTTAGGCGGCGCTTTAAGATGGAATCGAACCAAAGCGCTGAAAAGAAGCGGCGAGTGTTGATCGCCGATACCGATCCCGACTCGCGCATAATCGTCTCTAGCATCATCGCTGTACTTGGGCACACGCCGGTCGTGGTACAGAACGGCCAGGAGGCGATAATTGAGTCAGAGAGTGGCTCTTTTGATCTGGCGATTCTCGATTACACAATATCAGATGTAGATGGGCTTGAGGTCTGCAACTCAATTAAACGGCGACATGTCGGAGATTTCATTCCTGTATTGATGCTCACCGATCGTGACACGCTCAGTGACAAGGTAAAAGCATTCGCGGAGGGCGTAGATGACTACCTGACAAAACCCTTTCACTACGAAGAGCTGCAAGCTCGCGTGAATGCCATGCTGCGCAGCCGCGACCTACACCATCAACTAAAAGAGGCCAACGAAGAGCTGAGACTAACACAAGCGCGTTTGATTGAGCAGGAGCGTCAGCTCGCTGTTGGACAGTTGGCGGGGACAGCGGCGCATCAGTTAGGACAGCCGCTATCGTCTATTTTGCTCAATTGCTTTCTGATCGATCAGCTGCCCAAGAGTGATGCTAAGTTTGTCAGCGCAGTTAACGCGATTAAAAATGATGCCAAGCGTATGTCAGAAATGATCGACCAATTGCGAACTGTAAAAGCCTCGGAAAAAGAGCTGTATGTAGAGGGAGCTGAGATACTAAAACTATCGCCGGACCCGCGAAAGAAGGGGCAATAGTTGGCGCTATTACATAGCGGCGCTTTTAACGATACCGGACCCTCCCTCGGACATATCTGCAAGTTGAGATCGTAAGTTCGATAGCAAAAACGCTCCGGGGATGCCGATTACTGCATACTGAATCACGTGTTGCGCCAGCACCATGCTTAGAGCTAGTTCAGGACTGGCTACCCCGGCTGATACAAGAACGCTCTTTGCGATTAACTCAATCACACCAAAGCCCCCAGGTGCCGCTGGAATGAGTGAGCTAAAATTTACTGCAACCAAAAAGAGAACGGTGCCTGAGAGGGTAATCGAACCACCGAAGGCCATTGATACCGCAGCAAAGGCCACCAGCTCTATGCCCCAGATTGCCCCTGACCATAACGCGATGCGCCAAGCTCTAGACGGTCTGGTAAGGGGGCTTAGGCCATCAATAAACATCTGAACGCGTGAGAGCGCATAAGTTGATGCTTTGCGATCAAGGCGATTTGATACTCTATTTAACAGTCCAGCCAAGCGATCTCTGAACGACAAGATTACTATCACGCCTACGGCGACAGCAGCGAATAGGTACGCCACGTACATCAAGTTATCAGCGATTGATGGATCAAGATTTCCGCGGCCGAGAAGTCCTATAATCAGGGCAAAAAACAGGCTAATCGTTAACCCATCGGCTAATCTTTCGCTGGCGATTGTTGCCAGAACGAGTGTTCGCGCAGAGCCCAGCACCTTGGCCCCTAAATGGGCACGTATCAACTCACCAGCTCGCGCAGGTAGGATATTGTTCATAAAGAAGCCCAAAACCAAAACCTTCCAGGAGGAGATCAGCGGAAGGGAGGTGCTTGGAAAAAGCAGAGGCCAACGGGCAGCACGCATCCAGTAGGAGGATATCGTCAGTAGTACTGCGGCCAAAAGGTATTCCACTCGTGCGTTCCTGACGTGGCCCCAGAGGATATCCCACTCTACTCCGCGGAACGCCAGGTACAGAGCGGCTAACGTAATAAGCCACGGCAGGATATTTTTGACTATGACTCGTTTCATTGAGACTAGGAGACTATCGCGTCCTTAGAGAAAGGCCAAGATCCGGTTTGCCTGCTCTTGAGGGCCGGGCTATGCTTGGCGATAAATGCTATGGCAGCCACACCATCCTACCCATTTGATTGGATTCGAAGTCGAGAAGAGCTAGTCCAGGCACTTGATGCCATTGCTGCGGAGCCGATTATCTCAGTCGATACCGAGACTAGCGGTTGGCAAACCGGAAATGAACAGCTCTGCTTAATTCAGATCGGACTCCCGCAGGCCAGGCGGGTCATGTTGGTTGACGTACTTAGTACTGGGGCTCCAGACCCTCTAGCGCCCCTGCTTGAGTCGCCGGAGCAGCTTTTCATAGCTCATAATGCCCCTTTTGAGGAGCGACAGTTCGCCAGGTACGATATGAAGGTTAAGGGGGTGCGAGATACCCTTACCATGTCACGAGAGCTGCGCCCCGACCTCCCCAACCACACCCTGAGAACGTGCTGTCGTCTCCTGTTGGGGATTGAGTTGAGCAAGGAGGAGCAGGGAAGTGACTGGGCTGCTCGTCCACTCACAGACAGGCAGATCGACTATGCCAGGTTAGACGCTGAAGTTGCGATTAGCCTCTATCAGTACCTGGCGGATTTGGAGGCCAAGGTATCAGCAGAGCTAGAATTACCGGTCCCGGATTTGATGGAAGAATACGCACGGGTGGTCCGGCGAAAGCTTGAACTTACATCGGCTATAGCTCATGAGTTGGCTTTCCTTAGGGCGCGCGAGGAGAAGGTAAAATCTACCATTCGGCAGAAGCTGATTGACGGAACGGCGCCTTACGACGGAGTGGTTGGTGTGTGTAGTGTGCAACGTGTTAAGCGCACAGAGATCAATACGCAGCTAGTTCGTGAACTCTACCCTGAGTTCGCCAAGGAAGTCGTTAGGGAATCTGTTGAGCGTAAAAAATTCGAAACAGTGGCCAAAGAGTACGGGTTGCCAAAAAACGCAATCGAAAATGTCCTTGAAACCGTCGGCTATAACGACCGGTTGATACTAAAGCTGCGCGACGAGGCGGGAAACTTAGAATAGCATCGGTATCTGCTAAAAAGTCTTTTGCTCTGCCATTGGATGTATGAGCAGAAGGATATCAACCCAGCCTGATTCATTTTTGAAAAAAATGAGAGTCCTGCTATTGCGAGTGATTTTTTTCAAAAATCACTCGCGCAGGGTTTATAGTGATGTGCAAAAGTCCGTGCCAGTAAAACTGGCAAGGCTTTTGCTGGACATCACTATAGGTTGTTGTTTTGATTCGCATCCGCGAATCGATAGCGTTCTCCAAAAGTCGAGATTTCGCTACGGACTTTTGCAGAACGCTATAAACCTAAAAACGGCAGTTGAGGTCGATGAAAATGGTACAAATACTCAAAGCCAAAGTGATTTTTGGGTAGTTGCGCTATTTTCAGACCCGCAACTGTCGTTTTTAGGTTAAATGCTTCTACCTCTTCGCCCGGTCGGAGCGAGAAAGGATACCCCAGTAGTAGCGGAACGAGGCGCGGTCGTGCAGACGACCTAAATGCTCGATCGGCCCCCACTGAGCAGCTGCCGCCTTGGCGAGAATTTCCTGAGCCTCAAGCACCTCGTCGTTAGACGGCAACATGGCGGAAATAATCGGCTCGATCTGACAGGGGTGGATACTCCACATACGCATAAATCCGAATTCTATTCGAGCCCTTCGAGCATCGTCTGATGCTTGCTGTGGATTTCTCACATCCACAGTTACGTTGTGGCAGGGAATCTTATGTGCGCCGAGTGCTGCTAGTACAATTCGGGTCTTCGTATCGCGGATCAACTCATTTGAGAATTGTTCGGGACTCTTCATGCAGGTTGAAGGCACTGCACCACCTAGTTGTGAGATGAAGTCCATCAGCCCAAAATCGAGGGTCTCGACCTCCGGTATAGCAGCGATCTCGTGCAGTGAACGTAGGGCTTCCGATGTCTCGATCAGAACATGAATCGCTATCGGTTTAGATAGTGGAGTTGCGCGGGTAAAGTGGCGAATCAAGCCGATACACCAAAGTACATCACGGGTCTCACGAACTTTGGGGATGGTGATGTAGCTAACTTTCTCTCCAGCTTGAGACAGGATGACCTCAAGGTCTCTTGCGCAATGGGGGGAATCAGTTGGGTGAATACGGACCCCAGTCTGTTGCTTTGTGTTCTCTGGGCTGTTGAGGAGTCGAACAAAAAGAGCACGCAGAGATTCTTCATTCCCCACCGGGGCGCCGTCTTCAAGGTCCAGCGTCAGGTCTACCAGCGAGCGGCCATTTGCCGCTGTATACATCTCCTGTAGGGCGAATCCCTTGATGATGAACTTTTCATTGCCGGCTATGTGCTCGCACGGCGCGATAGTGGGTAGGATCGGGGTGCAGTCAAGGGGCGGCGGAGACGACATAGTGGTTTAAACTTACGCTGTGCAGGTGATTTAGGCTAGCCCGTGTATCGCATCGGTTATCCTTTGCGGACCGGACAAGGCGTGCTACCCTCTGGCGGCTATAGTGATGTGCAAAAGTCCGTAGTGTGAGGAGAGATATGCCAAGTCTTAAAGAAGGGGATAAGGCCCCTAAATTTCGATTGCTCGATAAGGATGGAGTATCCCACGGGATTGGGACTACTGATGCTGATTTTATAGTTTTGTTTTTTTACCCTAAAGACAATACCCCTGGATGCACCATTGAGTCTCAGGAGTTTTCAAAAGCGCTCAAGCAATTTGCCCGCCGTGGGGCTGTAGTGATCGGTATCTCGGGTGGCGACCAGAAATCAAAGGAGAAATTCTGCGCCAAGTATGCCCTTAAGGTGGCGTTAGTTTCGGATTCTGATTTTGCCGTTAGTAAGTCGTACGGAGTCTTTGGTGAGAAGAAGTTCATGGGGCGCACTTACCAGGGGATTCATCGCACGACATTTGTCGTCGATCGGGCGAAAAACATACGCAAGATTTTTGATACAGTCTCGCCTAAGGGGCACGCAGGGCAGGTGCTTGAAGCGCTCGATAATTTGAACTCAGCCTTAGACCTATAGCTAGCGCTACTCCTCCGGATCGGTGGTCATATCGTGAGCGATACACTCGGCGACGGTCTCTAGCAGCTTGTCATTCCAGTAGATATCCGGTCGTCGATCCGTCATCCCTACGAAGCTACTAACCTCAAGCATATCTGAGCGATTCGTATATACCTTGGAGCTGCCGTACCAGATGGTTGTCCCGGAGTCTACCTCGATTATCTTGGTGTGGACGATCCACGTATCTAGACGTGAGATCGGCTCAAGGTAGCCGACCACCACAATATCGTAGCCAGCATCACGAGCTATCTGAAGTGCGCCGAAGTTTCCCGTGAAGAATTGCTCTTTCTTACGGGGCCAGTCCTCGCGGTTAAAAACCTCCAGGATTGGAAATACCTCGGTTGCCAGGAGATTGCGGTGCACAGCCCACGCAAGTTGATTCCCCAAGCCAGGCATCTGTGCACTACGCGAGGAAAGATTTGCCGGAACTTCAAAAGGGATTACCCCCACGCGCACCGGACTCTTTGGGGTAAATCGTTGATCAATATAGGAACTGAGGTCCGTTCGTACGTAGGCCCGAGTATTGCACCACTCTCCAACGTGATTACCGAGGTAAGCGCACCCGATGCTGGAGAGTACGGTGACTAACACTGTGCATCGTAGGCATGTCAAAACGATGACACGACGAAGTGTCGCCATCGAAAGCGATAATCTCCGGTAGCTAGCTATCTGCATGAGGTTACTATGATTACTCCCTTCGCTGTGATTAAAGACCAGCTTATATCCTCGTATCGGTCCTGTACATGCGGGAAATACTTTCAAAGAGCGTGCCATTTATCTCTGGCAGCTGCATTAGTTGGTGGGGTGGCGATGGCAGGATGCAGCCCACGGTATCACGATATGCCCGAGTATTGGCCTATACCGACGAAGGAGTATGACAATTATGGCCCCGGGCGTTTTAAAACAGCGCTCCTTGCAGCGCAGATAGACCGCTACTATCGCAGTTCAGCACCCGGGCCGATCGGTGTAACAACCTTTGTAAATATCGACGATCTCTATGCTAGCTCGACTTTCGGTCGGATGGTTGGCGAGCAGCTGATGAGTGAGCTCGCTATGAAAGGCTTCGACGTGGTCGAGCTTCGGCACGCTGACGCACTCCAATTCCTTGACACATCCGGTGAGTTTGCGCTTTCAAGAGATGTGCGAGCAGTCCGAGGAAGTCGCAACCTGGCTGCTGTGGTTGTTGGGACTTATGTCGTGTCGCCTGAGCGGGTATACGTAAATGCTCGTCTGATTGAGCCATCAACATCGCTAGTGCTCTCAGCCGGCTCAGTCGAGATGTCTAAAACCCGCGAGCTAGCCAAGTTGTTAAGGGGCGGAAGCATGCCTGGTTCTCTAGAGCGTATTCCGGTGAAACACCTCGGGTATTCCGACCGCTCTCCTCTCGATGCTATGCGGAGAAGTTGGATGATGGAGGAGTCGGGTCCAGAGACTTTGAGCAATCGGGGGGCTCCCTTACAGCAGCCGCTGGCAGCGCAAGGATTAGATCCGCAGACGATGCCGGAAGCTAGCTTACCCAAAGTTGGCGATGCTAATCAGGATAGCGACCCACAGCCGAGTACTCCTAAGGTGCTAGGGGAAGCCGAGGCCGGTATGGTAGAGAAACCGCGCCTATCGATCGGGCTAGGTAGGTAGTTAGCTTGGGGTAAAATCTGTTGCGCTTGCTCGGTAGTCTTGCCAAACTACGGGGCATGATCATAAAAAAAGTAGTTACGAAACTAAATAATTCTCGCCTGCGCAAAATCACTTCGGCGATTCAATTATCGGTACTCAAACTGGTGGCGCCGCGGTGGTGTATCACAAAAGTTCTAAATCTTCTGCGCTTTGGTGCACGTGCGCAGTTTTCATACCCAACTGCTATGCTTAGTATGAAAGCATCTTTTCCGATGCTAGTGATATCAATTTTCTGCATACTTGGCTGCTCACCTAAGGTTGCAACCCCTGATAATATAAAAAATTCTCGTTTTCCCTCGGTACAGGGGACTAGTTTGCGGGGAGAGACTGTAGCTATCCCGGATCATTTTACAGGTAAGAACACACTCCTTTTGGTCGGGTATGTCCAGCGAGCTCAGTTTGATATCGATCGCTGGATTCTCGGTGTGCTCCAGGCCGATGTTAAAGTGGAGATAGTTGAGGTTCCAACGATCGCTGGTATGCTCCCACAGATGGTTCAGAGCTTTATTGATAATGGAATGCGCAGTGGTATTCCGAAAGACGACTGGGGCTCGGTGGTAACTGTCTACGGTGATGCTCCGAAGATAATTGAGGCCCTGGGTAATGACCGACCTCAGAGTGCGTATGCTGTGTTATTGGACAGACAGGGGCGCATAATCTGGACCTCAAACATCGGGTACTCAGCAGCGCAAGTGATTGAACTAAAGAAACTGGTAGATTCCATAAACTAAGCGCCAGTTCGAAGCCCGACTCTGTGTTTCTATGGTGTAAAATAGGGGTTTTCTGTGGTAACCTCTAGAGCTGATTCATAACCAGCTATTTTGATGTAGAAAGGTCTGTGCTGGTGAAACAGACTAGGCTTTTGCCCTACATCACTATACGGTATTGTTTGTTTAGAAACACTTTAGGTGATGCAGCTTTTTAAATGACAGAGAGTGCAACTACAAGCCACTTTTGGGTCGCTGGGCCGCCATTCTTTTCTTCGACGATCCTGGTTGCCGCAGCTTCCAGCGGTGTCTCGGGAGCTACGTTGTCTACTAGTTGTCAGTTGTTCGATGTTGACGGCAGCTTGGTCCGATCGTTTCAGGTCGAGTTTCCAGAGCGAGAGGTAGGAATAATCGAAGTTGAGCCGTTTATGTCTGGTCTCAAGATGCAGGCAGGCATTGTGCAGGGTCACCTCCGTGTGCAAAGCAATCTCGGCGCAAGTCATCTGTGTAGACAAGAGGTAGGGCAGCATGTCGATCTTGTTAGCACGCCGCGAGAGTTAAGGAACCGGGAAATGGCTTTCATGCCGTTATTGTTGGGTGGGCGAAGAGAGCACCTAATGGTGATAGTCAGTACTGGTAAAGACGACGCTCAAGTGGTGGTGCGGTTGCTCTATGGGACTCGTTCTCCTGAGTGGACAGTGCAGGTGCCGGGTAATGGTTGCCGGGTCGTGTCACTTGAGCACGAGCTATTGTCGACCTTCGATGATTCGTCTTGGCAGAAGGGGGTGATGCAGGGATATCTGCGACTTTCACCGCGCTCGCAGGCAGCAGTCGTGTGTCAGATGGTGGAGCGGCTACCGGGAGAGACACCTGAGCAGGAGTCGTACCGTACAGTTTCGTCATGGTGAGGAAAGAGAAATGGACCGAGTAGTCGCAAATTCAGTGGTGACGCGAGCTTTTTGCATGGTTACCTCGACGATTCGCTCGCGCGTTCATTTCTTTCCGTCAGCGGGTACTACGGCTGGCCACTATCCGGTGTCGTGCGAACTCACTCTTTTTGGCAGAGGTATAGAGCGCCGAGCGGTCAAGTTGGAGGGGGGGAGACTCAACCAACCCGATGGTATTCGGCTCGAGGATGCTTTTCCGGCCCTCGACCACGAGTCGTCAGGATTGTGCGGCCTAGAGGTTGTTTTCGAATGTGAGCAAGGGCGCATAAACTTGACCAATTCAAGACTAGTTATCGAGATCGTATCGCCGCAGTTTAGTTTGGCGTACGGGGCGGCTCCATTTGTTCCTAATGATGTGGCGGTGAGTGAGTCTGGTGACGTTCACCAAGATGGAAGTGCGCGAGATAGTGGAGTCGTCGGAGTTGGGATTCAAGACGGTCGAATAACGCCATCCTTGGTGATTGTTAATCCGACAGATGAGCTTCTTAGGCCCGAGTTTAAACACAGCACCCGTGACGGGCAGGCACCATTACAGTTGGGAACAGTAGCGGCTGGCTCGGCAGTAGAGTTCCCGCTTGATGAGGCGATGTTTAAAAACGCGCCGGTGCACGAATTGCTTTCCGGTGCAGCCGTCATTGAGAAATTGTGGGGAGATGCGAATTGGGCACATTCATCGTTGGGACATACAAGCGCGGCGTGTTACATATTGCAGCGTGAGTCGGTCTCTAAACGACCAGTTTCGGTGTATGCATTATGAAAGTAGCTCTATTCGCCCCGTACGGATCGCTGCATAGAGAGGGTGGATTACTCTATCTGGTGGCTAACTATTTAGCGAAGAACGGAGCAAGTGTAGTGCAGCTGCGTTGCGATGGTGCCGTTCCAGCGTGTGGGCGTGATCGCAGCTCGGTCGGTATTCGATCTCCATTCCAGTGTGCTCGTTGCATGAACGACCAAGGGGCTCTAGCAGCGTGGGCTGGGGTATCAGTGCGCGATCTATCTAGGGAGATCGAGCCAGAAGATGTTAGAACTGCGGCGCAGTTGATTCAAGCCGTCTCTTCTGACGCGCTTGAACGTGTCGAGTTTCGCGGAGTTAATCTCTGGAGTGCATGCCGTTCGGAATTGGCCATGCGGTGGAGCGAGCTCGATTCTATGAAGCTATCCGATGAGCAGGAGCTAGATGTGCGGGCGCTGTTTGCCGCATATGTTCGCACGGCCGTGGCGAGTGAACGTTTTCTAAAGCGGTCAGAGCCGATCCTTGTTCTCGTTCCATCAATTCATGATCCGCTAAGTCACGCATTCGTGTTACAGGCTAAGTTGGCTAAGCTCGACACAGCGGTAGGTTGGTACAGCCCTGAGATTGAAACGGTAGGCTTAGAGTTGGTGCAAACACGTGAAAAATTCGGCACTTCATTAATTATTGACGGCCTAGTCTCAATGCGTAGCGATCCCCGCACCTGGGGACCAGAGATCACAGCGATGGTTCATGAAGCACTAACATTCCTTGGGTGTGCACCAGATCGGCTAGGGTTGTCAAATAGCTAAATACCGGCTTTTGGAAACCGCTATGAATTGGGACTCAGTATCAGATCAACAGGTAATTAAACCTAAAAAGAGCAGTTAAGTTGGGGTAGAATGGAGCAGCTGGTTAAAAGCACAAAGGATTTTGATATTTTCGGCGCGGAACCCTGGCACCGTCAGGGTGAGCACCGAAAATTCAAAAGCCGCAGTGATTTTAGCCAGATGCGCCATTCTTAAACCCGCAACTGCTCTTTTTAGGTTAAACACTGCGCGAGAGATTTTAAAAAAAAATCACTCGCAATAGCAGGGATAGCGCAATCTTGGCGTATCCAAGTTGCGCCGGTGAAGACAAAAATGCCCTGCCTATAGCGCGGGACTGTCTAGTTGCTGACAAACGTAGGACTACGGAGTGGTGAATGCACATGATCCAACCGATGTAATCATAGAGCAGAGTGCCTCGATTAATGCTCAATCGACAATCGCTCTGCTCAAAAAAAGGAGCGAAAATGCGCAAGTATAAGCTATGCGAATTTCATCCTAAAAACGGCAAATTGCTCATGGTCCCGGTTCTAATCTAGCGGGTCCCAGATGCCTGCATACCCCCCCCCCTAATTCCGCACCCCACGTCCGCCAAAGCTACTTCCCCGTGTAGCATCAACTGTAGCGGCATCGTTACGATCCGAGACCCTGGCGCGCTCAGCAGCTTCATTCCACGAGCCCCCTCGGAATCCAGCACCGGTAGCCGTGTTGCTTGGCCAAGCGCTCACGTTAGCTTCACCGGCTTCACTCACTGCGCCATCACCGTGCAGCCCAGTAAAGCTTCTGCCTGTAGCGTTACCTAATGTCACTACACGTTCACGTAAGTTTCCGCTTAGCTCTAAGACTCCGTAGAAGCTGCCTCCTGAGTTTACGCGTGAGGCTCCACCGTAGTTAAGTGATGCAAAGCTGCCTACTCTTAAGGGGCCGCTGACCCCTCCGGTAAAATTGGAGTTTGCTCCTGCGTCAGCTGGCACCTCGCTTACCAGCCCCGAATTGGTAACCCCGGAGGAGTTAGTGTTACCGGTCGTTCCCCATGCGTACTCACCGCCAATCGCCGTATCTGTACCCCTAGCAGCCTTTTCATACTCAAGCTCACTCATCGGGCGGAGCGCTGCCCAATCGAGAAACGCTGCTAGGTCTGCCCAGCTAATATAGTTCATCGGTACAGTGCAGTACGTTGCTCCGCTACCTTGGTCGGGCAAGCTAGCCGAGCCTAAGTCTGCCCACGATAGGTTGTTACGGGTTACTAGACCATCAGAGTT
>JBKCMS010000013.1:0-28549 GCA_046300175.1 Pseudomonadota bacterium | reverse complement strand
AAGTTCATCGATACTCTAGAGGCTATCGATGAACTACCCTCGTACGACTCGTTCGAGCCAGCGCCTGATGACTTCTAAAACCCGCTTCCTTGGCGACGGAACGGGAGCTCTACGTCTCGCTGGAGGCTCTTTAGTGCTGATCAGCGCCTTGAGGACGCCTCGTGGTGCCTCCATTAGCGGAAAATCATCGGCCGTACCTTCAAAAGTCGCCTAAACTACCTCCCCTCAAAATTCCGTCTCTTCTTTAACTCTTC
Source organism: Pseudomonadota bacterium (assembly GCA_046300175.1). Lineage (GTDB taxonomy): Bacteria > Bdellovibrionota_C > UBA2361 > UBA2361 > OMII01 > OMII01. Next base: position 28,295 of record JBKCMS010000013.1, on the reverse strand, counting down.
GAAAATTGCACGCACCGACTGTCAAAATCGCCCGTAAATACATAGCTTGCTGATATAACTCGAAAATTAATTGATTTTCCTATCCTTTCCAGCGGCAGGAAGTCATCAATAGACTTGTTTGACTACACAGACGTCCCAGCTCTTGTCCAGCAAGGCTAATTAGGTCGAGAGGTGCAAGCGGCTCTAATTTGACTATCTGACAATCCAGAGCCTTTCATCGTTAAAACCTGCTCGACGGAGCAGCTCCCTGTCTGGGTTGAAGAAGCAGCGCTGGGCGCACTCGCAATTTTGACTGATTCCGCTTTGGTCGGATCTGCCTTACTGACGCTAACCTTTTGCTTTTTTGCCTCTACTGGCGGTTTCCCGTTAGAATTAGAAATTGCGTCTCTTATGGCCTGAGTCGCAAACAGATCATCTAGCCTTTCTTTCTGCTTAGCTGTCGCAACTCGCTCAGATGCGCTGACTGGATTCCACGAACTTCCATCAAGCTTTTCGTCACCTTTAATACGCTCTTCTGCAACTTTCACTCCGCTGTTCAGGACTTTTACAGCGAGGTCGTAGGAGAAATTTACGTCTACCATTGTGTCGGTTTTCCACTCGAAAATCTCTAGGATGATTACCTTTCCACGATCCGATGCTAGCTTCTCAACTGTTACTGCGTCCGAGATTTTGTCCGGGACATCTATGTCTCTGGCAGAAAATCCGGCTTTGCTGAACGAACTGACAATCGACTGAGAGAATTCCTTTCGCAACGGAGCGCCCGAGGAAGTATGCACTCCAAAGGGTATCCCCCATCCTGAACGCTGTAACCCAACCCACTCAGGACTCTTTTCCCCTGAAAGCACGTAAGGCCGTGCATCCCAGACTGCTACGGAGACAGCTTCACTGGCTGGCGGCACAGCCACTACAGTTTTGTCAAAAGCCATTTTTGTTCCGAAGGCGCATCCACTAATACCTAGTATCACGAATAGGAGGGATATTATCAGAACAGCGTTGCGTAGTTTTGAAATTCGCATGGGCCCACGTCTTGTTTCAGTTGTAGCATCTCTGCCGCATTTGCACTGTCGACCTCAATCCCCTAGTGGACTTGCGGATAGATAGCACAACGCTGCTGAACAGATTCTATGTATCAATACACGGAAAGACTTTGCCTAGCCACTAAAAAATATTTTGTGGCCGAGGTATTCGTGCGATTCACTCTTCCCGAAACCTACCTATTACTCTGCGTTGTGACCGTAAAATTTGAGCCAGAAACGGAACAGGCCTAACTGGCTATTAATCCGGAATAATATTATGAAAAAATACTCCGCCTGCTAACAGCCACTTCACCGATTTTTCGATCCCTAAAGAGATTGCCCCTCACCCGTACTCAAGCTGAGGCGCCGAACCTTAAAAAGCGTGATTATAATTGACGAGAGCGCTGTCGTTTTTTAGTTTACAGCTTAAGGCGTTGACGGAGGGCCTATTCCTCCCGCTCGATGAGGTTAATATGAGATCTATTTTAAATGCCCTGTGCATCGTATTGATTTTGGCTTTAACTGGATGTGCTTGGGGAAGGAAAATCAATTACCAAGGAATATCAAGTTTCTCGAATCCGAAACTTGTCGGAAAATTCGGTTTCGCCATGCGGGACTTGCGCCCTTATGTATTGGATGGTTCTAAGACTCCGCAATGGGTCGGTCTTTCCCGAAACTTATACGGAATCCCGTTCGGTGTGCATACCGAATCCGGTCAGCCTCTAGCTACTGATTTAGGCAATCTTGTTTCAGATACTCTCCGGAGGAATGGCGCCGATGTTGAATCAGTCTCAGTTCCTGCACGGGCATCCGCGGCAGAGGTCGGGCAAGCCTATAGCAACGTCGGCGCACCTCGAGGTATCTTGTTTGACATCACCCAATGGCGCACGGATGCCGCTTTCAGCACGGGATTCGATTTTGATGTATCCGCCCAAATAATCTCGAAAGATGGCGGAGTGGAGGGACAAACGCGTTATACGGGCGCTCGAGTACTTTCAGGAAAGCAACATTTATCAGAGGTAGTGACCGAGATATTTTCAAAAATATTGAATGCTCCTGAGTTGGGCGTTCAACAGGTCGCTCAAACTGCTTCTAACTCACATGTAGCAAAGCCAGCTAAGGTTTCCGAGATAGCCGCGCCGGCTCGAAATTATCAAAACACATGCTCAGCCGATCAAATTCTTAAAATGCGGGACCTCGGTATCAGCTCAGAGCAGATAAAGGCCGCTTGTAAATAACAATCACCCAACTGCGGGATGAGGATTCAGAAGTGATAAACTGGAGAAACTAGGACAAGAGTCAGTCTCTGGGGGTTTTGCTGCAGCCCGTTCGCGACCGGCGGAGCTTGCCTCTGCAAAAAGAGTATTAAGGTAACCATCGCGTCATCTTTATCGAGTCTTTGTTTGAAATTACCCATTCAGTATCACTTTGCTCAGAGTTTCTTTGAACTAGCACGAAAATCTGCAGATACATATCATTCGTAGCCAGCCTAACGCCCTCCTAGTGGAAGACGAGGACGGTGGTGCTCACCGCCGTAGCGTTTTCCAAACGTCCGTACCGAAATCCCGAATATTGAGAATGCCATTGATTCGCGAATGCGAATCAAAACAACAACCTGTAGTCATCTACGGCAAAGTCCTCGTTGGGACATCACGGACTCGAATCTCAATCAGGCATTCTCGACCCTACATTCCGTTTGCAGTTTTCAGCTGGATTAGACCAACTCGCACACTTTGCGATCGCTCTGGGAAACGAACTTCTATTTCTGAAAGCAGGTAACACAAGACTAGGTCACTCTCGAATTACGATATGACTTAAAACAATTCGAACCCTTGTGTGGCTGACTTCCGACAGTGCGATCAGGGCATGTCTTTTTGCCAGAAGTTAAAGAAATTATACCACTGAGTAGGATAACGTTTCACTACAGCCTCGAGGTGCTTTATAAAACGTTGCGCATACTCGCACACCGCTTCACTCCGCCCGTTGCGGGGCAGAGTCACCCGGTCAGCCAGAGGCGCAAACTGCACGTGGTAGAGGCCGTCATTGCCGCGCATGCTGAATACCGAGAAAACAGGAGCTTCAAGCATGCTCGCCAATATCCACGGCCCCTCTGGCAGGGATGCAATCTCTCCAAGAAACGGTACCAACACCGATCTCGATGCCGAGAGCTTCGGCACTCGGTCGCCCAGCAGTGCTACTACTTCGCCCCGGGAAATGGCTTCTTGTAGAGTGAAGATAAGAGCCGCATCAACGGTCTGCAGATCGTGCACTCTCAAAAAAGCCTCTGAGTTTACGCCTTCTAAAAGCCGTTTAAAGTTGGCTGCGTGCCCCGTAAACATTAATGCGTGGATGATAAGGTTACGGGTTTCGCCGATTGCTCGAATTACCTCCACGTTTCCTACATGCGCGCCGACTAAGATGACTCCCTGCTTCTTGGCAAGCAAAGCCTTGACTTCATCACGCCCCTCCCAAGTAAAACGATTCAAAGGTAGTCCGTGACGCCACGATATCACCTTGTCAACAATCGACACCCCAAATTCCCAGAACTGCTGAAACGCTTTAGTGTATCTTCTTAATATCGTTTGACCTGTTGAACACTCCTGAGCGACCCGTTTCTGAAATTCAACGGCCGATCGTCGGGCGGTACGGCAAAACACAAACATATGAATTGTCACGGGCACCAGTAAAATGAGAAGTACTCGGCGCCCTAGCAACTCAAAGACTCTCAACAGAAAGTGCAATCCCCCTGCGGAGCCACGCTCCGTCATCTGATACCAGTCAGCACGCCGCACGGGGCGGACGGCATTACGAGCGAGACGTATAGGCCCACGCCACAGCCCAGCTAGTAGCAGCTTCGTTTGCAATCGAAACATCGTCAAATTATCGCGACCGTAGCGAAAATGAGATACTCCTCCTTCGGGGTACCAGACCCGCGTGGGAACCGACCTCACCGGTATCCCTGCCCAGACCGCGCGAGCAACTATCTCAACGTCGAAGCCCATACGCGGTTCAAGCTCCATAAGATTGAGCTCGGGCACTACACGCCTCAAGGGATACAGCCTAAAACCACACAGCACATCGCGCACCTGGAAGCTCCATGTTGCGAGCGCGATGAGCACATTCGACACCTCTCGCCCTAGTCGACGAGCAAGCGGAGCATCTACACCGAATTGTGGAACTCCAAGAATAAGGCTATCTGGGTGCTCTCTCGCTAGTGTAATAAACTTCGGAATATCATCGCATGCATGCTGACCATCTCCATCGATACACACTGCGTGCGTAAAGCCACGCTGGTACGCCTTGAGTAACCCATCCCGAATCGCTGCTCCTTTCCCACCATTGGAGGACCGATGGATAACAGAAATCCATGAGTGCGTAGCACTAAGGTTGTCGATAATTGTGGCGGTGGAATCAGTACTCGCATCGTTCACAACGATCAATTCGAGCCCATACCGCTCAACAGAGCTCACTATCGACTCAAGCGCGTAGCCGTGGTTGTAGTTAGGAATGACGAGGCATGGACGGAAGACCATTTACACGCTACCTGATACCTAGCTCACCTTGCGTGACTACTTCATCTCCCCTTACGAGTTCAAATCTCACGGCCCCTGCTTTCGTGCCACTTTTTAGTCGCAACGATACCTCCTCGTCCGGCCGAAGAGGTCTGATGAACTTCAAGTTGCGGACAAGGATCTGTTCTGGAGGATACTTGAGATTCTGCGTTACATACCGACGTACCGCGCTGATTTGCATAAACGCGGGCACGAGAGGTTCGTCAGGGAAATGGTCACGGAACACCGCCGCTTGCCCATCAAATGAGAAGAGAGCACTACTTGCTTGAGACTCAAACACCCTGCCCCTCGTCATGGACTTGGGTTTGCTTGGCCATGGTCTCAAGAATCCGAACAAAATCGGATACCGTCTGCGCGGTCATAAAGTCGGAGAGCTCAGTGGTTACGCCTATGCGCTTTTCGATTACACTCATCATGTCGCACAGATCAATACTATCGAGATCGAGGTCCTCTCTGAGACGGCTCTCTGGAGAGACCTTCGAGGCGTCTATATCAAACTGTTCCTTGAGAACTTCGAGCACTTCCTGGTTAATGTTTATGTCCATAGAAACCTTGAGCTAGGTTATACACTGTGAGCGATGGCTTAGGGCCATGGCCTCTCCACTAGGTAGCGGGCGCGCTTGCCCGCTGCTTCTCAATAAGCGCCGCCAGAGTGCGAACTGACCGGAGGTGCTCCCGGGACTCTTGGGATTTCGAGTCGATTTTAATCCCATAGGTCTTATGCAGAGCCACCCCTAACTCAAGCGCATCAACAGAGTCCAACCCGAGACCTGCTCCAAAGAGAGGAGCATCGGCTTCGATCGCCTCGGGCGTCACATCGTCTAATTTTAATGTCGAGATAATAAATACCTTTACCTCGTCTTCAATACCTTGAGTTGATGTCATACAACACTTCCCTATTTTGGTGCCTGAGAAGAGGATAGCGAACTATTGATAAGCACTTCAAGAGATTCAGTCAATCTTACACTCTCCCGTCGGTTGTCATCAGGGGGGTGGCCGGTCTCCGCATCCAGGTTGGGTAGCTTCGACACCAGGATAGGGAGACGTTTGACTCTTAACACAACGGTCTCAGCCGGGGGACTCCACCAGGGCCTCTCGCGACTCAGCACAATCGGTTTCATCTCAAGCACATAGGGCCACAGGGGCACCCCCAATTCGGTTGCTATCCGGGCGGCCCCGCGTTTGAATTCCCCAAGCCCAGACGGTGGGGAGCGGGTTCCTTCCGGAAAAATGAGTATACACGCCCCCTCGTCACGAGCTGCCTTTGCTCGCTCCCACAATTCAGGGGTTTCGTTGTAGGGCAGGTATCCCGCTGCTCGAGCAAAGCCACCGAGGACTGGAAGCTTGAGCAGGGCGGCTTTCATCACGCACACCACCTGAGGAACACGACTGAGAAAGAACAACGCATCGAGCATCGAGGGATGGTTTGCAACAATAACGCCCGATTGACCATTGCAGTGAGGACCTGAGTCTTGCTCCTCGACGACGTGGAGAAGACCTACACCCTCTAACACTCGAAACAGTAGGGAGATACCCCGGTGAATCACCGAGCGGGTCACTCTTCGACTAACCACTGGATCTAGTGCAACGGTTCGCACCCGCGTATAACAGTAGAAAAGAGCTGCCCCGACTAAAAAGGCTACCAAAACAACAAGGTAAGCGCAGCTACGTGCGGCTACTGCGAGAAACCTCCTCCCTCCACCGGTACGACGCGGCTGATGTCTCTCGGCATCGCCGCTACTCCCATTCACCTCCATAACGCTACTGCCGGAATGGCGACCTAAAAAGGGGCGCGCGTGGTGTGGAAGCCTCACAGCACCATACGGAGCCGTCGTCGCTAAGTTGCACCGATGATGTTTCGTCATTCAGCCACCTGATGAAGGATTTCACCGACCACGCGCTACTGAGAGCGGTCGAAAACTCGTCATCGGCTCTAGCCTGACCACCAACCACTACTTGCATGGCACACCCCTCGCTCATCTCAGAGGCACTTATCAGCAACGCAATGGCGAATGGCCGATCGGTTTCATCACCTTCACGGAGAAATACACTGGGAACACGGTCGTCGGAGCAAACGTAGAGCACCGGAACCTCGGGATTATCAGCTGACATGAGGAGCGCCTCGCATAGCCCCATGATAAATGAGCGCTCTCCCGCTGCAATCGCCGTTGATGCCGCAGTATTACCCGTAGCAATGGAGAATAGGCCAGAGGCAGCGTTATGGACCGAGAGGCTAAACCCCATCGGCGATAGCTGCTGATCAATTGCCAGATCGCGGAGGAGCGCTGCTGTAATCTCTGATTCCCCGTGGGCTGAAGAGAATACCGTTGGGATGCTCTGCAGTGACTTACCGCGCACCGTTGCGTGAGCAACTGCGAGCGTTACCTTTGTAAGTGTTGAACACCGTCGACGAAGCGAGCTGGGGATAAAATCGACATCGAGCCCCTCCGCTGAAAACGTTTTAGCCTCCGCGCTATCCAGGGCATGGAAGCGTTCCAGCCCTGGAAAGCAGGACCATCCGAGGATCGACGCTTTTAAATCGGTGACCATGACACTTCAGTATAAGCTGCCTGCCTCCGAGTTACCAGTAAAACTGGAGTATATCCCCCGATTTCCGCTTCCGCCCACCTTAAGTCAATGCTACATTTTACCAACCTAAGCATACTGTCGGAGACCGGAATGAAGCATCGCCCTAAAATTAGAAATTTCTTGGCCTGCATTATCATTACTACGGTGGCCCTCGCTGGCTGCTCAAAAACTGCACCGCTGGTCACTCCTGAATTTCAGGTCGCCGTATCCGATAATAAGCGTGTCCACGAAGCTATTCGCAACGCGCTCGTTCAACGCAAGTGGGCGATAGTAAAAAATGAGCCTAACGCTATCGAGGCTACATACACCCGAGGAAACGAGCACTCAGCGCATATTCGAGTCACTCACACTGGTAAAAAGATAAAGATTATCCACGTCGACAGTCACCAGCTTGAGTACAGTCAAGGTGGCTCAGGGCCAATCATTCATAGGTGGTATAACACCTGGGTCAGCAATTTGGAGCGCGATATCCAAGTCGCGATCGGTGCGGGGCTCTAGTCCACATCTCTACTGACAGCCTCGTTCAATTTGCTCGTCGGAGAGGTCGATTTTCTTCATTTCGAGTATCTGGGCTTCCGTGCACGATGCCGCCTGGACTGAGGCTTGCTTCGCCTGTAAAATGACCGCTCCCCTTTTTGGAGACTCGTCACCTATCGGCTCAACCAGCTTCGGAGCTGGCGATGCGCCCTGCTTCTTTCCCTCGTACACCGCATGGACAAAAGTAGCCGCGCCCCCCAGGGCAGCCTGAATCTCTGGACTACCGACATCTATTCCAGCTTTGCCCTTAAAGCGACGGGGGTCGCCTTACGAGCATGCCCAGGACCGTTCCAAAAACTTCCATCGAGGTCGTCCTTGCCACGAGCCACCTTACTCACCACGGCACGCCCATCAGGCGAAATCACATCAAGCGTAACGTCGTAGATTAACGCAGTGCTCAGTAGCGCATCGGTTTTCCACTCGCCAAATGGAAACAACAAAGCCCTTTCCTTGCCAGAATTGGTCAAATTAGCAGTGACAGCACTGGAGGGATCAAGGTGATTAGTTTCAACCACTGCACAGGTAGCGCCCGCGACTTTCAAAGAGTCCCACGCCGCCACGGTGTAGCTAGTCGAGAGAGGTTCATTGTGCCGATTCGAGACATTGAAAGGATTACCGAAACCGCCCCGTTGAATACCAACGAAGCTCGGCTGCTTATCATCTGCTACTATATACGGACGTTGGTCGTGGGTCGCGACTGCAACAGTCCGTCCATTGGACACCGGAACAGATACCACAACATCACGATAGCTGTACCGGTTACCTGCCGCGCTGCCACTTGCTACACATGCTATAAAAACCAAGAGAGGCCCTGGCGAAGGACGCTTTGAAGTGGTCTATAAGGTACTATACCATGCCCACTTAGGTCATATTGCGCCCGAGAGAGTGTGCCGGCGAATTTCTCAAGTCTATCAAAATTTTTCGTAGTGCCAAAATTGCTGGAATATCAACATAAAGACGATTATCCTAAGTACAAGTCTGAAATGTAATTCTGGATTCTGCGCTGTAATCACGGGGCCCTGACTCTCTCAACCTATGACTTTGTTTGTATTATAACGAGGATACTCTCATGGTTCGCGTTATCTTTTGCCTCCTCATAGCACTGCACCTAACTGCCTGCGCTAAAGCACCGTACAAACCTCGCGGCGACGTCTTTCCAAACCCGGAACCTATCCCAGAGGAGTCGCAGATCTCGCGCGGAGAGCCAAACGTGATCGCAGACTCGCTAGGACACTACCTCTTCTCCCTCCCTGAGAAGCTCATTCTCTGGAACTGGCGTATGGGTAACCACGATATCTCGGAGGAGACCGAGGCGGCGATGAAGGAGTACCTTGAGCGGAATAACTTAAAAGAAGTTAAGGTCCGCCTGAATGAATACGCTCCAATCGGTGAATTTAAACGGCTCACCAACAATGAAAATGTGGGAGCCGGCTGGCGCTACACGCTTGGGCTCCTCTCGTGGATATTCTACACGGTACTCCCCGGTCGAATTCTTGGGGGCGATGCATACAACCCTTATACGAACTCGATCTACCTCTATTCTGACCTCCCAGCGGTTGCACTCCACGAAGGAGGTCATGCGAAAGACATCGCAGGACGTAAGTGGAAGGGCAGTAGAGCTGCTCTACGGCTTCTACCGATCGTCCCGCTCTTCGATGAAGCGAGGGCTACAAACGATGCTCTCGGATACTCGCTCGATACAGACCCGAAACTCCTAGAGAGCGGCTACAAGCTCCTCTACCCGGCGTATGGAACGTACGTTGGTTCTGAAACGCTCGGTGGAGTTCCGGTTGTGGGTACACTTGCAGGCGCTATAGGAGCGATCCCCGGCCACATTGCAGGCCGAATCAAAGCTAGCAACGTCCGAGAACGCTTCCCGGAAAGCTTTCCCGAGACGCAGGAGTAGTGCGTCTCGGCTTGTATTCAGAGTTCTGTAAATTTTCGCAGTAGCTGCTCCGGTTCGATTGCATCGCTTGCAAGGAATACCACCTCGCTATGCACCGCCCCATCCGCATGTAGCACGACCGTCTGCGTGCGCAGCCCGAATGCATTGAGCACTACGACCACTGCGGATTTCTCTGAACACTCAAGTGCGGCTGTACGGGGCTCATTGCCCGGCAAGAGCACCTGGCCGCTCCGAGCCACCTCGCGACAGAGACGAGTAAAGAGTGTCGCATCTGAGACACGAACCTGAGAAACTTCGGGAGCTGGCAAGGAGAGCGAACATCCAGCTGTGAACAGGGCCAACAATACGAGGATACTTAAACGCTCACTCCTTGTCAGACATGGCACCGTTGACCGAGCGGCAAGTGGAGCTACGAGCGCTGCCACGAGCACCCCTATCGAGAGTACAATACCAAAACTACGAAGCGCTGGTGTGCTACTCAGCGAGAGCAGCCCAAAAGAGATGGCTGTCGTCACCGCAGAGAGCAGCACCGCAAAATTAGTGCCTGATGCCTCCAGGGTATCTTCAGCACAAAAGATCGCATAATCAATTGATAGCCCTATCAGCACCAGCAGTGCGAACACCGAGAAGACGTTGATTGGAACACCGCAAAGCGCAAGTACAGCGAGCGATGTTGCGCCACCAAGAGTCGGAGGCACGAGGGTCCAGAACGCGTGACGCATTCCATACCGCCACACAAGTAGCAGAACGACGATTACATATACACTCGCTGTGTAACCCATCGCCACCTCGCGGTACCGTTTCAGCGCCGCCGAAATAGTATCTGTTTGACTGATCGGAACGATCCCATCCATTCCGGAAAAGACGGACTCAGCACCAACTCTCAACCCGCGCACCATAACTACGCTCGCTACCCCCGCTCCAGCTCTGCCAATATAGAGATCGCGCACCAGGTCGCACGCACCTGTTGAGAGGCATGCAGCAACAGTGAGGAAGTCGGGCGGTGTCGGTGCAGATAGTGACGATAGTCGCTCCCGACTGATTACTGGCAGGTGGAGCTCCTCAACAAATCCGGCTACGGCACGCTCATTCCGAGCGAGTATGGCTCTGGTACGCTGATACCACGCATTCTGTTTCGCACGTGAGGGAACGACCTGCGAGAGTGCACGATAACTCGCAAGCTGGCCGTTTGTAATGAGTGGTTCGAGTAGATCCCGCACTCGCTCCTCGCGTTGTAAAAGCTTCTCTTCATCATCAGCATACACAAGAACAAAAGCACCGCCATCGCTGGTCCCCGTGCTCCTCGCCACTTCTCCCTGGCGGGCAAGCAGCGCTGGGGAGGGGGTGCTCAGCACCCGGATATCATCGCGAACTACAAGGCGCGGGAGTCCGATAGTACAAACCGTAAGAATCATCACACCGAGCAGAAGATAGAAACGCCGACTGCTTAGCAATTGAGAGCTGTGCACGAGCCTCTCCAATCGCGCATCGTATAGAGGCGGCCCCGAGAGCCTCGGCAACCATAGAAATACGATGAGCAGTGAAATGAACAATCCACAGATCGAAAAGAGCGCGAGCTGTTGTAGGCCAGGGAAGGGGGACATGGCGATCCCTACAAATCCGATAACCGTCGTCACAAAACCTAATATCAGACCACTCCGTACCCTGCGAAGCGGCGAATGTGTAGCATCGGCGCGAGTGAGTCGATGCGCAACGAAGTAGTGTAGCGCATAATCACTCGATACTCCGATTAACGAAGAGCCGAATCCGAGTGTGATTAAATGAAGCGGGGTTTCAGCCCAGGCAAACCAGATCCACTGTGACAGGACAAGGGTCACAAGAAACGAAAGTACCAATGCAAGCGAGGTAATAAGCACCATTCGAGGAGTACGAAAAATCCACCAGAGAACTACTGTCACGAGCAGCATCGTTACCCCGGTTATTGTAGAAACCTCGGTCTCTGTGCGAGAGGCCGCCTCCTCTGCAAAGAAAACAATGCCACCGGGGACAATCTCGACACCGTGCGGCCGTTCGTACTCCTCGAAGAAAGACGAAATCCTTCGACGCGTCCCATCATGGAGCCCACTTGTGGCAAGCCTTGCCGTTACTAGGAGCGTCGGCTGTGTCGAATCCGCAAGATACACGTACCCATTTCGTAAGGTGTACCCTCCTTCCGCACGTTGAATCGACTGGAGATAAGTTGGCAAACGTAGGAGAGGATCCCCACCGATGCCCTGCAACCACTGCAACCCTTGTGGAGCAAAGGCATGGGCGCGAGCCTCGTCGAGTAGTACTTGAGCGTCAGCAGATTCATCACCTGTTGTCGGAGGCGCTGTTAGTTGAAAAGGGTGTGCTCGAAACTGCCGCTCAAGAGCCCTAAGGGATTCAAGAGAAGCTCGATCTCGTACCTCTGCAAAAAGACCGCTTGCGCGCATCCCGTGAGCGAGTGTGCTCGCCGCGCTCTCGATGTCCCCTGGCGTCGTCCCACGCACCAAGATAACAACCTTGCTGCTTAGCGCAAGCGAGTGGGCGTTAAGCGCCTCCTCCACAGTCTTGTCCGGGTAGATGCTCGGGAGGAGTGCTAAAATATTGGTCTCAAATCGCGGTGCCCTGAAAAGAATATGGAGGGATGCGCCGGCGAGCACTAACACAAAGATGAGGAATATATTCGCTAAACGCCTACGCAGCACGCCTGAACGCCTCCTCAAGAGCCTCCAACTCTGCGGCTGTGAGAGCTCCGGGCTCAGAAAATGTCGTCACCACCCGATCGCCCGATGCATGGTGTACTTCTACCCGTTGGGGCCGTACTCCTCCGCCGACGACAACTAAGCTAACAACCTCTCGAAAAAAGGAATCGCGCGGCGTAAGGCGCAGCTCCCAGGCCGTCAAATTACCGCCAAGAGCAAGCTCGAAGTGGCGACCAACTGCATCAAGCGTTCCACTGAGCAACGACAACATCGTCTGTGAAATGTTCGTGGCATCAGAGGAGGTGTGGACTGTGCGCTGACCAACTACCTGTGCAATAGCTTTCGGGGTTATAATTGTAGTGCGCACAACGGGCGCTAAGATCTCCCACTGCAGCCCTTTATTCGGAATACACCGCATGCTACCACGAGACTCCAAGGGCTGTGAGAGCACCGCAACGAAACGTTTCTCAGTAAACTCGACCCGAAATGGGCCTGGAGGGGAGAGTCGCTCGCGTAGCTGCTCAAGCTGCAGCGGTGCCACAACCACACTTTGCTCACTGTGTGCAATCGTTATGGCACTACACCACAGAATACTAACTGCACCAAGGCACACGACCTGAGACAGCTGCTCTATACGACTCTTGAACCTTCGGCGCACCACATACTCCCCAAGCAGCAGCATCCCAATCGCGCAGTAACTGATCACACCGTTATAGATGGTCCACCACTCAAGAGAGCGAAATGCTGAATCGAACGCCAGCCCAGCATTGACAGCGAAAAAAACGATCCAGAGCGAGTTAACCTTGGTACAGTAACTCTTCGCCTGAGGTGGCATCGGCCCCTCTATTTCCGTGGCGAGCCGCTCTATAGCGTTCTGGGACGTCCAAGACGATGCCGTAAAGACACCGCATAAGACGAGATTCACTACCACCGGCCAAAAAAGAGAGGCGCGGGATCCGAGCACTAAGCATCCAGTACCGATAGCCGCAACCACCGCTAAGACGATAAGAACTCGCTGGAGCCGGTGACGCGCGTACTGCTTTGTGAGTCCGTATCCGCGCACGACAAAACACGCCGCTACAACTGCAATCGATACGAGGGTGTTCTCGGTGCGATACCCGATGTACAACACAACGGGGTAGAGCAAGGTAATTAATCCTAGAAACGCTCTCATAGGATTCTAAATCGTGAAGGGGCTCGGGACCGTCCAAGCCGATTAAGAAGGAAGTGTAAAAGCCAGAGACGCCGCCGGCTCGCAGGAGCAACACCGCTTAGCGCAAGCGCTAGCTGCCGATCGACGATTCGTGCGAGCGGCCGGAGGATCGCTCGGGAGCCGTAAATCGTTCGGAGTCGAAAGAGTGAGAAGATCCGACCATCGTAAAAGGAGTGAATAAGCGAACGCCACGCTAATAATTTTCTGCGCATCGTCTCCTCGTAGCGCGGAGCAGCGAGGTCCCAATCAGAGCAGATAGCATGGGCGAGCTCAGCAGCTCCCTCGAGCGCCAACAACAGTCCGCTAGAGAAGATCGGATCAACGAATCCACCGGCATCACCGACGAGGGCCCACGACTTCCCCACCCAGCGGTCTGAGCACATCTGATAATTTGAGTACTTCATAACGGGCTTCATCCGCGTAGCATCGTTGATAAACGAGCGTAATGTCGGCTCATTCTCAAGCAATCGAGCGTACTGCTCCTCTGCAGTTGTGCCGTACTCCTCAAGAACATCCTGCGGCACTACCACACCAACCGATACCCGCCCGGGAAGCGGTATTCGCCACGACCACCCACTCTTGAGCCTGTTAATGTGAATGTGGCCCTCGTGCGCAGTAGTGACACTCGGCAGGTGCGAGAAGAGTGCAACGTCACTCCGGTCTCCCGTCCAGCCCTTCAACTCGAGCAGTGAGGCGATCGTTCGTCGCCGACCCGTTGCGTCGACGATTAAGTCGGGAGCATCGCTTCTCATGTGCTGCCTCCACACAGCGTGAGTCGCCTCGTCAAATACGACCATATCTGAATCCGGATCAGCCACAAGCCCGGCGCGCGCTGAGAGCACAACTACTCCGGCCTTGATAGCATTCTCTTTAATTATGGCGTCGAAGGCATCGCGAGGCACATTGTACGCGTAGCGTGGGGAGCCTGGGCCCGCTGAATTGAAAAAGAATGAGACCTCGTTTTGTGGAGTTGCATAAAACGTGGCTCCTGGCTTGTACGTGCTGACCTCTGCCACCTTCTCCTCTACACCGAGCTTCTGCAGGTGGGGAATAAGCGCTGGCACCAGCGATTCTCCAACTACAAGCTCTGGCCTCCGCCCTGGGTCAAAGATAAGCGCTGAGATGCCAGCTCTGACAAGGTGCGTGCCCAACGCCGCGCCTGCCGGACCACCACCCAAGATTGCAACGCTTCGAATCCGTCTCATACAGTGCTCGTCGCATTCGAATCAGAGTGACGGACCAACTTGCCCGAGCCAGTGATTGGCAGGGATTCCACTATGCGAAACTCTTTGGGGACTTTGTACCCAGAGAGCTCCTTGTAGCAGAGTGCTCGCCACGAATCGACTGACGGTTGCTGCGAGGGATCTACCACCACCTCTGCGATAACGAGGCTCCCCAGTAGCGGGTGAGGCTCGGCTGATACACGGACTGCGATGATATCAGGCGTTCTTCGCAGAACCTCCTCAACCTCTTCGGGGAAGATTTTATTCCCCCCGCAATTAATTACACTCTTTTTGCGACCTCGATAAAGGATCACCCCGAGCTCATCCCGCACAACGAGGTCTCCGGTCAAAAACCACTCACCAGCCAACATGCAGGCCCTCGCCAATCGTGGCGATGAGCCGACCTGATCGCCAAGCAGGTACCCCGAAAACAATCCAGGCCCCCGGATAGCTAACTCTCCAACCTCGCCGGTCTGAACCTCCTTGCCGTGGTCGTCTACCGCAATCGCCTCATACGGAGCTTTACAGACGCCAAGAGCAGTGGACTCGATAGATTCAAATTCGTTCCAGAGCGGAAGCCCGACCTCGATAATTCCGTACACTTGAGTCAGACGCACACCGAAGCGGTCAAAAAAACCATCCGCTGTCCTTTTCGGAAGGAGCGCCGATGTTGAGATTGCGCGACGAAGCGACGGCAAGCGGTGGTCATTCTCCTTGCGGCTCATCAACTCATACTGAATCGGTGACGCATAACAGATTGTTGCTCCTTGCTGCGCTCCAAACTCAAGGATCTCCGGTGCTATAAGGTCTGTACTGTCGAGAATAGTAGCACCGGCTCGGACGCACGAGAGTGCTGAGGCAACAAAGTGATACGACAGCGGTAGCGGAGCCAGCACAACATCCTCGTGGGTGACCCCAAGGAGCTGCTGCGAAGCAGCGGCGCGTTCGAGCACCGCTCTGTGCGAGAGAACTACACCCTTTGATTTAGCGGTCGTACCTGAGGTATAGCGAATAACCGCAGCTTCCGGAAATACATCAACAATCGCTACCCTCGCACCCGGAGTCTGGGGCGCACAACAGATATTCGATACGCCAAAGAGACTGAGCACACGACCATTTGCTTCAGCGCCGCCTCGGGACGGAGAGGTCATCGCACCATCCGTAAGAACCCATGCTACGCCGGTTTCAGCCACTACCCTGGCCCTCTCAGCTTGTGAGAGGTTGGGCGCCACCGGAATAGCAATGCAGCCCGCCTGGAGCACTCCAAACAGGGTTGTGAGAAAATTACGCGCCTCGGTCATCGAAACTCCGATGACTGCGCCCGGCGCTATCCCGGCTTGGTTTAACGCCGAGCTGACCTCTTGCGCGCCGTCATGTAGCATGGCGAAAGAATAGCTCCCCCGTTGGTCGATGACTGCAGCGTGAGTAGGCCAGCGCGCCGCGCTTGTAGCCAGTATCTGCTCTGCTCGAAAGGCTTCATTCACTGGCTAAAGACTCCTTGCTGAATCACCGTTTAACTGCCGGTAGAACGGCTCTACCTGCTCTGCACGGAGGTCCGCCACTGTCCGTTCCGTCGGGTCACCGCGCAGATACCCCACTGCCGCGCGCCCTGCGGCATACCCCGTAAGCAAGCAAGTCCCAATAACCCGGGCTGATGCTATTGCCTGGTCGGTCGCCGATATACACCGGCCCGCGAAGTATACCCCAGGAAGTTCCCTTGAGCACAGAGCCCCGAGGGGGATTTCGTAGTGCAGCCCCTCACCGAGATAGGTTAGCTCCGGTCGAACAGGAGTGTCCCAGCGCTCAGCCGGCCAGAATCCAAGCGCAACGCCGTCAACGCACGGCTCGGAGCTCATAAGGTCCTGTTCTGACAGGACACTTTTTCCCTCTCCGCGAAAACCTGAGCGAACTCCCAGGGAGGCCGCCACTCCCCCTAAGGTCAAATCCTGTAGAGGCTCTGCACTGGACACCAAGTACGGCACCAATTTCTGTAGATCCTCGCGGGCCTCGCGTTCAACAGCTCCCGCCGAGTCCGCGCCACCCGTCTCAGGCTTTGGAGCTCGTGTCCCTAGCTTAAAGGCGGCCGAGGCGCCACGCAGGGACCCCGGAACGATTGAGACGTAAGAGCAGCGCTCGGGGAGAGCACCGTCAATAACCCCCTCGCGGAGAGTTTTGCGGATCAGGAACGAGGTCTCCACCTCATTAAGAGGTGGTAGCCCACACAACTCAAAGACGAGCGCTCCCGATTGATACGGTGTGGGAACGTGCACTGATAAACCTAGCTGTCGAGACACCACGGCATCACCACTACAATCGACAAGCGCCTGTGCGATAATCTGCTCCCCTGCTACCTCTAGCAGAAATGAGCCACCATCAGGAGCCAGCTCTGTTGCTGTGAGACGCTTCTGAATAATTAACTTCACTCGATCGTCTAATGATGAGAGCATCTCGTCAGCCGCCACCTCAAACGCCTCGGGGGCATAGGGCAGATACGTCAAGCCGGCTCCATTTCGCACCAGCTGCGTTCCTGAGAGCTCTGCCAATCGCATCGAAAACTCGCGTGCAAATCCTGGTGCATCGAAGCTAGGCACACTCGTAAGCTGCACTCCACACCGCGAGAGCCCGCACACCGTACCAACGCGCGCATTCGTTGCGGAACCTCCAAGGCGACTTGAGCTCTCAATAAGATACACCTGTGCGCCTGCGCGGGCAGCGGCAACCGCAGCGGCGATCCCTGCTGGTCCCGCCCCGATGATCGCTGCAGCGCCGGAACGCCCCTGCCCCGCCCTCCGACTTAACTCTTGCTCTCTTTTCCGCGTCGTCACGTGTTTATGGCACTACCCAACAAGCTCAACCTTAATCGTATCAACGAATCGAGTAACTCGCTCTACAGAAAGGCAGCGTTGATCATAGCACACAGTCAGCTCAAGTTGAGAGCGATAGCGTGACCACACTGCTGTCAACCCCGGCGGGGAGAGGTTCGGTGGATAGTGGGACACATCAGCAACAGGCTTCCCGCTGATGTGGGTTATTGTCGACAAGCCACTTCCAACATCCGAAACGTAAAGTGAGGCGGGATGCCCCCGAGCTGGTATTGAAATAATTCGCCAATGTAGCGCCGATGGAAACCGGCGAAGCATCTGCAGGAACGCTAGATGATCCCTAGGCGCCCCTGTCTCAATCGCCTCGTGGAGCTGCTCAATCACCACATTCGTTGCACACTTCAGGGTGCTAAGATCGTGATGGGTCAGGCGAACAAAAACGACTGACACCTGATTCGACAGGGGCGAGCGCTCACGGGTAGCGCGGCGCATATCGTGAGGGACCGGGATAAATAGCGGCCTTGTGTCACCGGTCACAGCAGCGTACGCGCGCGCAGTGCTAGCGATATACATCGCGGATGAGAAGATCCCTCCAGTGAGCCGCACGGAGGTCTGGTCAACCCGAGCCGTATCAGCTTGCGAGAATCGCGCCTTTATATAAGCATTTTGTGGCACCGCAGAACTATCGGCTGAAATCCGAGCAATCTCTCCTGAAGCCTTTGCAAATACGAGAGCTTTCGCTCGACGCACACGTGTTAAGCTCTCTCGTATCGAGTCCGCAGGTACGCCTTTTGGCACAACGACTTCTGCTTGTGCCCCCTCAACTAACCTCTGCACCAGCCGCTCGCCACCGTGCGCATCACACAGCGCGTGGTGCCAGTAAAAAAGAAGGGATGGTCCAACAATATAAGATGGAAGTGAAACGATACCAAACGGTCCGGCTCGCTGCAGGTCAACCCGATGCCCAAGGATCCATTCATGGAGATCTCCCTCGCTTCTCACCTCAGATGCGGACAGCGCTTCCACTGAGCCAGAACGTGTAAGCCGCCACCGCGGAGTTCGAAATGGCCAGGCAAAAAGGCGCAGCCGCTTCAGGTACGCATATAGGTCGGTACCTTCGATAGTGCGGCACAGCGGCGCTAGGGCAACTCCGCGCGGAAGCGTTACCAGGAGATGGCAGATATTTCCCACCGAGCCGTTACGGCGCATGTCCCGATCCATTGCCACCATAAAGGCATCAGGGCCGTTAAGCGCAAATCCACGGATCGAGGCAGCTTCGGTAACACCACCAGAACTACCAACAGCACTCGGATCTCGCATCAACGCACACCCGTCGCCGAGGGGCGTGCTGTAACGAGCTGCTCCACGAGCGCCTCGACGGTGGTAACCGGCGTGGAGCTAAGAAGTTGTAGTGGGAGTGGTAGGTGGAACTGCTTCTCGATAAAGATGACTAGCTCTAGAAACCCTACTGATTCTAGACCCTTAGCTCGCAGCTCGTCGTGTGGTGCAACTGGCTGTCCGAGCATATCGCTCAGGAAACGGCAGATTGCACCCTGTATGTGAGCCCTTGAGTCGTGTTCCATTTTCGGCCTTTTTTGCCCTTCGAAGGTAAAACGCTTTACTCATACGGTCAACGGCTCGTACACGAATGGTATGAGCGCGCACTGGCTTCTGGAGACGTGATCGCAATTATGCTACGAAAGGAGGGTGAGAACGCCCGTCGTACTAGCAGCTGTGGGAATCGTGAATGCTCTTGGGCGGGACTGCGCCGAAGTGGCAGCGCGCCTCTTTGCGGGTGACCAAAGCGGTATCCGCAAAAAGCGCGGCTTTATTCCTGAACGTGAGTGTTTTGTTGGGGCGGTTGACGACCCCCTTCCGGCTTCTCCCAAGGGACTACAACACCTTTGGTCACGTAACGCAGCCCTATCACTTATAGCACTTGAGCAGATACAGGTGCCGGTGCAGGAGACCATCAAGAGATACGGCGCCTCGCGAGTCGGGGTAGTTCTGGGCTCAAGCACCTCTGGAATCGATCAAGGGGAACTCGCGCTTCGAGCGCTCGTCAGAGCAGGCGAATTGCCGTCCAGTTACAGCTACCGTCAGCAGCAGATGGGCACCGTATCACAAACTATCGGCTTATTAAGCGGCGCGTTAGGCCCAAACTACACCATCTCAACTGCGTGCTCCTCAAGTGCTAAGGTGTTCAGGGCCGCCATGAACCTTATTCACGCTGGTTTGTGTGACTCTGTAATCACGGGAGGTTTCGATTCCCTCTGCAAGCTAACACTCAACGGATTCTCGGCCCTTGAGCTCGTTTCAGATGAGGTAACGAATCCATTCAGCAAAAATCGTAAAGGGATCTCAATCGGCGAGGGCGGCGCACTTTTTCTCCTTGAACGCGCCACACCCTCTGCGCTTCACTCTGACTCCGTCTGTATCTGCGGGGTTGGAGAGTCGTCTGATGCCTACCACATCTCATCTCCTGACCCAGAGGCGAAGGGCGCTATCGCCGCAATCAGAAAGGCGATAGAGCACGCTGGCCTACACGCAGCGGATATCGACTACGTGAATCTTCACGGCACCGGAACGCTCCACAACGACGCGATGGAATCTCGCGCAGTGCGTGCTGTTTTCGGTGAATCAATCCCGTGTAGTTCAACCAAGCCGCTCGTTGGACACATGCTCGGAGCAAGTGGCGCAACGGAGGTCGCCTTCTGTTGGATGGCGCTTCGCGACCTTTCGCGGCGCCTCCCGCCCCACAGATTCGACGGCGAGCTCGATCCTGAGCTACCCCGCATGCACTTCGTTTCGATCGGCGAGACGGCAGCTCAACCACTGCGATTTGCTCTCAGCAACTCATTTGGGTTTGGGGGCAGCAACTGCGCAATTGTTATAGGTAGGGGGGATTGTGTCACACCCCGCTAGCTCACTTAAGACGGCGCTGCCGCATACAGTTCTGCCACACGGACCAGGGCTCCAGCTCCTTGGCGAGCGAATCGACACAACTGATGAGTGGTTAACCTATTCCGTATCGCTCAATTCAGAGCTGTCGGTGTGCGATGCACAGGGCCACATTGAGCCTGAGATAGGGCTTGAGATCATGGCCCAAGCGTGTGGCATGCTGCTTGCGCTAGAGGAGTCGCACTCCAAAAAATCTCTCGGAGTGGTGGCCTCAGTCCGCGGATACGAGTACACGGTGCAGCCATTCTCCGTTGGACAAACGCTTATCGTACGGGTACGCCCAGAGATGTCCGATGCTTCGCTCGTAGTGTGTGAGGGTGAGCTGTGCACTCATGCGGATCTGGAGGTCATACAGAGCGCGCGAATAACACTTTTACTGCGAGTGGTCGAACCATGAGACGAGTACTAGTAACAGGCGCATCGGGGGTGATCGGAAAAGCTATTAGCCGTGAGCTTGCGTCACGTGGGTTCGCTCTCACGCTCCAGTACCGCTCACAAGAAGGTGAGGTGCTGCGACTTATTGACGAGATACACAATAGCGGAGGTGTTGCCGAGGCTCTATCTTTTGATGTTACCGACCGCCAGATGACCTCCTCGATTCTTGAAGCGCACGTCGCGCAGCACGGTGCCTTCTACGGTGTTGTGTACAACGTCGGTGTGCACCGTGATGGCCCCATGGTAGCCCTCACTGGAGAGGATTGGGACTCTGTTGTGAGCACCAACCTGACCGGGGTGTACAACGTACTTCAGCCCCTGCTGATGCCAATGATTCAGGCGCACGATGGTGGGCGCATCGTCACGATATCGTCTGTGGCCGGCATCACCGGCAATCGGGGTCAAGCTAACTATGCCGCGGCAAAGGCAGGTGTGATAGCGTTAACCAAGTCGTTGGCGGCTGAAATGGCGAAGCGCACGATCCTTGTCAACTGTGTAGCTCCAGGTTTTATAGAGAGCGAGATGATTCAAGATATTCCAAAAGAAGAGATTCAGAGAATAGTCCCGCTCCGTCGCGCAGGCACTCCTCACGAGGTGGCAGGTGTCGTTGGCTTTCTCTTCTCTGATGCAGCCACGTACATGACTGGACAGGTACTCTCTCCAAATGGCGGACTTGTATAGCGCTTTTTTTGTGAGTAGGAGTATCACCCTGTGAAACGTGTTGTTGTTACCGGTATCGGAATGCTCTCGCCGCTTGGCGCAACCTTTGACGCCACCTGGGAGGCGCTCGTTGCAAACACAAGCGGTGTTCGCCCGATGCCGGAGTGGGCAGATATAAGAGGTTTGCGTGCCGCCGTTGCTGCCCCTGCAGCACCGTTTGATCTCCCCGACCACTACACACGCAAACGGCTCCGCAGCATGAGTCGCGCTGGAGTTATGGCAGTGCGCGCGACCGAATTGGCGCTTGAGAACGCGGGGCTCCTTTATGACCCGATCTTACGCTCTGGCCGCTCCGGTGTGGCCTACGGCTCGTGCCTCTCGGGGAGTGATACCTTGCTCAGCATCGCACGGCACTGCCTCGATCGTGATGCACAAGGAATGCAGGCAAGTTCATTCACACAAGCCATGAGCCACAGCTGTGCGGCGAATGTCTCGATATTTTTCGGGCTGCGCGGCCGCGTCATCCCTACGAGCAGTGCCTGCACATCAGCGAGCCAGGGTCTAGGATATGCGGCAGAGACGATTCGTGCCGGAGTACAGACAGTCATGCTTGCCGGGGGAGCAGAAGAACTTTCTGTTCCCCTCCTACTCCTCTTTGATTCGATGTACGCCACCTCCCAGTGCAAAGATGGCGTTGATCGCTCACCGCGCCCCTTTGATATTTCGCGCGATGGCCTTGTGGTAGCAGAAGCCGCGTGCACCTTTGTCCTCGAAGAGCTAGAATATGCTCGGGCTCGCGGGGCGCGGATCCATGCAGAGGTCGTTGGATTTGGAACCAACTCGGATGGAGAGCACATTACAGCACCGACACCTGAAACCATGCGCGAAGCAGTGGCTTTAAGCCTCTCTGATGCCGGACTCACTCCGCGCGAGATAGGCTTTGTTCACGCCCATGCCACGGGAACCGTTCTTGGTGATGTTGCTGAGGCAACTGCGCTCGCGCCATTATTTGGTGATAGCACCCCTATTGGTGCACTCAAGAGCTACTTTGGCCATAGCCTCGGGGCGTGTGGCTCACTTGAGGCGGCACTGTCGATCAGGATGATGCATGAGGAGCTCTTTGTGCCCGTGCGGAACCTGGAAGTAACTGCGCCAGAGTGTACCGCTCTCGATATCATCAAAGCGGTGCCGCGAAAACTCTCAACCGAGTTTGTGATGTCCAACAATTTTGCGTTCGGCGGAGTCAACACCTCGCTCGTCTTTAGGCGGTGGCGGTAGCACCATAGTGCACCTGCTGCGGAGCTGTCTCCAGAGCTTCAAGAAGCTCTGGAGCGCTACTCCAGCCTCCACGACACTCTCGGATCACATACGAGAGCCGTTGGTACGTCTCCTCAATAGTCTCCATATTGACCTGTAGCTGTGAGAGGAACTCTTCATCAGAGTGCGGCACAGTAAGCAATCGATTGAGCTCAAGGAGATCAGGTACCTTGGCGATATCGAAAAACCCTGGCTCAACCGGCGATCGATCAACCTTGTGTGCTTCACGGAACAACGCCTGCATCGCCTCGTTCCGCGCATACACCCGGTGCAGCGCAGACTCTATCGTCCTCAGTGCGCTGATATCACAAAGACGACCCTGATTCACAATAAACGCGATAAAGCCCCAGTACACTGCGTAATCCCACACCACTTTCAGAGGCATGATGCGGGGATTGCCGAATACCGAGTACTGTTGATGAAAGCTCTTGAGTACATTGTCAGTGAGCTGCATGAAGAGGTCGTTATACAGCTCAGCGCGTCCTACAAACCGCTCACCTGTGGTATCGCGAGTTATGACATCGGTGATAAAGGTATTTTGAATCGCGATAAAGTCGCTTCCGGGGCTATAAAGCGGATCAATAAACACACCGGCATCACCGGTGACCGCCCAGCGATCCGGCGAAAGAACTCGCGAGCATTTGTGTGCGTAGTGCTTAATTGCGATATAGTCGGCCAGTTCACCGCTATGTGCCTCAACCTCACGGGCCAATTGCGGCTCATACCTCTTAAGCCATACAAGGCAATCATCAAACGACCGAAATTCAGAGAGGGGGTGGATGGCTGGGTCTGTTACGATACCGATACTCGTGTACCCAGACGCGAGCGGGATCAACCACACCCAGTACCCTTCGCCCGTGAGATGGTTCGTGCTATACCACCTCGAGTAAAGCCCCTCGTGCTCATCTCGCCATCCGGCGCGATCTGACCAATCATCGATATCGATCCTACTACGCATCCTAAACCACACCGCGTTAGCATCGTGATCGCTTGGCTGCTTGAGCTCCTTACGTTTCTTGATCACCGCTGCGCGGCCAGACGCATCCACCACCCAGCGGGCTGTTATTGTGTGAGTTGCATCACTGTGCACAAACTCCATACGATGCTGATCGCCGGACTCTGATAACTCCACAGCGCCTACCTTACTTGAGGAGAGCACCTCAACTCCGAGTTCAGACACCCTTGAGACCAGCATATTTTCAAAACGTCCGCGATCTATCTGGTAGGTAGGAACATAAAAGTGACGATTCGAGCCCATCTCCAAGCGCATTTCAACGCGAGAGTTATCTCCGCTAGCAAAGAACATGCGGATCCCGAGCTTACGGAGTTGGTCTGTCTGCAGATGGTGTTTTAGGCCCAGCGTCTCAGAAAGATAGTGCGCTGCCAGCTCGACCGTTGATTCGCCAACCTTGTGAGTAGCCTCCGGATATGGAAAACATCGCCGCTCTAAGACGACAATAGAAAGTGTGGGCGCGTTGCGCTTAAGCTGAAGTGCGAGGGTCAAGCCAGCCAGGCCAGCCCCGATTATTACGACATCTGAGGACTTTGCGCTCATACAAACAACACCGGCCCCAGTTTTACCTTTTTCAGGGCCGGTGTCGAGGGAAATGCTTTACACTTGCGAGCTCCGCGTTAACTTCCTATTTCTTACCCCCTTACAACCAAAATAGCCCCCTACCCTGCTGCACTAGCGCCTGAAGCAAAATGGCTTATTAAAATAGACTTCGTATTGTCTTAAATAGACTACCCCCCTCTTCCTTGCGCTCGGCATAGAATCGTTGATTAAATGGTTCAGCATGAGCTAAGACTTCTTTTTCAAACTATTCCTTTTCTGACTCAGCTAGGGAGATCCAATAAGCATCAAAGCTCTTCTCCAGTTCCGATGGTTCAGTGGGTCGGCTGTCATTACCTGGTGCGTTCTCCCCTACCCTACTTGCGCTCTTAACTACGCACGGATGACTATTAAGGCCGAAACTAAGCTACTCATACCCTTTGCATCGATAACTTTATTGGTTGTTTAATCAGCACTGGTGGAAAAGTGGTGCATAAAGAGAATGATAAGTAGGTAGGCCTTAAGGTCACGCCTCAAGGGTTGTAGGTGCAACCTGTCCAAAAGGATTTACGGAGCTGGCGATTAAGGGACAAGAGTGCATCAACAGCCATGGGCTTAATACTTGCTGTTCTGGAGAGACCGCGAAGAGCCCTTAAAATCTAAGACAATTACTTGGGAGCCAATTGAACAGAGTTACCGGACACCGTCCACGTTTCACGCTCAAAAATTGGAAAGAGGTCTACCTTTTCATAAGTAATCTGAGCTTCTGTTAGAAGATCGTTATTACGCAGGGCCTCTGAAAGAGCTCTGTCCATGGAACAACCGCGCTCGACCGGGAGCAGTAAAAATGACTTACATACTGAGATACCCCTGCTTGGGATTCCGGACGCCAGATTCCTCTCGGTGAGCATCTCTAAATTTACTTGCTTCCGAGATAGAAGCGAATACCGCCCATGATTTGCGGTGCAGCCAGCCAAAAACAAGGCAAGAGCACCTAGTGCATATCCAACCACTTTCATTTTCTTTGCTCCTTAGGTAGGCGGTAGACCTGTCCTTCAACGGTAATAGTTCGTTTACCTACAAGAAAGATAATGCCGGAATCGGTCTGTTTGATTGAAGCATTGGTCATGAAGTCGCCGCCTACCTTGCGGATGGCCTCATCCATCGCCTCCTGTATTGTAGCCAGTGGCTCTATATCATAATTGAACATCACCAGATGGCTTGAGCTCCCTGAGGAGAAGACTCGCTCTGCATCTTCAATTCTATATTCGCCTGGCATGACATATTTGTTTGAGGCCAGACCAAGAGTACCAATTTGATGACTACATCCCGTCAGTAGTGAGAACGTGATTGCGACAACGCTGGTTGTCACAACAGACCGCTTTCTTCTTCCGGATGTTGCCATTTAGAACTCCTAAGTTACTTTTCAGGCCTAGACATAACAAACCAGTAACAGAGCTTCAAGTCCATTAGTAGCGGCTCTGTCCTTCCCCTATAGCCCCAGTACTCCTTCAGCATCCGCCGCTACATGGCACTAAACAAAACTATCCCACTCTGCTTCCTCCCTAGGTAGAAGCGCTGATTAGATAGCCATGCGGTTTTGAAGGCCCCCTTCGCAAACCGCTGATTATCTTCGTCAGTCGAAATCCTCCTCTGCCTAATCTAGGCTCCCAACAGAGTTACCTTGCGACGAGATATCAGGAATACCAATAGAGGCCTCTACACTTTCCAGATAGCCGCTCACCCAGGTGACCCAGGTGCTCTTCACCTCCGAGTCGGGGTAGGCTGATAGATGAGTCAAGTATTCGCGCAAATTTCTCGCTGTTGCTATCAATTCAAGCTGACTCTTAAGCGCCTTAACCCGCGCCTCCTCAAGCTCCGTTCGTGCTCTATTGTGCTGTCGCTCCCTTTGCCACCGCACGCTCTCTTCCTGTTGCTCTCTTCGGAACGCAACTACTAACTCAACCGTATCTGCAAACTCCTCTATAACCTTTTCGACCCTCTGCCTTTTGCCGTCCTTAAAGGATCGTCGAAACTGTCCAGCGCAATCATCCAGCATCAGTGCCAGCCTTCCAGTAGGCTTACGCCCTACAATGTGAGTATGCGTTCGGGGACTAGTAGTTCCATAGGTTTCTGTCTTAGTGATTTGCTTGTATAGCTCCTCGACATGGTACGGCACCAATATGCCGTCTCTCTCAGCTATCGTATTTTCATCACTACCTGCTTTGACTTGAAACGCACGTGCCGTTAGAGACGCGCTTACCACTTCCATAATCTTGATGGCTCGCGCTTGGTTGGCTGGCTCCACTCTAATGTCAAACGCCACAGTCTTTTCGCTGGCACGTCTGTCTCTAGTTACACCGCGCATCGTCAGACGCCTTCATCGATTCTTGGCGCTGCACGCAGCTTTTCGCTCAGCGTCTTTAAAACTACTCCCTCTCAAGCTGGGCTCTCACTACATCAAAGACCATTGGGTACATCGTTACGTCAAACCACTCTAAGAAGAGCTTAAGATCTTTAGTGTCCGGCCACTGGTCTGCAAAAGTCCACCATCCAACCAGCACTTCTTCAAAGACAATACTAAAGCAACTCTTCAGCACGGCCTGCTGTTCTTTCGAGT
The DNA here is from genome assembly GCA_046300175.1 of Pseudomonadota bacterium. Taxonomy (GTDB): domain Bacteria; phylum Bdellovibrionota_C; class UBA2361; order UBA2361; family OMII01; genus OMII01. The sequence goes on along the minus strand of JBKCMS010000013.1, from coordinate 1,185 downwards.
CCTCGTATTCTGGCACCAGGTATACCGCCGAATACTCTTTGTAGACCTCAGGGGTTAGCTCGATCGGATCTGGCAGCGCTCGTAGCCAGTCAAAAAACGGCCTCTTCGGGGTGAGGATGATTGCTGCTCTATTAACCAGGCGAGGTTTCTTCATTTACACTTTACAGGTTACTTCTTCACACAGTGCACGCGCCGACCACCAAAATCGCACCTAAATGCCTAGTTTGCTGATATAACCTTAAAATTAACCGATTTTAGTATCCTTTGGTAGGCTCGAACGAGGCGAGTCCGCTCTGGTTCGGGGTCTTATAAGTAGAGTAAGCGCCTCGTCCCGTTGAGATAGGCATAACTAAGTTGATGTATCAGGCACAGAAAGTCGACACCTCGCAGCTTCCGAACGCAGACCGCAGTGTGCACGCGGTTGCGGCGTGTGCTGCCTTTCTCGAACATTCGTGGTCATCTGTCAAAAACCATAGCTCCCCGGACCAGATTCGCAACGAATTGAAAGAGCTTGCACGCAAACACCCCGATGGTGGTCGGGAAGCGCTCGAGCGTTTCGATGGGTTGCTCGCTCGGGCAGCCGAGCTTGCCACAACTCCACCACCACCGTGGTTGGCATCCATCCTTAAAGACGCGGTGACTGGCTCGCCACTTATTCAGATCCTTCCATCGGCGATTGTCCTTTCAATACCGGACGCAGAGTACCGAGTGCGAAGGCCGGGGAGTGCCGGCGTTACCTTGTACACTTGACGTTTCAGCATTCAGCGCTCATGTAGCTATGTCGCTGATTACTTGATTATTAGACAAACCCAGGTGAGTCATCGAGGTTCGTTACCACAAACCGCGGATTAGCTCCAAGCTCGGAGTGCTCGGCTTTAACAATAATCCGCCTCGATTGGCCCCAAGATTCCGCCGCATAGCGAACCTTCCTTTTGTCATAGCGAACCTTCCTTTTGTCGCCCGATGATGCCCATTTTTTGGTCTGCCGTATCGCGACGTGCGCAGTATCCTTGGTAACCGCCTAGCCACGCAACTTCTCCCCGACATTTTACGATTACTCCCTGTGTATGCTCACGCGATACACATGGGAGAGCCAGAAGAGACGGCTTCAACACTACAGACAACGTAAACCAGAAACCTCTCCGCTGTATCAGATAGTCTTCCACTCCCACGAAGAGCTACAGT
>JBKCMS010000012.1:0-2821 GCA_046300175.1 Pseudomonadota bacterium | reverse complement strand
ACATCACTATAGGTTGTTGTTTTGATTCGCATCCGCGAATCGATAGCGTTCTCCAAAACTCGGGATTTCGCTACGGACTTTTGGAGAACGCTATAGTGACGTGCAAAAGTCCGTGCCAGTAAAACTGGCAAGGCTTTTGCTGGACATCTCTATAGGTTGTTGTTTTGATTCGCATCCGCGAATCGATAGCGTTCTCCAAAACTCGGGATTTCGCTACGGACTTTCGCTACGGACTTTTGGAGAACGCTATAAGTGACAAATTATCCTTACAAAACTTTCGCGCGTAAGGAGACTCATCCGGCACGGATCGGTGCGCTTGCGCGACTCTACGGCATTGCGGCTCCAACAGCTGATAGCTGCTCGGTCTTTGAGATCGGGTGTGGCGATGGTGGCAATATTATTCCTCTGGCAGCACAGTATCCAGAGAGTTCATTTGTTGGGATAGATCTTGCTGGCGAGCTAATTGAGCAGGGAAGGAAAGAGATAGCGAGCCTCAATCTCTCTAATATAGAGCTGATACACGGCGATATAGCAGAGTACAAACCTGCCACGGGCAGTCATGACTATGTTATTTGTCACGGTGTGTATTCCTGGGTATCACCAGAAGCTCAGCGAGCAATCTTTGATCGAGCTGTAGCAGCTCTAAGCTCACAGGGAGTTCTTTTTGTAAGCTACAACACCCTTCCTGGTTGGCGGCAGCGCGGCGCTTTGCGAGATATTTTGCAGGTAGGAGCGTCGTTTGTCGAAAACGAAGATGAAGGCACGCGGCTTGAAAATGCTATGGCGTTCTTGGCGCTTATCGTCGAGCAGTCGAGTTCTATAACCCCGTATATTCGCGAAGCAGCGGAGCGTCTTCAGAGCTCGGAGCCCTCTTATATAGTACAGGAATTTCTCGGAGAGTATAACTCTGCAGCTACTTTTACGGAATTTATGCGCAGTGCATCAGCCGCGGGACTGCAATTTGTTTCAGAAGCCCGGGTTGTAATGATGTCATCAGAGGATCTCACGCCCGAGCTTAATGAGGTACTCACGGCTCTCGGAGATAATATCATCGCTCGTGAGCAGGTTATCGATATCGTCCGCAATCGTATGTTTCGAGAAACCCTGCTGTGCCACGGTTCGATTCAGCTTGATCGAGGCCTCCAAAGTGCGGTTTTTAAGGATCTGATCTTTGTATCGTCCTACATCCCTAAAGAGAGAAGCCAAGCGTCAGCTATAGATACAGGTGCTACGGTTCAGTTAATCGAGCGCTACAGTGGTCGTGAAGTATCAGCCCCGATAGGAGAGTGCTCTGCTGTGTTAAGCCTTATAGCTGAGATCGGTCCTAAAGGAGCGACTTTTTCTCAGCTTGTTCAGGGAGCAGCTGAGCGAGCGTCGCTCGATGAACAGGAGTGCTTACGAGTCGTGTACACTTTGTGGAAGACTGGTTTTATCGAGGCGCTTACCGCATCAGTATGCGGGACTTATGACGGTGTGGTGGTAAGTCCATGGGCGCGTAAACAGGCGGTAGCAAATGTGCGCGTAACTAGTGCGCTTCACGAATCATATAATTTAGATACAGAAGAGCGCTCCGTGCTAGCACAGTCCTTGGTGCCGATGAGTTTTACTGCGCTTGAAACACTGCTACTGGCTAGTTTTCCACGTCAGCGGGTGACGCAGTTAATCGCAGGGCTGCGGGAAAAGGGGTTTTTTCTTTAATCATGCATAGTGGTCAAGTAGTTTCTTCAGTGGTCGTCGAATGCGGCCCACCGCTCGGTGGTAGCAGCCGAGACCGGCAGCTTGATTTGCTTCGTGGCATCGCTGTCGCCGGGATGTTTTTCTTCAGTTTTGTAGCGACTCTGTCGGACTCACTACCAACGGTGCTGATGCACAATGTTCCGGATAAGGTTCTGATCGGTGATTTTGTGTTGAGCCTCTTTCTCTTTTGCAGCGGTATATCGCTGGCGATGTTGTACGACCGTCACGGTAGTCTGCGCTCATTGAGGTTGTGGCGGAAGCTTGGTACGCGGCTATCTCAGATGGTTGTCGTATCTATATTTGTTACACCTTTCTCAACTAATCAAATCCTTGGCATGGATGAGATGATGCTCAATGTTGTCCTTACCGTACCTGCTCTTGTAGTGCTCTCAGTTGGGAGTCGGTGGATTTGGATGGTCGCGATATCGATCTGGTTAACGCATACCGTTTTGTTGCGCAGTGGAGTGATTCCTGAAGTCCCGGCGGAATATCTAGGAGGCTATCGACTCGCAGTTGTTTGGCTGCCAATACTCTTAGGAGGAACATTAGCCCATGCACGCTCACAGAGCGCCCTTATAAATCAACTGCTGATATGGGGCGCGTTGTTGTTAGTTGCTGTCGTTTTTTCAGGCTGGCCAGATAAAATGAGGCTAACAGCGTCATTTGGAGTGTTGAGTGTTTTTCTTGGATCGGCGCTCCTGTTTATCCTTAGGCACTTCAACCTAATGAGCAGTTGGTTAGAGTATTTTGGAAGTAAGCCGCTTCGAATGTGGATTTTAATGTTTTCTCTGCTCGGACCAATTCGGCTCTATGCAGAGGTAGAGTATAAAAAAATAGTGCTGGATATGTTGCCTCCGGTAGCAGTGTTTTTAAGCCTGGCCTGGATGATCTGCTGCTACTGGCTATCTAAGATTATTGACCGCATGCAGCTAAAACAGAGATGATATAGCGTTCTCCAAAAGTCCGTAGCGAAATCCCGAGTTTTGGAGAACGCTATCGATTCGCGGATGCGAATCAAAACAACAACCTATAGTGATGTCCAGCAAAAGCCTTGCCAGTTTTACTGGCACGGACTTTTGCACGT
>JBKCMS010000011.1:0-42540 GCA_046300175.1 Pseudomonadota bacterium | reverse complement strand
CATATTTCATGAAGCCTGCTACTGCGAGCGACGATAACGGCGCTTTTTCGGCTCAAAAATCGATTTTCGGACCGGAATGTATCACGATACGATTCCGCCCCAAAAATCGATTTTTGAATTCGCCCTACGGGCCCGAAAAATCACCATTCCCGGCGCTCTCGCCACGCAGTTTCATGAAATATGCGGGCTAAGGAGCGTGCTCGTGCAAGTGATTTGTGTCTAGCGCTTATCCGATGGCTCTGGGCTACCGGCAGAAGCCGCACCCTCTGATGCCGCTGGATCCTCGCTCCACAAAGGAAAGCGCGTTGAATACCGCGGGTCATCTACTATAGTCTGCACTCCTTTGCGGTTGCGCATGTTAACAAATATCGGAGCTTTGAGATTGGCCGTCGTCAGACGAGGGTCTGGCCTAACCGTTACCACGATTAATATTGCGTATTCATCATCAGCCCTGAGATCCGTCTCTTTGTCGCCAACCGGTGGCTTAACATCAAACTGCTGGCCAAATTCAAATCCGTCAACCACAACAAAGGCTAAGTTAGGATCTTCAACCGAATGCAACCATGAAAAAGGCGGTTTGTGATCGAGCATCACAAAACGCGTGGTATGCGGAAATCCGATGATACCAGCAGGAATCTCGATCACCGTCTCTGCGGGAACTGTAAACTCGCCAAAACGTGCACTCGTGAACGTCAGCGTTTCACCTGTTAGTGATGAATCCTCGCTCATGGCTACTCTTCATTCCCCGATTTAGGAGAGCTTGCTCCTGTTACTTCTCGGTTATTACCCGAATCTTTCGCGCCACTACCCGATTGTGCCTTAGCAGACTGGCCGCCAAGACTCACCCGTCTTGATGGCTGAGCAGCAGCTGCACAACTTCCCTTTGCTGTTCTATTCCAGCCACCAGAGAGCTGCTCTAGAGAAGTGTCGCTTAAAACACCCTGCGCAGCTTTCTTATTCTCATCGAGTATCTGCAGGTAAATCTCCTCGCGGTAGATTCTCTGATCACTCGGCGCCTCTATGCCGACCCTGATCTGATTACCCTTGATCTCGACTATAGTGACCTTGATGTTGTCCCCAATGTAGAGACTCTCACCAGGCTTACGGGTTAAAATTAACATGTGACTCGCCGTCCTTGGCTCAACTACACGGTTCTATGACTGTTAAGATGTTGATACCAGCAAATAAGCACTAACGTATTGAAGGGAATCGGACAACATAAAAAATGTAGCGATCTCAGGTAAATAGCTGGCCTAAATGGCTTCCGCATCAAAAAAATATGACAACTGCTGTTATATTTAGGGAGGCGTGGTACGACTCAGGGTGTGAACGACCTTAACTATTCGACGAATATTTCAGGGTACGCTCTCGTCTATTTTTTAGGTATATTTCACGGCTGACTGTAATTGCCGCTAGGTGTCTTAACTATGAAACGAATTCTCCTTTTTGTTGCAACCAACCTATTAGTAATCCTGACCATCTCGATCCTGCTTAGGATACTGGGAATCGGGCACTATCTGACCGCTCAGGGAATCGATTACTACCAGCTAGCTGCCTTCTGCTTGGTGTGGGGTATGGTCGGCTCTCTCATCTCTTTGGCCATCTCGCGGATGAGCGCCAAGATGATGATGGGTATTCAGTTGGTGGACCGTTCTTCACCTGACGCTGCATGGCTTTTTGCAATGGTAGAGGAGTTATCAAGAAAGGCCGGGTTGCCGGTAGTTCCAGAGGTTGGTGTTTATCAGAGCCCAGAGGTGAATGCATTTGCAACTGGCCCATCAAAGCGCCGCTCGCTTGTGGCTTTTTCAACTGGGTTGCTTAACACGATGAATCGCAACGAGGTAGAGGGAGTTGCAGCTCACGAGATCGCCCACATCGCAAACGGCGATATGGTCACCATGACCTTACTGCAGGGTGTGATCAACGCCTTCGTAATGTTCTTTGCTCGAGTGATAGCGTGGGCAATCGCTCAAAATTCGCGCGACGAAAACCGCCAGACGAGCTCTTACATGGTTACCTTCCTACTGGAGATGGTACTCGGTATTCTTGGCATGCTCGTTGTGGCTGCATTCTCTCGCTACCGTGAGTTCAGGGCCGATTCAGGTGGAGCGCGCTACGCTGGCAAGCAAGATATGATCGCGGCTCTAGAGAGGCTTCAAAGTCACACTAAGATCTACGACAAGCAGGCCACCCTGGCTGCCTTTAAGATATCTGGCGGGCCTGGGGCGTGGTTTTCAACCCACCCGCCACTAGCTAAGCGTATCGAAGCTTTAAGGAAGGCTGCAATATAATCTCAACCTGATTTACCTTGATACGCGCTCTAATTCGCGCCCCCAGCGCTTAAACGCTGGGGACGCGAAAGAGGTTAGCCCTTCTTCGGCAGAACTTGGTTCCATGCGGCTAACTTGGGCGCTACTTTTGGATTCTCCATAAGCGCCTTGGTGTCACCCTTGATGGTGACTGAGACTATCTTGTCACCCTGCGCTATTGAGTTCACCACGTCCTGCCCAGAGACCACACGACCAAACACGGAGTGTTTCCCATCAAGCCAGGGTGTTGCCACATGGGTGATAAAGAACTGGCTGCCATTGGTTCCTGGCCCCGCATTAGCCATCGATAGAACCCCCGGACCGGTGTGCCTAAGCGAAGGATCAAATTCATCCTCGAAACGATAACCAGGCCCGCCAGCACCAGTTCCTGTTGGATCTCCGCCTTGAATCATGAAGTCAGGAATAACTCGGTGAAATGTAATCCCGTTGTAAAAACCCTTTTGGGCTAAATTGACAAAATTCGCGGTGGTCACCGGGGTCTTAGTTGACTCCAACGCAACGACTATATTGCCTTTTGATGTGGCGATCTCTGCCGTCAGCTCAGCTGCCGCCGCAACGGACGCCAGTCCTAAAAATACCCCTGCTACTGCCAATAGTGAAAAAAACATACCTTTCTCCATACGCTGTCCCCTGTTTAAGCATAATTTTTCAGCCGAACGTATTTTTGTTCGCCCCTTACGCTATGATACCTAAATCACCAGGCATGTAGGCCATCACCGATTTCAGCTGTATAGACACGAATACTACAGGGTCATAGCTGCCGGAGTTCAAGCCTTCACCGCTAAGTGATGCTATCTGCATACCTGAGTTTGCGACAAAACGCCACGGCTGGCCGCATACTCAGAGAGTTTACTGGGCCGAAGGTACTACTCTTTTCATTTGTGGGTTTGTCTGTTTTTTGGTAGCTCTATGGGGTCGTCCAAAACGGCATGCAACCGTTCTGGGCGCCTTAAAAAATACTAGAACCTATCTAAAAAGTAGGCTCGCTTCAGCGAATACTTTTAAGATGGGTTCTAATTAACCATCTAAATTAACAATAGGTGGCCGCCAAAAAGGGCCGCCAAGAACATCAGGCTACTATGAACAAACCAACACGTTACATCGCCTCGTTCCTTGCTCTTGCAGCAGGACTCACCTTCACTTCTCCGGCTCACGGGGAGATCTCTGAGAAGGATTTCTCGGCCTCCTTAGAGAAGTACTTACAGAGCGACGCGGGCGTTGCAAAGATCGGCTCAGCTCTAGAGCGTTACTTCCAAAAGAAGCAGCAGGATGCCGCCAAACAACAAGAGGAGCAAGCAAAGGCCGATCTCGAAGAGCAATTCAAAAATCCGCTCAAGATTGATACCGGCAAGAGCCCGGTTAAGGGCCCTGCTAGCGCCAAGGTAACGATCGTTGAGTTTTCGGATTTCCAATGCCCTTACTGCCGCAAGGGACGTGACACGATGGACGAGATGTTAAAGGCCTATCCGAACGATGTGAAGGTTGTCTTTAAGCATTTTCCGCTCTCCTTCCACAAGGAGGCAGAGCCCTCAGCTCGCGCTTCGTGGGCAGCTCAGCAGCAAGGCAAGTTCTGGGAGTATCATGACATCCTGTTCAACAACCAAGATAAGCTCGGCGCTGACTTCTACCTAGCAACTGCTCGCGAATTAAAGCTTGATGAGGCCAAGTTCAAGGCGGACATGGCCTCTGAAGCAGCCGGCAAGCAGGTCAAGGAAGACAGCGAGATCGGCGCAAAGAACGGAATTCAGGGAACCCCTGGTTTCTTCGTCAACGGAGTAGCCGTGAAGGGCGCATACCCTTCTTCATACTTCAAGCAGCTTGTCGACAGATGGCTAAACAAGGGGACCGCTGGGGCTAAGTAACAGCTTCAATTTGGAATTACCCTAAAAGGAGCCTGCAAGGGCTCCTTTTTTTTGGACCTCATCTTTTTCTGGCTCTTCCCACTATAGTTATTGGAGAAATTAACACTGCGCGAGTGATTTTGAAAAAAATCACTCTCAATAGCAGGGTGAGCCCAATCCTGGCTTGCCCAAGTTACGCCGTGGAACACAAAAAAACTCTGGCTGCAGCGCGCGACTGTCTAGTTACTGAGCAACTTAGGACCAGTGACGGCTGAGTAGTTTTTAACTACGCAGGAACTCAAAGCACACTGGAGCAAGAGCTACGGCTGGAGCGCTATACGCGCTTCTTGAGACAGGATTAAGTGCATACTGTTACTCGATGCAGGTTAATCATCATAGAGTATCGCGGAGCACCTCTTTTTGAACTGCAGCACCGTCACCAAATACCTTAAAAAATATCAAGCAGGTGACTTACTGGAGTTAATAAACTCAGCCTCATTCATTTTTGCAAAAAAGTGATTAAGGCTGGGTTTTAATAAGAGCCCTTCTTTACACCTAACTATGTGATTTACCGGCGATTTTGCCCAAGTTTAAAAGTGTGATACCGTTTTTGCACAGCAGTGATACCAAAAACGGTGGCTGGTTGGTTTTTAGGTTCAATCGAGGACAGCTATGCCTTCAAGCGATGACTCATCAAGAAAAAACTTTGGGATCGTGGTCAGCGGTGGCCCGGCTCCGGGAATAAACTCCGTAATCGGTGCCAGCGTCATTGAAGCTACTAATCGAGGTTACAAGGTTAAGGGGCTGGTCAACGGCTTCCGGGACCTAACTCTGGGGGAGCCTGGCGCCGTTGTGAACCTGACTACAGATATGGTCACCACCATCTATAATAAGGGTGGCTCAATACTCGGCACCTCTCGCTTTAATCCACTTAAGGAGGAGAAGCTCCTAGCACAGTTCCTTGCTGGACTTGAAGCTCATGACATCGACAAATTAATAGTAATCGGAGGGGAAGGCTCGGCCTACTTAAGCCTAAAGCTCTCGCAGCTCCACCGCCATCTCTCAATCGTCCACGTTCCTAAAACGATCGATAATGACTTAGTTCTCCCCAATAATCATCCGAGCTTCGGATTTGAGACCGCTCTCCATGCAGGTACTAAGATTGTTGAGATACTACGTGAGGATGCAAAGACGTGTCGCCGCTGGTTCCTGGCGACGACGATGGGCCGCAAGGCTGGTTTTCTAGCCCTGGGCATGGGCTTGGCAGCTGGGGCAACTAGCGCTCTTATTCCGGAGGAATTTGTCGGTGTAGCGCCATCGCCTGAAGATATTGCCTCGATTCTCTATTCGTCGATTCGAAAAAGGATATCGATGGGCAAGAACTATGGAGTGATCCTTCTTGCAGAGGGAATACTTGATTGCATCGATGTTAGCAGTAGCTCTGCGCTTCAGGGTTGTGTGCGTGATGACATGGGCCGCATACGCTACTCTCAAATCGAGTTGGGAGATGTGATCATCCCCCCTTTAAAACAGATGCTCAAAGAGGCCAACGCCGATGTCCACATAATTACCAAGAACATCGGATATGAGCTGCGTTGTTGTGATCCTATATCTTTCGACGTTGAATACACCAAATTTCTGGGATATGGCGCGGTGCAGCACATACTTGGTGGCCACAGCGGTATAATGGTTACCCGCGACTTCGACCGGCTGGGCTTTATTTCACTTGAATCTATGGCGGGAAACAATGGAGTAATCAGATCGCGAGGGGTTGACCTATCCTCAGACCTCTATCGGGTTGCTCGCAGTTTTATGATCCGCTAAAGCACCCTCCTGTTGTTTGTGCCAGGGGTGCCCAGATTGATTTCCAGGGGCTACCGTCTTTTAACCACGTGCCCTAGAATCAAAAATAACCACCATGCTACTTCGCGGAACTGCTATAGTATCTATACTTACCCTCCTCAGTCGATTTCTCGGCTTCATCCGCGACCTACTCGTTGCTCAGCTCCTTGGCGCATCGATTTTCGCTGATGCATTTTTTGTAGCCTTTCGAATTCCTAACCTGCTAAGAAGCTTTGTTGCTGAAGGAGCGCTAACGGCGGCATTTTCGCCGGTATTCTCAAGCGCTCTTACCTCAGGGGTGCAAGCTGCCCGTGAGACAATGAGAAGGGTGCTTGGTTTTCTAATCGTAATTACTTCTCTGCTCGTGCTAGCGATGATCATCTATGCTCCTACAATCGTCGGAGTTATCGCCCCGGGCTTTCAAAAAGAGGTGGGGAAATTTGAGCTGTGTGTGCAGCTAACCCGTATAATGGCACCCTATATCGCCTGTATCAGCGTGATCGCCATGATCAATGCCGCCCTCAATGCTCTTAATATCTTCGGCACATCAGCCTGGGCGCAAGTTATCATGAACATAGTGCTAATTTTCGGCGCCGTGTGTGCTATGCCATTTGATATGCCTTCTGCGGTGACGATCATCTCTGTATCAGTCCTGCTGGGTGGTATCGTGCAGGTAGCTAGTCAATTACCAGCATGCCAGCGTAGCGGTCTATCCCTTCTACCATCCAGGCGAATCTTTTCAAAAGATGTCGGCGAGATAGTGCGACTTATGATCCCTGCAACACTCGGAGCATCGGTCTACCAGATCACCATATTTTTGGGCACAATCTTGGCTTCGCTTCTCCCGTCCGGGAGTGTCTCCTGGTTATTTTACGCCGATCGTGTTGCTCAGTTTCCTATCGGCATATTTTCTGTAGCACTGGCTTCTGTGTTATTACCTGCATTGAGCAACGCATCTGCTCAGTCTGATCAGTCCGGCTTCTCTCGCAACATCTCCAACTCTCTGCGCTTTACCAGCTTCTTTGTTATCCCTATGGCTTGCGGGATATGGGTACTAGCGCTACCGATAACCCAGCTTCTCTTTGAGCGTGGAGCATTCGACACAACCTCAAGTCAACGTACAGCTCACGCTCTCCAGGCGTTGTGCTTCGGGCTCTGGTCAGCAAGCTGCCATTCGATGCTTGTGAGAGCTTTCATAGCTCGAAGAGACACGCTAACTCCAAGTCTGATCGGAATCGCGGCCCTGATTGTAAACCTTTGCAGTTCGTTGATCCTCATGGGTCGAGTTTTACCGAGCTATGAAGGCGATCGTATAACTATGGGACTAGCGTCACTCCAAGGATTTCTTTATCAGCTTATACCGCTATCAATCCCGTTAGGACATGTTGGGCTCGCCCTGGCCTCCTCGATCTCTGCAGCTGTCTCTCTTATATTGGTTATCTTCCTCTTCTGCCGCCGAATTGGTGGTTTTCCCTGGCTCCCCTTCTCTCTCGCCACAGCGCGGGCTCTTGTTGCTTCGCTCGCTATGATAGGAGTGATTCGCGCTGTATCACATCTCTGGACAAACCCTTTGAGCGCCTGTGTTATGGGCAGCCTAATTGGCATCTCTACCTTTCTTCTAACATCATATCTGCTACACTCTGTCGAATTGCGAGATACGTTTGCGGCAATTAATCGCAAGTTGAGAAAAGCAACCACTATATGAAGGATTTACTCGAACGCGATCGTTCCGTTATTTGGCACCCTTTCACACAGAGTGGCATGCAGGATGACATGCTAGATATTGCACGCGCCAGCGCGGCGAGCTTATTTCTTACTTCTGGTGAAGAGCTACTCGATGGTATCAGCTCATGGTGGTGCAACCTGCACGGCCATGGGCACCCAGCCATTATCGAGGCCGCAACCAGACAAATGAAATCTCTAGACCATGTTTTGTTTGCAGGCTGCACCCATGAGCCAGCAGTGCGGCTGGCAGAGCGACTCCTTGCCGTTTTGCCGGGAAACCTCGGTAAGGTTTTCTATTCAGACAATGGCTCTACTGCGGTCGAGGTTGCTCTTAAAATGGCGATACAGTGGTGGTATAACCTGGGCGAGAAACGGACTACCGTCGTTGCCCTTGATAACAGCTACCACGGTGATACTTTTGGAGCGATGGCGACAGGCGCGCGCGGTGTGTTTACAAAACCGTTCGATACGATGCTTTTTGAGGTAAAGCACATCAGCACAAGCGGCTCACCTCGGGACATGGAATTGCTAGAGAATCTCTGCGCCTCTTCTAGCGTAGCTGCCTTCATCTTTGAGCCACTTGTGCAAGGTGCAGGTGGAATGTGCATGTACCAGTCCGACGTTCTTGACCGGTATATCGCGGTATGCAAGAGACACGGAGTAATTTGCATCGCTGATGAGGTAATGACCGGATTCGGTAGAACCGGGCCGCTCTTTGCCTCAGAAGCTCTTTCTTCTCACCCAGATATCATATGTCTATCCAAGGGACTAACCAATGGCTCGGTCCCGTTGGCAGTAACCGCGTGTAGCGAGCAGATATTTCAGGGATTCATCTCTTCAGATCACTCACGAACCTTCTTTCATGGACATACATATACCGGTAATCCGATCGCTGCGGCGATCGCTCTAGCGAGTTTGGATTTGAGCCTTTCTGAGGAATGTTCCCAGGCTCGGCTGCGAATTAACCAAGCGCACAGTAGTTGTGCCGCAAGGCTGCGGATGATAGCCGGCGTTAGTGCTGCACGAGTCACTGGCACGATCCTAGCGTTTGAGGTGGAGGACCGTGGCGCTAGCGGTTACCTTAGCTCTATTCGGCCAAGGATCATGAAATTCTTCCGCAGTAGAGGAGTCCTGCTGCGACCCCTAGGCAACGTGGTCTACTGCATGCCCCCGTACTGCATAACTGATGCGCAGCTAGATCTGATTCATTCGAGTATCCTGGAGTTTGCCGAGACCGCTAGTGTTCTAGAGAGCAAAGATGATCTCCTAATCCCTTAAATCAGCGTCATTAGTTTTCAAAAAAATCATTCAGCAGCTACAGCAAGCACGCAACTTTTTTGGGCATTTTACGATTAACTTGTAAACTACTCTGTTACGAGGTTGCCGTATGCTTCGAGCTCGTCTAACTCCTGCTTCCCTAGCCCCAGATATCTCTGTGCAAGCCTTTCGCCACTCCATGTCGCTTGGCCGCAGCATACTCGGCCAAGAGCGCCGCAGGTCACGACAAAGAGCTTTGCACTACGCGGCACTGGTTAAATCCAGGGGCTTTTCTAAGGGCTATCAGGAGGGTCTAGCATCAGCTCACAGGGAATGCGCGGCTACACTTGAGGCGCTACGCAACTGTTACGAAGGTGCCTTGGCACTAGCCGCAAAGGACACTCATACCCTTGCCGTTCACCTCGCTGAGCGCATTGTCGATCGCGCACTTATGCAGCACCCCGAGATACTATTCGCCTGGATTGAACACTGCCTGGGTATTCTCAGAAGGTCGCGAACTCTACAGCTATCGTTTAAGCCGCAATACGAGGAAGTGATGCTACATGTTACTCAGCAGCTACCACCAGGATTAGTGGTAAGGAGCGACGCTTCTCTGACTAAAGCTGATTTTATAATCAGCGGTGACAACGGAGATATTGAGTTCGCTTGGAGGAAAGCTCTTGAGGAGCCGTGTGCCTCTAATCCTTTCTAGGCCATTAAATGAGCGCGACAAGCCCACTAAATTGCCTACAATCGAGCACTTCACTGTGTGCTAAGCTCCCTGCTCCGCTCACACTTATAGGAGAGATCGTATCAGTACAGGGTAGCTCAATAACCGCCCGCATTCCGCAGGCCTCTGTCGGCGACCTCTGTTACGTAGCCACCCGCTCCGGTCAGACGATCACAGGGCAGATCGTCGCTTTTAGTAACGAGCTCTTTTCGCTGGCACTATTTGAAGAACCAGATGGTATATTCCCCGGTGCCACCGTCCGCACTCGGGGCCAACAGCTATCCATTCCTGTCGGAGATTTTCTTCTTGGCCGGGTAATTACCCCCCTTGGCAGATCGCTTGATGGCGAAACAGGCGGCAGTAGTCAGCAACAGCGCTCTATCTGGGCCAAACCGCCGCCTGCGTCTGGAAGACCGCCGATTGAAAGCGCCTTAAACACAGGGGTCAGGGCTATTGACGCCTTTTGCACTCTGGGCAGAGGACAGCGAATGGGAATATTCGCTTCGGCTGGAGTGGGCAAATCAACTCTCTTAGCGATGATTGCACGACAGGCTGCAGTCGATGTAATCGTAGTAGCATTGGTCGGTGAGCGTGGACGTGAGGTCCAGGAATTTCTCGATGACACCCTCGGCGCAGATGGGCTCAAGCGGAGCGTGATCGTCGTTGCCACTAGTGACGATTCATCGCTCTTACGCCAGACAGCACCCTACACAGCAACTACTATAGCTGAATACTTCCGCGATCAGGGCAAAGACGTGCTTCTGATCGTTGATTCACTTACACGAATGGCGCGTGCGATCCGTGAGACAAGCATCGCAGCTGGGGATTTGCCCGTTCGCCACGGGTATACAAACTCCGTGTACACCCAAATGCCAAAGCTTGTCGAGCGGGCCGGGCGCTCTACAAGTGGCTCTATAACCGCTCTGTACACAGTTCTCACCAATCAGGAGGAGGACATCGATCCACTGGCCGATGAGGTAAAGAGCCTTCTGGATGGCCACATCACGCTCCGTAAAGAGATCGCTGAACTCGGGATTTTACCAGCTATTGATATTACACAGAGTATATCACGTCTGTTCGGGCGACTTCACCAGCTAGAGTATGTCACGTCAGCACAAGCCGTATCACGGGCGATGTCGCGCTTTCTTAAAGACCGTCAGATTTTGCTACTCGGCGGAGCACCAGACGCTGAACTTGATATTATTCTCAAATATCAAAAAGAGCTATTCGATGTTATGCGCCAGCAAGCCAACTCGCGGATCTCAGCAAGTCGTGCTCAGGATGATGTAGTGCGTATTGCTGAGAGGCTGGTAAACCCAGCCTCATTCATTTGTGAAAAAAAATGAGGCTCTTCGTGGAATCGAGTGGGTGCCAATGACTGATGATGGGGCATAACCCATTATTTTCAGCGATAAATCACGTATTTCCGCGCGAACGTTCTCGTAAACGTGCACGTCCATGCTCACGTCCGGAAACGCCAATTCTACCCACTTGATTCAGCGATAAGCGAAAAATGAATGGGCATTGTTAGGTGGGCGTAACTTGGATACACCAAGATTGCGCTCGCCCTGCTATTGCGAGTGATTTTTTATAAAGTCACTCGCGCAGGGCTTAGTCAAGCTTGCCCGCTAGCGGATCATGGCTATTGTGTCTTTTAGCAGGCCACTAGCAGCTGAGAGAACCTGTGATGAGGCTTGATAGCCCCGTTGATAAACGATCATATCAACGAACTGTTTGGGTAGATCAACGTTGGATAGCTCTAGCGCCTCACCCTGCATGCCACCGCGCCCCTCGGTTTGTGCTTGACCGATACGTAAGGGTCCCGATTCCTGAGTAACTGAGTAGAGTGAGTTGCCTGTCCTAAGTAGTCCATCGTTGTTATTGACAAGCCCCACTGCGAGGGTTCCTGCCTGAATACGGCCTCCAGTTGCGGTTGTACCGAATATCTTACCATCAGCGCCGATCTCAAATGAAACGATATCACCCGTTCCGCGACCGTTATTTTGGACATTCACTATGCGAGAGCCACCTGCGTACTGGGTCATGTTAGCCAAAGAGAGTGTAAATGGTGTCTGCTCTACCCCTCCTGCCCAGGCTGGATTTAGATTTAGCACTGCCTGCGCCTGTTGCTCTTCGGGAATCTGCCCGACTGCGTTAAATGAGAATGATGTTTGGCCTAGCTGCACTGGGAGATTGGCTGCCTGGCCCACATCCTCTCCATTGACATAGGCTTGCACCGTCCATTGATTAGGTGCGGTTTTAAAGTAGAACAGTTGGATATCATGACTCTTGCCCTGTGCATCGTAGGCTGTCTGCGTTGAGACGAATGCTGCCGCATCGTTTAGCTCCTTGAAGGTTGCTGGATTAGCCGGTGGCTGGGTGATCTGCGAGGACCCGTTAACATTACCAAAGAGAGTGATCTCTGTGGTCGGCGTTGGCTGCGCATCGAGGTTTACCATATTGATGGTTCCGAGTACTTCATTATCGGTACCAGAGTAACCTAATACCGGCAGCCCTTCCGATGTCACCAGAAGTCCTTCCTGGTTTACTTGAAAATTACCGAGTCGAGTTAGACTCGGTGCTTGCGGGTCTCCAACAAGGAAGAATCCAGCACCGGTAAGCGCCACATCGAGATCTCGGCCTGTCGGATTGGTTGACCCTACGGTGAAGTCAGATCTGATTCTGCCCACTACTACGCCATCCCCGGCACCCGTGGGTAGGCTTGCCCCGCGGTCATCAGCCTGCTCTCCAAGGAGCGCTACAAACTCCGTTCGTTGCTCCTTAAATGCCGTGGTGTTGGCATTTGAGATGTTATCGCCGATTACGGATATAGCCTGGCCATGGGCTACCAGCCCTTCCCTACTAGCGCGCATAGCTGATTCAAGTCTCATGGCGGGTATCCCGTATCCTTTCTGAGGTGCTGGGCAAAACTTGCCCGTTAAGACAACGCTACTACACAGGTCTGCAAAACCCCTGCCATCGAGTATTGGGGTTGAAAATATCTGCTCAATTGACCATCCAGCACAAATGAATGGCGGACGACTGAACGTGCGCTATCACGAATCCTCTTGCAACTCTTTTAATCAGCAGTTCCAATTAGTTATGGATTTTTCGAGGTGAGAAGCGACACATCAAGCTTTAATTGCCATAACCTTCGTAGTAATGTTCAAATTTAGGGGTGTCCGCAAACTATGAAAGCCTTCTCGATTATTATCCTCGCTGCTCTGTTCTCCGGCGTACACGCCTCTAACGCTCTCTGCGAATGCTACGGCGAAGCCGCCGCTGCCTACGGGTGTGGCGCCCCAGTTAATGGCGCCCCGAGTAATGGCGCCCCGAGCAAAGTGGGGCGTCCAGTACCAAGCCTAGAGCGTTTCGGATCGGATGATGGGCCAGTATTACCAGACACAGGCCATTACTACCACGGTCAAGGTCAAAACGGAGGAGCCTCTGATGTAATCACTGATGAGGAGCGCCAGCGAATGTTACGCGACATAGTATTAGGTAGAGGTGGATCGGCTCGCTCAAACGGCGCCCTAGCTAACGCCGTAGATAGCGCAGCGCGACCGGTAAGGCGTAGTGGAGCGATGCCCGCTCGCACACGCTAGCAATCGTTTCTTCAGACCGCCTGCCTAGGCTCTGGAAATATCAATCGCCGTATTGCCTTGTTTCTCTGAATTGTGTACTCACACGCTATATTCTTATCTCTGTGTGTTAGTGCACATGGAGGTGGTGCAGTGCCCGCTGGCTATCAAGAGCGCTTAAATCTCATGCTCGTGAATTCCAAACCCATTACCCCGAAGCGCAGTGCTGCGGAAAGACACGGTGCTACTGGGTCAAAGCAACTCTCAAAAACACTCTCGGTTCTGAGCGCCGCGCTGCTAATTCTACTTTTCTGTAACTCTAGCTTCGGTCAGCAAGCTGGCGCTAAACGTCGGCCCTCAGCCCTTAAAGCGCTGAGTGCCGCTCAAGTTATAGCTACCCTTGATTTACAGAACTTTGGCTCTCACGTTGTGCGTTTTGGCAAACTACGGGGCGATGACTCAGTCGCAGCGGTGTTTGTTCAAATCAGCAAAGCTCGTGAAGTTACTTGCATCACCGCCATGTCTCTGCAAGATGGAGCTGTGCTCTGGCAGCGCGGCCAGCCACACCACCGCAACTTTCGCACTACCGGAGACATACCAGTTCAGGTGTACGACTGGAATCGTGATGGATATGACGATGTCATCTATTACGATTCAGAAAAGATCGTTGTTTTAAGCGGTAGTGATGGTGCTGTAATATCCAGCACTGTGGCTGAAGAGCCTTACAGCCTGTACATCCTTCAAACTAATCAGTTTGGAGGCCCAGCTGGTCTACTTCTTCACGGCCGTTCATTCAATACGCTACTATCTCCCGACCTTGAGGTTGCATGGAGGGTTTCAAACGGATTCTCTCACTTTCCTATGTCCGTCGATATCAACCTTGATGGCGAGGCTGAAATACTAGCCGGATATGTCCTGCTTAACTCACTCGGCGCCACTATCTGGAATCGCAGGGAGCTGGGTATCCATAACGATGCTGCTGCTCATGGAGATGTTAATTGTGATGGCGTGGTCGACTTAGCAATCGCAACAAGTGGCCGTACTGCTCTTCTATCGCCAACCGGAGATATTCTGTGGCGCGGGGAGGAGAATCACGCTCAACACACATTAATCGGTGGCTTTGACTCGCGAACGTGCGAAAAGCAGATCGCAAGTATGGATCGAGACAAGCAGCAGCTCGGGGTTTTGCGCATGTATGACGCGAGAGGTCGACTGCTTTGGAAGAGCCTTGGACATGGAAACCGCGCGATGCTTTCGAAGATCGACAACTGGCTCTCTGATACCCCACAGAGTCTGTTACTGGTGAGCCGCAGCTCTACCGCACCACCAACCCTATATGATGGTTCAGGCAAAGTTGTAGCCCAACTACCCTTTCCCCCTGCCCTTAGGCAACAAAACGGTAAAGCGACATACTCGTTCTATTTCACCCAGCATTTCGACATGGACAATGACGGTAAAGAGGAGATCATCGTTTCAAACGAACGCACTTTGTGGATTTACGCTAACAATACCCCAACGATGGGGCTCCAAGGGGGCAAATCAGAGCAATCCCTTCCAAATCCGCGCATCTACAACGCTACTTTTTATACCGGCATGCAGTAGCGGGCTTACCCTAACCTCAAAGTAGAGTACTGAACGTTCTCTGCCAGGCAAAATAATCCTCTCAAATACTACAGGCTCAAAATCTCTAGAAACGAACACATTACTATCATTTGATAGCGCCAACGGGCTCTCTAGATTAAAGGTCTTTAAGAGCCCTTGGCCAAACATAAGTGACCTTAGTTTGGCCTGCTCTGAGTACACCGACACAAAGGATGAAAAAGGAGTGGTTGCAAACTCCGCAGCCACTAACCGCGGTGCTGAACTGTTACGCATTAACGACGATAGCCGTCTTGCGGTGATTCTATTGCGCTCGAATATCTCCTGCGACATTGACGGCTTTAGCGCCATCACACCGACCTCAATGGCGGGACCACTAGGTGGTTGCAGAGTAAAGACTCCTCCTGGAAAGGATTCAAGGCCTAGTTGGTCGATCTGCTGCGACGCAATGGGTATCTGAGATAAGATCCGAATCCCCCCATTCTCCAAAGAAGCCGTAACCGCACGGTGAGCATAATCATCCAAACCCTCGGATAGATATCCGCTAAAGACAACTAATGTGGGTTTTCGCCGTAAGATCAGTTGTTGAACATCAACTAACCTTTCGTGCGGTGACCACCGGTCGATCCACAAGCCACTTAAACTAAAACCTCTCTCATCAGAAGAATGATTAAAGCCGCGGAAGTGTGCGTAGGGCCATAGACAGCTCACCGCAAAGACTACACAGTATGTGTAACAGACAAACGCCAGCACTGCTGACCAAGACCTGCTCTTACGCCTTTTAACAATTTGAAATAGCACCCAGCCACAGGCGATAACGGCCAGAGGCAACCAATACAAGGCCAGGCTACAGAAACGCTCCTGCAACCAGAAACGCGGCCGATTTGCTACACACAGAGCCGCTATAAACCCTATGAGAGACAACCCGTAAAGGACTAGTCGTTCCAGTTGAGCACTCCCTTACGCCAGACGTAAGCAAAACCAACGACCAGGACGGCCATGAACGACAACATCTGAACTAGCGCAAAGGTACCCAGCTCCTCAAGCACAACTGCCCAGGGATACATGAATACGACCTCGATATCAAACAGGATAAAGAGCATCGCAACGAGGTAAAAGCGTACGTTGAAGCGCTGGTCCCTAACAGAGCCAACTGGAATAGCTCCGCACTCCCAGGGCATCTGTTTAGTCTTGGTAGCGTTCTTTGGTCCAAGCCACGAAGCGAGTAGCACCATGGTCACCAAGAACCCTGCGGCGGCAACAGTGAGTAGAAGGATTCCTAGGTAAGGGTTGAGTTCATTCATGAGCAACCTGCGGTGTCTTCAAAACGCACCCGGCAAGATTCGAACTTGCGACCACCCGCTTAGAAGGCGGGTGCTCTATCCAACTGAGCTACGGGTGCACAAATAACACGCACCAACAATTGTGTGCGCGCCGAGAGTTTATCACCGTCTAGCCGGAAACGGTATACCAGTTACGTGTAGTCTGTGCTGCTTTGATCAGTTTTGCGCTGCTTATAAGATTTTGTCCTCTGTGGATTTCGATCTGCGGCAGCGACTTCGTAATAACGATTTGGCAAAAGATCATTGAAGATATCCATCTGCTAAATAGGTCGTTTTCAGGCCGTTTAGTGGATGATTGAGATACCAGGCACCGCAATTATCTAGATCCTTCTACCATCAAAATTAACTGTATATTCAGATAATTACCAAAAACGACTAATAACGACAGAAAAGCTGAAGCAGAGCTTTCAAAACGCCGGATTATAACATAGAACTTCTGCGCCTTGGGTAGACTTATCTGCCGATGGCGTAGCCTTAGATTTAAGGGCGGGGTACCCTAGTGGGAGAGGATTTGGCGCTTCCTCTAAGGTGGTTTAAGTTGAGTAACGGGCTTTTGCATGTCACTTCCCAGCAACTCAAAACGTAAGATATTCGACGGGAGGTACGAGATACTCTCAATTGTTGGCCGTGGTGCCGACAGCGTTGTGTATCATGGGCGCCACATCACTGGTGCGGTCCAGGAGGTGGCGATCAAGGTGCTCATTAACCGCGACGGCACTACCACACTCACCGACAAACTAAGACGTGAGGCACTCACCTTGGTGTCTTGCCGCCACAGGTACGTTGTCCGGCTCGATGACTTTCACTCAATCCAAGACCTTTGCTACCTGTCGATGGAATACGCAGAGAAGGGGGACCTACTCAAGTATATCTCCAGCTTACCAGACAAGCGGCTGCCCCCTGATCAGGTAGCAGTATTTCTTAAACAGAGCCTTGAGGCGATCGATTTTGTTCATGCCACTGGGGTAATTCACAGAGACCTAAAGCCGGAAAACATACTTGTCCTTAACGAAAAAGAGATTCGTCTTGCTGATTTCGGACTTGCGCTTTTACCGGGAGATGAAATCAAGCTAGAGGAGCTGCGCCATGCAGTTGGTAGCTTCGACTATTTAGCGCCTGAAGTGCTCGATGGAATTCGCTACGACACCTCTTCAGACCTTTACTCTCTGGGAGTGTGTTTTTACGAGGCTGCCGCTGGGCGTCACCCGTTCTCGCATGCTCCGATCGCTGAGCAACGTGATGCCAGGCAAGATGCTCGTGTAGTGCCGCTGAGCCAAGCAGCACCGCACCTCCCTCCCCACGTTGCCGCTGTGATTTCAACGCTAATGAGGTTTTCTTCTAACGATCGCTTCTACTCGGCGTCAGAGGCTCTACGCGCTCTCGGAAACCCAGACTACAGAGCTTCCAATCAAGCATTAGATTTAGCACCTGCAGTTCCCGTCGATAGCCCTGCGCCTATGGCAGCAAGCGCTACGCGCCAGGTATCAAGCTCTAGCGCAGCGCTATCACCGTCTGCTGATGACTCAAGCGTTAGTCAAGTGGCTACCGTGCAGGTGCATCAATCGATACCCGCCCTGCAATCAACCCCTGCCGTAAGCTCTCAGCCTAGCCATCAATCAAGCGTTCAGCAGACTCCGGCCAATAACGATGAAGTTTCTACTCGCCAATCAACACCAACAGAGAAGATCGATCTTGAGCGGATCAAGGCCATCATCGCGCGTGATTCTCAGCGACGATCAAATAGCACAGGCTCGTTTGACAGCGCATCGACATCAAACGCAGACCCGATTTCAGCAAACCAAGCGACATCCTCACCCGCTTCGAACTCGCCGGCCCTTGCTCCGATTGCAAATGCTGTACAGCACAAACGGGGTGCTAGCCGTCAGAAGTCACAATCTACTTTCGGCGCAACAGGGTTACCCCTTTTCTCCAAAGCGCTAGCCCGCTTCATTGGTGTAGCTCTTACATTCGCACTCCTGACCATCGGCAGCCTCTATGGCTATCATGCCCTTACCGGCAGCACAGCTAAGGCTGAAAAGAAGACCCAGAGTGCCGACATTCCCGTTGAAGTGGCTGCGGATACCGACTCTGCACCACAGGTCGCAGCGCAGGAGGCGGACGATGCCTCTCCAGCTCCGTTGCTGCGAGACTTAGCTCAAGGGACGTATTCGGGGATGATTCAAGGCCTCTTTCCAGGCCGCTACGTGCCTATGGCGCTTATAGCTGACCAGCAACAACATCGGGTTACTCTTCTGCTCGGATTGGAGGGCTGGCTACCTGCCACTGTATCGCTCGATCCAGAGGTCACCCCTGAAACAGAGGGGCCAACATTCCGATCGAATGGTTTGATCCTCAAGTTCAATCAGGAGTCGTCTTCTTCTGCGATTACTGGTACTGTAATAGACGTGGTTACCGGCGAGGCTGGCACCTGGAAGCTATCTGGGAAAGGCTAGCAAAACGAGCGGTCGATTAATGGCGGCTGTTCGAGAGTGATTCGCCCTTTGGAGTCTCCTGACGTGGTCTATAATTCTCTCTCATCTTTCGCGGCTAAGGTTTTGTCAGTATTGCAGGGTATATCGAATTTACTCAAATCTAGCATCCTCTTGCCTGAAGCAAAGCGTGGTGTTGCTGCTGCTATTGCACTCGTTGGACTAGTAGCTACTACATCAACAGCTACCGCTCAGGTACCGGAAGATCTAAGTGCTCCTGTAAAGGTTATTCACCGCCCTTTTAACACAAGCAGCCTTCCTGCTATCGGGACACCGATGAGCCTCGAAATTGAGCTACTCAATACTTTTGATATTGAGAGCAAGATTAGGTTAATCGGAGCAAAAGATGGCCGGTTCATCGACATAGCATTCCCACGTGGTGCGCTGAACGCGGCAGATCGCCCTACCTTTCGAATTGAAGTGCCGAGTCCTGTGGCGGCTATGACATACCAATTTGTTGTTCACCAAAAGGATGGATCTCTATCCTCTTCAGAGAGATTCACTATAAAACGAAATTGCATCCAAAATTTTAAGGTAACGGTACCCGAAGATACCCCCAATAGCGAATTCAGACGAGAGGTATCGACTCTAGTTGCACAGGCTAAGTCTCTGGAGCGCGATACCGCTAGTCTAGAGGCATCGCTTAAACTACTAGAGGACATCAAAGCGTCACTAACTAACTAGGATAGATATGTGGTCAACGGCTAAAAGCAGCACACACTGGATCGTAATTCGCACCCGCTCATGCTTGGTCTTATGGTGCCTGGCTCTCTTTGCAGGGGCAAGTCGCCAGGCGCACTCAATTGATCTTCCCGGCAGCAGCATACCTGTCACGGTTCGAGTTGAGTCAAAACCTCAACTAGTCAAGGCCACCGGAATAGTCTTCTCAGCCAGCTCTTCGTTTGAAGTTCCTCAGACTACGATCACTAAGATCGGCGATAAGTTGTTCGAAGTCGCTTTCTCGGTACCACGCTCTAAAATTCAGCCTGACACAGTGGCCTCTGCTATAGCAACTGATGAAAGCGGCTCGGTTGTTTTTGCCGGTGTTACTCCAGCACTTGCATCAGAGGCTCTAGACCTATTGGCCAGCGTTCCTGAGTGCCCTGGGGAGGATTCTTCGCGTGCGATTACCACCACATCGCCAGGCACATTGAAACAGTTAGTTGATGTGCGGTCAGAGCGGATGGAGATCGTGCGACTCAAGCTTAGGCGCGCAATGGAGGGAAACGTACTAGCTAAGCTTATTAAATTCGAGGAGGCTTTCGGGCTTACGCGCCCCGACTCATTGAGCGCCGATCTTCCCCCAGCGGAGCTTTATGAGCGACTGTCGCGTATTCAACACGCACTGCGCAGGTACCAATCTTACAAAACGCGCAGCCCTGTTGAGCGCTAATTGAATTCCCTAATTGATCCGGGTATGCGGTCCATACACTCCGTAGTTACTGAGGCGCTACGAACAAAGTACTGGTGCTGGATACTTCGCGAGCGCGATGCCTATTCCAACTCTTTACTGACTTTTCTTCATCAAAACCTGCCGCATATTCAACCAGACTCGTGGGGGCAGCGGTTTGCCTTCGGTGGCGTTTATGTCAATGGGCGTGATGCACTTGGAGATATTGAATTACCGCTACCTTGCAAGATCGAATACTATGAGCCGAAATTTGACATCCCTCATGCAGCTGCCATCTTTCCTGAGTTCAGAGCGGAATACTTATTTTACAGAGATGATGACATCATCGCGGTATACAAACCTCCTGGACTGTCGAGCATGCCCGCTAAAGAGCAAAGGCATTTTAGTGTCAAAGCCTCTGTGGAGCGGCTTACAGGGGCTCGCGTTCATATGCCATCGCGCCTCGATGTTTCAGCGCAGGGACTAATAATCATGAGTATATCAGAGCGTTGCCACGGACCGCTTCAGCAAATTTTCGAGCAGAGACAGATCACCAAAGAGTACATTTGTGCCTCCGACTCGCACCCGACTTGGAGTGACAAATCAGTTGAACTTCCGATCGGGAGGGATGCATCCCACCCAGTTCTTCGAAAGATCGATACGATTAACGGAAAGCCAGCGTTGACTGAATTCTCTTTAATGGGACGAGTCGAAGAAAACGATATCTTCATGAGCGTATTCCGCGCTAAACCGGTTACAGGTCGCACGCATCAGATTCGTGTGCACGCAGCAGCATCTGGAATTCCGCTGATTGGCGATCGATTCTATGGCGGCATGGCTGCTGATTATCTACACCTGATCGGTTACGCAGTAACCCTAACTCATCCGGTTAGGAAAGATGCGCTTCGTATCACACTTCCCGAAAATTTTCTTCCTAAGTGGGCACTCTAAGCGGGATCATAGTGCACGAGCATGCTAGGCTCTTTTCAGGTTGTTACGATTTAAACCCGCAGAACTATGAAGTATGATGCGCTGCACATCGTTAGCCCGCGCTGAATAAAAACGGCGTTGGGCCACTGGCCTCAAGTGAGAAATGGGGTTTTGTAAACTGGGCTGTTAAATAGGCTAATTTCTGAGGAAAATAAATGGGCATCCAGTTTGCAAATGGCTCGCGGAAGCGCGCAAAACAACAAAGATACTAAGACGGCGGACGACCCAGCTTGGGAGACCTGTAGCCTATTCATCCGCCTTCTTAGTAACTCGGTAAGGAGAAATATGCCAACTAATGTACTAATCGCAGAGGACGAAGCACTGGTAGCACTTGATATCTCGCACGAACTGACATCGGCTGGATATACCGTGGTCGGCCAAGCGACAAGTGGCCGAGAAGCGGTGACAAAAGCGCTCGACCTTAAACCTGATGTGATCCTGATGGATATTACAATGCCAGGAGAGATCGATGGAATCCAGGCAGCCGAAGAGATCGGTAAGAAGCTGGGCATCCCGGTAATTTTTGTGACAGCCCACTCGGACGAGGGCACCCTTCAGAGAGCTAAGCTTACACGACCCTCTGGCTACATTATGAAGCCATTCGAGCCGAATGAACTTCGCGCGAATATCGAGATAGCATTACACAATGCTAAAGTTGGCGTCGCTGCTGCACCTGAAGAAGAGGAGGCAGACTTATTTCCTCGCCCAACCGAGGCTGGAGAGGGTGCTGAACCAGGTTACGCCGTTGATCGCTACAAGTTAGAGGCGTTAGAATCCATCTCTCTCTTTCAAGGCATTCCTTCCCGCGAACTAGGAGATCTCACTAGATCTGCAACTATCCACGACGTAAGCGCAGGTGAGTACCTATCGATGGATGGCGAGCGACCTAGCTTTGGGTTCATGGTGCTCTCAGGGCGACTGGCCGTTATCAAGTCTACCCAGCATGGCAAGGAGCTTACTCTTGATCTTCTTATTCCAGGGGACTGCTCTGGAATCCTACGCGCTCTTGAGCCCACCGAGGTTGATACCTCGATCCGCGGGCAAACCGATGCAAAGCTTCTAGCTATCCCAACTGCGCAGCTCTCATCGCTCGCCGACAGATATCCCGGAATATATCGTCACATAACTACTGAGTTGATGCGCCGTACAAGACGCACTAACGATCTCGC
Organism: Pseudomonadota bacterium; assembly: GCA_046300175.1. Taxonomy (GTDB): domain Bacteria; phylum Bdellovibrionota_C; class UBA2361; order UBA2361; family OMII01; genus OMII01. Next base: position 20,254 of record JBKCMS010000011.1, on the reverse strand, counting down.
GCTTGGCCTAGCGCACTCGCGTGTAGAGAGCCGCATCGTCGCCACGCTACTTGCGCTGGCACCTCGCTTCGGTCGTCCATCTACTAGTGAGGACACAACGCGCATATTCCTGACCAGAAAGGAGCTAGCTGATCTTACCGGAACCACACCAGAGACAGCTATTCGTGTAACCAAAAATCTGGAGCGCGAGGGGCTTCTTGACCTTACTAAACCAGGGGTGATTAAGATACTTTCCCTTAAACAGTTGCGTGGAGTAATCGAGTAAAGGCCCATAGGGTTTTAACCCGAATCTCTGCGTGAGTGATTTTGAAAAAATCGCTCACGCAGAGGGCTTGCTAATTTCCAGCCCCCAGGATTGAAACAATTTCAAAACATCGGCCTTAGTGAGTTGATCCGCCGGTTCACAATTATTCTTTCTAACGAGCGAGAAGATAGAGGTGCCATCATAGATGTTGATGAACTGTTGGAGCCTATTTAGCAGCTCCGTGTCCTGGCAAACTAAACTTGCACTATTGCTTTTAAGCATTCCATCAAGTTGCTGCTCCACCTTCTTACGAACTTCATCCCCTAGACAATCTGACTTAAATAGGTATCCCACCACAAGCTCAGCGAACACTCTGCGAAAGACACTTTCTTCTAATTCATTTGGTATAGCGAGCATGTAGTCAGCTTGCCTCAAAAAGAGCTGCGCGTGATCAGCATACTGGCCAGGCTGAAGCGGGATTTCGCCTTTCTCTTGCCCATAATAAGCTACCTCTGCACGGCTATATTTACTATCGTCGGATTTTTGATTAGAGCTCGCGGAATTCTTTGCGTTTTTCTCAACACCTGCACACCATCTGATGATGGCCGCATCTATAATGGCTTTCATAATGGGCTCTTTAGAGGCACTAAGAGGCGGAAGTGCAACATTGATTGATTGAGCTACATTCCAGAGGAGCTCTATAACAGGCCTTATATATTCGCTGTTTTCGTTGGTTGGGAATCGGACCATACACGCCACGAGGGCGTCCTTAATTTTTTGCTCTTCCGCCTCCTTACCAAATACAGCCTCACGTAAAACCTCCTGCTGTAAATTAGGGTTTTTATGTAGGCGCTGGAGAATCTCTCCAACCTCTTTGCACCCCCAAAAGAATGTGTCCTTTCCCAGCTGATTTGCATCGTAGCTCAGAAGATGACGCACGACACCTCCTAGCGCTTTGGCGAGTTGCTTAAAATCCTCTGTACCACTTCGACACTGACTGGGATCAACTTCAACTAGACGCAGAAAAGCCCGTTTTATCTGATCTGTAAAACTTTGCTGCTCGGCGCCGAAGTGGCCTGAGATTTTAAAGCTTGAGCAAGCCGCGCTCAGACCATAAATCATCTGAGACTGCGTTTTGGCGATGAAATCATCGATCTGCTCTCTGGAATCACCTTCACCTTTCGTGCTGTTTAAAGGGCAGAGCCGTCGTAGATTTAGAGCAGATGCAATATGCCCATGATACACAACCAGTCGGAAGGTTGGGATAAGTGAACGCTTAATGAAATCTTCAAAGCATTTTTCCACCGCATTACTTTGCTCACGCAGGTGGGATATTTGCTCCTCAAGCGCGTTTGTAAGTTGATCAGATAGTGCAAATTCAGCACCACTTTCGCTTAAAAGACAAAACATGTCGGTTAGTACGCCGATAAGAGGCTCGGCTAACTTTGAAATCTTACACAAATGACCCCTAGACAGATTTAGGTCTAAAGCATCGTTAAAGAATTCAACGGCACCTGTTAGTGTCCTTGACGCCAAATCAAAATTCATGGGTGGCAAATTCGAATCTATCTCTATAAAATCATCTTGCTGCCTTTCAAATATTTCTCGACACTGCACAAGCTCATATTTAACCCGCGCTAGCATACCTTTCATCCAGCTGCAAAGCCGCTCCGCGCCGTCTCTACCCATTAACAGTCGCTCTTGCCCTTGGCGAGTAAATCCAAACCAGAGACTTGCCGGCAACAAGCGACTCTTGTTCGATTCATCCCTGCATTTAATCTCGGTTGGCAGATAGTGGGCCATAAGCCTTTTTGCCGATTCCTGTGTTTCTGGATCCTCTAGTGAACCAAAGCACCCGGGACCTAACTGAATCGCTTTCATATAGGCCTCTATGTATTCATCATCACTAGAGGGGTTGAAAGTATGTAATATGTTCTTGGCTGCGAGGATCTGAAATCTGTCGAATGCGTCATCGGCTAGACAGCTGCGAAGCTTTCGGACGATCGATTCAAGTTGGCTTAGATCTTTTTGCTCACTAATTTCACTAGGACTGAGAGTTTGAGACATAATCACCGCCGCTAGCGGTAGAGTTTCTTTAGTGCAGAGAAGAAGCTTGCAGGCCCGGCCTAGCTTCTCCACATCCTCAGAGTCTTTTATATCCCCACCCTGGGGTAGACTTAGTGCTGACAGCAGCTTTTCAAATTTAACAACACCACACCGAAGCAGAGGCAATTCTAAGGAAGTGGCTAAAGCGCATCTGATCTCTTCGGAGTTGATTAAAGGTAAAATATCAGTAGTGCCAAGTTTGAGCTGCTTGAGTGCGCTTTTAATATCCTCGCTGACCACACCGGATCTGAGCGCCTCTCTTAGCTCATCTTTGTGTTTAAGTACTATGTAGCATAGGAACTCCTCAGGAGTCGGCTGATGTGCACCAGAATGAGGGGGTTGGCGTTTTTTTCCTGCGAACATTGAAGTCCTTTTATCGGCGAAAACTCACACCTATCTCAAAGATAATTAAGCAACGAGGCGCGCAATCTGGATGCATAACACCTAACCCGGAAATTTCATGAAGCCTGCTACTACGATCGCCGGTAACGGTGCTTTTTCGGTTCAAAAATCGATTTTTGAATTCGCCCTACGGGCCCGAAAAATCACCATTCCCGGCGCTCTCGCGACGCAGTTTCATGAAATATACGGGCTAACAGTACGATCCCCATATCTCATGCCTCAGCGGCCGTTGCTTATTACAAAGATCAAGACCACCGGCCCCGCCCGTTGCTGGGGATAGTCCTGAACTCTCCGTTTCTACCACATATTATGACGCGTTCAAAAATGCTGCTTCAACGTCAAGGTAGCACCACGAACGCACCTTACTTGAAGTCGTTTTTGGTTTGAAATAGCGCGATTTAGGCCGTCTCAGGAGCGTCTCCTGCTCCCTTTTCTGCCGCCTTCTTGAGCTCAAAGAGGTTTAGGTCATGGATCGCTAGGAGCCAAAAACCGATGATGATCATCATCAGATAGGTCAACCCGTGAGCCACTAGTGAGTAGACCTTTGCATCAGATTCGGGGTAGGCAAAGAGGCTGGCGGCTGCCACACAGCCGATCTGAAACACTCCCACAAATCCGGGAGCCGATGGCAAAGCGATTGCAAGAGCAACGAACACTCCAAGGGCAACACTTAACAAGAATGACTGGTTGAAGGGAAACATCCATAAAACTACCTGGAACTGCAAATAGGCTGTCAACCACACAAGGGTAGTCAGCAATACTATTATCATCAGCCGTGAGGGGGTCTTAATCACTGCGGCCCCATCAACAAGATCTGCAGCAAACTTTTGCAGAATTCCAGCGATCCGGTGAGGTAGGGGTTGCACACACAAAGCTACGAGCTGATTAATAAGCCTCGGAAATAGGCACCCGCCAACTAAGAAGACTAACAGCGCCAGCGACATGGCCCCTAAGGAGTAGGCTGCCATGTGCAGCCACTCAGGAAGATCGGGCAGCAACTGCACAATAACAAAGAAAGAGATCAAGACCATCGAGAGATCAAAGAAGCGTTCAATTACTACTGAGATAAAGGCGGCCCCAAAGCTATACTCAGTCCAACGGGCAAACACTAACGGTCGAATAAACTCACCTAATCGAAAAGGTAGAAGGCAGGAGGCAAGATTTCCAAGGATTATGGAGTCAAATAAAGATCTCAAAGTTGGTTTCTCACGCTGTGGCTCTGGGAGCAGGTAGCGCCAACGCCAGGAGCGCAGTAGGTAGTGCACACCAAAAAGGAGAATAAAAGGAATGACCGGCCACCAAACGATGCGGTCAAAGCTCTCACGTAGATCGCTTAGCTTAGCATCACCGAAAACAAGATAAAGCATCAATGCGCTTACTGCGCACCCTATAATAAGTTGCACAACCTTTTTCATGGCTTAATGTGCCTCCCTTCATTTAAACCGCAGCTATAATACTACGCTACTTCTTTTAGTGGCTCTAATTTGAGCGCTCCAGAGCGCAGAGGACACTGAATTACACACTCGTGTACACGACGAGCCTCGCCCTCTAGCCAACTCCCCAACTCCTCTTTTATAATCTCTGTTAAGTTATCGAGCCACACTCCGTGATCGTTGAGGCATGGGATTGCAGAGTAGCGTTCACCTCCCGCCTCCTCAAACTGCTCGTGGCCTTCGTTACCAAGTTCATCCAGAGTCTCTAAGCAATCAGCAGTAAACCCGGGAGCAACCACGGCGATACTCTTGACTCCGGCATGGCCGAGAGCCTCAAAAGTTTCGTCAGTATAAGGGGTGAGCCAAGGCTCACGACCAAATCGCGATTGAAATGTGTGAATGACCCGCTCAGGGGGCATACTCAACTGCGGCTTGAGCGCTGCGGTTGTCTCAACACATTGACAGCAGTACGGGTCACCCTTAGTGACGTACTTCTCTGGTACCCCGTGATATGACAACACAAGGTACTCTGGCTTCCAAGGCATCTTAGCCAGATAGTCGTTAATGATCTGAGCCTGCGCAGCTATGTAACGCGGGTGTTGATAATATGGCTCTGCTACCCTTAGAGTTGGCACCCAGCGACGTTTAAGGATATGAGGAAACACCGCATCGTATGTAGAAGCAGTAGTAGCAGCTGCATACTGGGGATACATCGGAAAGAGAAGTATTTTAGAGCAACCCTTGGCGATCAAAGCATCAACTGCGGTCTCAAGACTCGGAGAGCCGTAACGCATCCCGAATTCGACTTCAACGTTATGGTATTGTTGCTGAAGGCGGTTGCGTACTCCATCTGCCTGCTTGCGGGTAATCGTCAATAGCGGAGAACCATCTGCACCCCATATCCTTTTGTACAAGCGAGCTGACCGAAAAGGTCTCGTTATCAAAATCAAACAGTTGAGCAACACCCACCACAACACACGGTTTACCTCAATCACACGCCGATCCGAGAGAAACTGCTTTAGATACCGACGGAGAGCGATCGGTGATGGTGCATCTGGAGTTCCGAGCTGCGCCAATAATACCCCTACCTTATCTTTTGAACCTCGACACCCGAATTCACAAGCTCTTACATCCATGGCTATATCCCTACCTTGTTTTCCAGCATCCTACACTACCGTCTCTACACGCACACGTCGAAACCGCTTTATAGCCTCTCGTGCAAGGCGAATGCGATCAGACACCCCCACTCCTCCACGATCTAGCCCAGTAAACACTATCCCTGGAAAGGCGTGCTCACACTCGTCAAGCAGCTCCACCAGTTTGTAATGGCCAACTTCCAACTGCGGTACTGCCGCCGGCCATTGGGTCATCGATAACCATTTAGGTTCGTCGATACCAATTAATTGCTGAAGAAGCTGTGGTATCTTCTCCCTCAGCACTACCTCATCAAATAGCTGCTCGCCCGCCTGCGCTCCGCCCAGGACAACCGTTAGGATGTGTTCTGCGGCAGGCGCCACATGGGGGAATATCTGCGAGTTAAACATCACTCCAAGTAAGTGCTGAGGCATACCTCCGGGGAATAGAACTCCGAAGGCGTTGTGAATTAGTGGCGCATTTCTTGAAACGCGCAGGTGCACTACGGCCAAGGTGGCGTACTTTGAATTGGTGAGGTGATCAGCTAATTCCTCACTCAGGTAACCGAGCAAAGGAGCCACTTGCCTGCCAGCCGCGGTCACAACACACCCGTCGGCTTCTATCTGGCGTCCTCCCTCAAGAGAGATTCGGTATCGCCCACCTTCCAGTGGCATTATTCGCTGTGCACGCGAAGATATGTGCTCAACCCGTGGGCCTACATGGTGCCAAAGGGCCTCGGCAATTCGTTGAATCCCCCCTTTCACGACTAGGATTCGAGGCTTACCATTGCCGCGACGTGACCGCATATAGCCGAAAATCGAACGGCCAGCCGTGGCGGCGTTCCATAGGTTGGGAAAGACCGATCGGGCGCTTAGGGTGCTAACTTCACCACCATATATCCCCTTTAGCACTGGATCGAGCAGGTGGCGTACTGTGTGCCCGCCGAGTAGCGGACTAAAGAAATCATATACAGAATAGTCCGGCTGTTTCGCCGGCAGAATTCCGGGCAGCAGCGCTTTGCATGGCAGCGTAAGTTTGGTCCACGCAGTGAAAAGTGGACTTTTAAGAAGCTCCAAAAAACCTGTGGGAACCTTCACTGCTCGGTCGTTGTACCACACATATTGGCCGTAAGGTTCAACAGTGGGATACGCCACATCTGCGGTTAGGTGCAGATCGCTAAGCAAGTCCTTTAAGTCGGGACGTTCAACAAGGACGTTAGGTCCATACTCCAGGGTGAAGCCAGATACTGTACCAGAGCGCACCATTCCGCCGATCGGTCCCGGCTCGATCAGGAACGGGCGCTCTCCGGCTTTGACCAGCTCGTACGCCGCCGTAAGGCCCGCTATCCCCCCTCCGATAACTGCTGCGGTCATTCCATACTCTCGATCTTCATAGTTAGAACAACATCCTGGTCTTTATGCTCGTTTCTAGTTCATCGATTGAGTTTTTAACCGCTGAGGAGATGTCGCTATCGACGTCTATGATCAGATAGCCCACGTCGGCGCGGGTCTCTAAGTACTGCGCTCTGATATTCGCACCCATATCGGCGATGATATGATTGATGGCACTAAGCACTCCGGGGACGTTACGGTGAATATTAAGGATCCTATGGGTCTCCTTAACTACTGGAAGTTCAACCTGCGGAAAATTAACTGCTCCGGTAGTGCTGCCGGTTTCAATGTACTTTACAAATGTACTGGCTACCTCAAGACCTATATTCCGCTGGGCTTCAATCGTGCTCCCTCCTATGTGAGGTGTCATGATAACATTAGGTAGCCCACAAAGGGGGGATGCGAACACCTCATCGTTAGACTTAGGCTCCTCTGGGAACACATCTACTGCTACCCCTGCTAATTTCTTGCGTACCAGAGCGTCTCGCACCGCATCAAGATCGACGATTCGGCCACGACTGAGATTCAGGAGGTAGGAACCTATTTTCATCGCCTCTATCTCGCGCTTCCCGATCATGCCTCGGGTCTCCGCAGTGTCAGGAACGTGAAGTGTGACAAAGTCTGACACCTTGAGCAGCTCCTCAAGACTTCCCACCGAGGTGGCGTTTCCGAGAGGGAGCTTAGCCACTATATCGAAATAGTGTACCTTCATTCCCAAGGCTTCGGCGAGCAACCCAACCTGAGGTCCGATGTGACCGTAACCGACGATGCCCACGGTCTTATTACGGACTTCACAGCACCCCTCAGCTGATTTCTCCCAGGTGCCGGTGTGCAGAAGTTGACTCTTATGAGCAGCTTGGCGCGCCAGCATGATCATTTCAGCGATCGCCAGCTCTGCGACACTGCGAGTATTGCTGAAAGGTGCATTAAAGACCGGTACTCCGCAGAGCCGCGCCTGATCAAGGTCAACCTGATCGGTTCCAATACAAAAACAGCCTATAGCCAGCAACTGCTTTGCGTGATCTAGAACTCGTTTTGTTACACAGGTCTTTGAGCGTATACCGAGGATGTGCACCGAGGCTATAGCCTTACACAGCTCATCCTCACTGTAGGCCTGCTTTACCATCTCGGCTCGGTAGCCGGACTGCTGCATACGCTCCGCTGCTGCGGGATGGACTCCCTCAAGGAAGAGGACTTTCATTTTTTCGGGAGGAAAAGAAAACTGCTTATTCATGGCGCCCATCGTATAGCTGTTGTGCCGCAAACGGAAGTGATCGGATGATATTTTGACCGAGAAAAAAGATAGCACTCAACGATTTAGGTCGATTTTTTGGTCCATTTATAGCATCCTCCCTCTGCCCTAATCGAGCCGTCTGTGATACCATCTGCTGATGATTGGCGCTCAGGCCTCGGCAAAATCGAAGATTTTAACTCACCTTAAGAAACTCGCCCCATTTTCCGTTGTCGAAAAGGGGGTCAACCTAGCCCTTATGGGCCACGTGGTTGAATGTGGCAGCGCTGGACGAACCATAACAGGGGTTGTACGCGAAGATGATTCCGTCACCCAATCGGTCACCCTAACGGTCATATCCGCGCATGAAATCGAGGCCACGTGCTCGTGCTGTTCAGCTGCCGATATGCAGGAGCAGTGGTGCCCACACGCCGTGGGAATTCTTTACCGTGCCTCGGAGCTCGATTTCTTTGACCCGCGAGGGGGCTTTGGTGAGCGGGAATCAACCTTTCGAATCAATCCCAACTCTCCTACCGATGTTGCGGCTGCTATCCGCGATGTTGGGCACCTCACGTCAACATCATCCGGTGCAGAGCTAGCTCTGGCCTCTTCAGCGCCCATCTGCACTCCAGCTGTTTCGATACTCCTTGATCTTTCAAGCGATCGGCTTGGGGTCAGGGTTGCATTTGATGAGCAGGATCAGGAGCCGACGATCTTTGATGGCTTCCGCAGCGTATCAAGCCGCGCTCTGGATAATATCTTACTACAGATGTTGGAAGATGAGGGTTCGTGGGACGAAGCCACCCGATATTGGTACATCAATTCGAGTCGCGGAATCGAGTTGGTTCTGGGTCTAATCGAGGAATATGACACCGTTCTTTCGGTCGCCGATCTTCAGCCGATAAAGGTGAGCCATGAGGCCCTACATGCGAAGCTCCTTCTAAGCTGGAAAGCAGAGGCGCTGGACCTGTCAATGCGTTGGATCATAACCAGTGGCGATCAGCGCTTCGAGGTTGAGCGCTCTCAGGAGGTATTCGGCACCGGCCCGTTTTGGACGATGGTCCAGAACACGATTTATCGCCTGTCTCCGCAGGCCGCACGCATTGCTTCGATCTTTGGCACATCACACTCGGTGACTGTTGCACGCGGTCAGGTTGGGCCAATACTGGAGGCACTTCGTGATCTCGTTAGCACTGATCAGCAGTGGATTAAGGTCTCAAACCCTAACGAGCAGCCAACAGTAGAGATTAAGACACCCTCTCCGATCCTGCACCTAGAGCGTCGCGATGTCGCAGCCGATCACTTTACTTCAACGCGACAGATCGAATTTTTAGCGACCCTTGATTTCGAGTACCCGCGACCTCCGAGCAACGCCAATGTAGTATACCTGCGTAATCACGAGTACGAGCGTGAGTGCGCTCAAACCTTAGAAAACTTGGGGTTTGCCGGACTATCGGAGAAGCGTCGCTACATAATCAGCGGGGATGCAGCTCTTGACTTTATTCATGCTAGCCACAAGTCACTCGGCAAGCCCTGGAAGATCTCCGATTTTGATCTGATCCGAAAAGGCGTTAAATTCGCTGACCTGAACATCACTGTCGCACTTTCTAGCGCATCCAAGAAGCGTCGTGATGAGGCACAGGTGAACCGCCCTCTCGATGCTATAGATTGGTTTGACTGCCATATCTCGGTTATTCAAAACAACTCAAACCTGCCTCTATCATCGGTCTTTAAGAACGCCCGAAATGACAGTGAGCGTTGGACCCGTCTCGATAGTGGCGCCTATGCCCGTGTTCCGGGTGGTAGCGTAGCTCAACTCAAATCGATCCTAGGTATGGTTGATCCCAACTGTCGAGTGAGCAACACGATCAAAACTCAACTCTCTCTAGCTCAAGCGATTAGTCTGAGCCGCGTTCAAGACCCAGGTTTCGCTATCTCCCTCGATAAAAAGCTCTCCGCGCTTAACGCCAAGCTAGGTTCCTTCTCGGAAATCGAGCCAATCAAAGCAACCAAAGGCTTCTCCGGCAAACTTAGACACTATCAGGAGGAAGGGATTAGTTGGCTTAACTTCCTGCACGAATTCGAGCTGGGTGGTATTCTGGCCGATGAGATGGGACTAGGAAAAACTGTTCAGGCCCTCGCCTTCTTTCAGGCTCTTAGGGATCGCAAAGGTAGCAAGCGTGATCTTCGCAAACCCGTTCTTATTGTAGCCCCAACATCAGTGATAACCAACTGGAGCTATGAAATTCGCAAATTCACCCCGACCGCAAAGGTATTGATGCTCCACGGTCCAGGGCGCAAAGCTCACTTTGAGCATGTCCCGAATTACGACTTTGTTCTAACCTCATATGCCCTGTTGCGACTGGACCGATACGACCTGGAACGGCACGAGTTCCTGTATTTAGTCCTTGATGAGGCCCAGAACATAAAAAATCCGCAAGCTGCTACAACAAAAGCGGCCAAAGCACTGAGAGCCCGTCACCGGCTCGCACTCACTGGAACTCCTACTGAAAATCGACCGATGGAACTATGGTCGATCATGGATTTCCTTATGCCAGGATACCTGGGCTCTCACGAGTTTTTTCGCTCTAACATCGAAAGACCTATTCTTGAGAGCGGAACACAGGTTGAGGTCGCTCAGCTACTGAACGCTAAGACTAAACCGTTTATCCTTCGAAGACTTAAAGCCGATGTGGAGAAGGAGCTTCCACCTAAGATTGAATCTGTGCTGCATGTCGAAATGACCTCAAGCCAGAAACATCTCTACAATCAGATACTCAATGAGGTGCGGCCGAAAGTTTTCGATGCGATCAAGAAAAAAGGCATTCAGGGTGCCAGCGTTTCGATCCTAGCTGCGCTGCTCCGGCTACGTCAGGTTTGCAACCACCCTAATTCGATCGATGCATTTTCTGAACTACCCGGTTTTGATTCCGGAAAATTCAATCTCCTTAAGGACCTGACTACAGAGGCACTTGAGTCGGGCAGGAAGATTCTCTTGTTTAGTCAGTTCCGAGGTATGTTATCTATTATTCGATCCTGGCTAGACGAGCAGGGCAGCCAGTATCTTTACCTAGACGGCACGACCCGTAACAGGCAGGATCTGATCGATCGCTTTTCTCAAGATGAGTCGGTCCGCCTATTCCTGATCAGCCTAAAGGCCGGTGGCTCCGGTTTAAACCTGATGGCAGCGGACACGGTGATAATTTACGATCCTTGGTGGAATCCTGCGGTCGAAAGCCAGGCGGTCGATCGCGCCCACCGCATCGGCCAGAATAAGACAGTCTCAGTTTATCGACTGGTGACCGAGGAGTCGGTTGAGCAAAAGATTATGTCTCTCAAAGAGAAGAAGTCAAAGATCGTCGATGCGCTGATTAACGAAAATGGACTCTCCACAGTAAAGCTAAGCAAAACTGACCTAGAGCATCTCTTTAGTCCGCTACCGGAATCATCGGATAGCCCTGAATAGTGCATGACGGGACACACACCGCGCTCCAACGCGATTGTCTGTAGCTTACTGAATCCTTTTCACCCAGATGGTGCGTCTTACTCGTGTGCGACCTGATAAAGGGGTAGTAATTTCAAGCGGTTCTGAAGTTGTGTTTGATTGTCAGTGTTTAACATACACAACATAAAGGCCACTTTTGTTGATAAATTAGGCTATATCTCGTTCAGAAGCGCCGTTTCGGAGCATCAGACTGAGCTGTATGGCTGTAACCTCTTGTCGTCGTTAATAAAGTAAGATATTTGACGATCAGTTAGTCCGAAAAATTTGGAGAATCGCTATGGGTAATTCGCGTTATTGCTTAACTAAAGCCGACCTTGCAGACGCCATTTATGCCGCCATCGACGTGGATAAGCAGAAGGCTGCAACCATAGTGGAAGATTACATTGAGCTAATCAAAGAGGCGCTCGATAAAGACGCCAAAGTAATGCTCTCTGGCTTCGGTTGTTACGAGGTCAAATCAAAGCCAGCCCGACGCGGACGTAACCCGCAAACAAGGGAAACTATTATCCTCCGGGCCCGCAGGGTGGTTAAATTCAAGCCGAGCCAGCTTCTGCGCCGCGCCATTAACGGCGAAATCGTCTCAGACGAAGAGATTGATCGCGAGTACTAGAATAGCTAAAGCGCGTTTTTGCACCAAGGCCGCTTACATAGCGCAACACAGAGCTTGACGACTGCCGCGCAACAGTCAATTTGTTCATCTTTGCCTCTGATGCTCATGACAGCCTTACCAAGGGCAAAGCAGAACCTTGGGTCCAGTTAATGAGTATGTGCCCCAAATCCAGCCATTTATCTTGGCCGTGCTATAGTGACGTGCAAAAGTCCGTGCCAGTAAAACTGGCAAGGCTTTTGCTTATCCCTACAGATTTTAAGCCACAGCTTCAGTACCACAGCGCAGCAAAACAGCGCAGCAAAACAGCGGAGCAAAACAGCGCAGCTGAAAATTGTAGTTGTCGACTAAGCTCGACCCTTAAACTGGGAAGCCTGTGAGTAGTTCCGATTTTAGTATTGGAAGCGGGGGTGGGATTTGAACCCACGACCTCCAGGTTATGAGCCTGACGAGCTAACCGGGCTGCTCTACCCCGCAACAAGGAATAACCACTTGACTTAATTAGTAGCGGTCGCTTTCAACCTGCCTACTAGCCTCTTGCTGGCTGCCTAGTAGTCGGCTGCCTAGCAGTTGGCTGCTAGCTAACTCAAGTTTGCGCTTACATGCTTGGCCGTTTGTCGGCCTTTCACCAGCGCGGTCCGCATGCTACCCGGAAATACCATCAAGAGCAAGCACTCTGGGCATCTTTTGGCCGAGATGTCGGAAAAGCTGTCTAAGAAATAAACCCTGCCTTGTTGATTTCTCCCAAATAGCCAGAGGCGGGGCTCATCTTCTAGGCCGAGCGCGGTTCAATATTTTTCTGTCGGCTTCGCAGAATAGTTTACATACAACGATGTTTCTGCTCGGTTCGGTGTTTATAGCGTTCTCCAAAAGTCCGTAGCGAAATCCCGACTTTTGGATAACGCTATAGGTCGTACATCGCAGAGACATGTCCACAAGCCCCGTTTAAGTAGATGAGACCTCCGGGAAACCTCTGTAAAGAGGTTGACTCGGAGGGATCTCGGTCGCCCGGATGGCGACCACAGGCACACCAGGGCCTGGAGCGACGCGCAATCGCGCGCCGGTTTGCGCGCGATTATGCTTGGAGCGAGCCGGGAAAACCCCATGGACGGGGGTTTCCCGGCGGTCTCTAGATGTTTGAGGACCAGTAAGCTGGATTAACCGGCGTTAGGTTTTCCGGGAGCCCTCAGTCCCCGTGGGGGTTTCCCGGAGGCCTTATTAGGCTAATGCCTTCTACTTCCCGAGCGCAAATCCATCGCCTGTTAGTGTCACACCTAGAGACTCGATCACCACCTCTCGGCGCGGAGCCTCCTCCACAATACCGGCATTAACTGCACGCAACCCGTGAGCTTGGCATGTATTTACTACTCGCGATGCGCTTGCATCATCTGGAACAAAAACAGCCATTCCAGAACCGCAGTTAAACACCGTAAAGAGCTTTTCATATGAAAGCCCCAGGAAATTTCGCACGAATTCAAACACAGGAGTGATCGGGGGGAATTCGCGAATGCGATAACGCAAGTCTCGCTTGGAACGCATCACCTTCTGCCAGCCGTGGCCAGTTATATTCTCTACGTTGGTCAGAGGCACACCGGCCTTGAGGAGCTCCTGGATGACAGGGGTATATAGGCACGAGGGAGCATTGATGGCCCGCCAGAACTCAGGTCCATTTTCGGAAATCCTGGTGCGATATCCGTTTGGCAAACGAGTCGCCAGATCACGCAATGAAGTGAATCCATTTTCATGCGGACCCGAGCTTTCAATCAATACGATTCGATCTCCTGCTCCCAGCGCCTGCACCTCGCCGATACGCGATTGACCCGGAGGCACGATCGCAAACACCGCCCCTGCGATATCGAGCTTTCCAGGGACGATCTTGGTTTTTAATTGAGGCGTCTCCCCCGACAGGTATACGCATCCTACCCTCTTACACCCGGCCACAAATCCGTCGAGAAATCCACTCATGAATTCCTTAGTGAATACTATCTCCGGAGTACTCGACGGGAGGTAGAGCCCTATAACTATGCTTTGTAGCCCACTTGATGCAGCGTCATTTGTCATCACCGACACGGTTTTAATGCCGATGTTGTACCAGAACTCTATCAGCTCGCTGCTTGAAAGATCATCGGGGCGCGCATCATCAGCGGTACCCAGTCCCTCTGGAACAAGCGATAACGAGAGCCCTCCTTGCAAGTGCGGGGGAAGCGCAAGAGTGAATACATTTGCACTAGCTCCAAAGTTTTCCTGAGGAATGTATCCGTAGCTCTCGGCAAATCGGGTTGTGCTCTGCGCCGCTTGAATAAATCGGTTCTTAGCCCAGTCGAGGGTGTCGTAATCTACGTGGTCAATAGCATCGCTCACTAGCGCACCCTTCTAGACCTAACCTTACCTCGCCCAGGGCGACCGCGGGTTTGTGAAGACCTCTGCTGCTCTCTGCCTCCGCTAAGCCCCGTTGCCCCTCTCCTTTCCCTAACAACTCGCTCGCGATTCGTCGGTGGCGGTGATTCAACCTCTGATTTATCCCCTTCCTTCGCGCGCAATACCTTCTGGCGTGCCTCCTCGTATTCTTTGCGAGTAAGGACTCGCACCTGCCCAACTTGCAGGCGACCAAGTTTAAAGGGTCCGTAGACGATACGCTTTAGCTTGACAACTGGATGTCCTAGCTTCTCGAACAATCTCCGCACAACCCTGTTGCGCCCTTCATGGATACGCACCTCTACCCAGGTCGAGTTATCGTCGTTCTTAAGTAAGCTGCCCTTGGCTTTCACCAATCCATCTGAGAGTTTTACACCTTGCTCTAACTTTTGAAGCACCTCCAGAGAGACAGAGCCCTCTAGGCGAGCGTGATATACTCGCTCAAATCCATACCTAGGGTGCATTAAGCGCTCGGCCACCTCACCATCATTAGTTAACACCATCAGACCAGTGGAGTCCCAATCGAGCCTTCCGACTGGAAAGTATGAGCTGTAGTGCTTGGTCAGAAAATCAGCGACACTTCTGCGGCCCTCCGGATCGCTCAACGTGGAAACAACACCTCGAGGTTTGTTAAGCAGCATGATACCTTTGGGCGCCGCATGAACTGGACGCCTATTAACCTCAACTCGGTCAACCTCAGGGTCGACCTTTCGACCGAGTTCAGTAACCACCTGCCCGTTAATTCGCACCCTTCCCTCGGTAATAAACTGCTCCATCTTTCGACGAGAGCCGATACCACACTCGGCAAGAAACTTCTGGAGACGGACTGCTGTCATATAGGTTACCTGTTCGAAGACTGGTGGGTGCTGTAACTAGAAAATCGCGCCAGGAGCAGATCGTTACTCAACTGAGGCCGATGGCTGCTCGTGCGCCTGCTCCTGCAAAGAGAGTTCAGGCTGAGAGTCGATACATTCATTGTCTGCAACTTCATTGTCTGCAACTTCATTTTCTATACTCTCGGACTGTGCCTCTCCCGGCTCCTTAACCAGAGCCTTGAGGTCGTGAAGAGCTGGCAACTCAGATAACGCTGAAAGCCCGAACACCTGTAAAAAGTCCTCTGTTGTCCCGTATAGGGCCGGCTGACCTACCGAGGCTTGGTAACCAATTATTTTGACTAGCTTACGCTCGAGGAGTGTCTTTATCGTCGGCGCCACATCAACACCGCGAATCTTGTCGATCTCGCTCTTAACTACAGGCTGCTGGTAAGCGATCACTGCTAAGGTCTCAAGAGCCGCCTGCGATAACTTACGCGGCTTTACCGCCATTAACTGCCTGACGTAATCAGCAAAAACAGCTTTAGTGCGAAGCTGTAATTTCTCAGCAACCACCACCAGCTCAATTCCACGACCATCTTCATTCAGAGCAGCTTGCAAACGATCGGCTCGAGCCAGTATGTCGGACCGCGACCATCCTACCACCTCCTGAATCCGAGCCAGAGATAGTGGGTCGCCATTGGCCAGTAGCAAAGCCTCTAAGAGCGCCACCTGCTCCAACTCCGAGAGAGAACGCTGTGGGGGCAGCTCTGGAGCTACTGCAATCTCAGGACCTACCTGTTCAGACGCCCCGTCCTGAATCAGCTGCTGTGCAGTCTCCTGCACTTCTCCGTTGTTTGCTACTGTCTCGTTCTCCATGAATACTTCCTCTCCCACTTCTACTTCTCTCTTTGGGGGTCTCAAAACTACGCCGCCACAACGCTTAGCTCTTGGTCACTCTCGGGCAGCGACTCACTTTGAGCTGGGACTTCCGCTAGTCGAATCGCTATCTCTGCCTTGGGTCCATCCTGCTCAACAGCTATCATGCGACGCTTGCAAAGCTCCAAAATCGCAACGAACACGCCTATCGCAGAGGCGCGGTCGTACCTGCCAGCAAAAAGGTCTCTAAAACTTGAAACCCCTCCCCGCGCCCGAATGGTGTCTACCACCATGCGCATGCGTTCGACCACCGACACTGAATCAATCGTGATGGAGAATACCCTAGCCTTCTCTCCCAACCGTGTGAGCACCTGCTGAAAGGCTTGAACAAGAAGCTCCGACTGATGATCTGCCAGAGGTATCAGCGCCGGATCGATTTTGGTCCCTTTCGAGGGTGCAGCGAAAACCTCGCTTCCCAGCGTTGGACGCGATGCTAACTCACCAGCGGCAGCACGGTAAGTCTCCAGCTCTCGCAACCTCCTGAGAAGCTCTTCATGCGGGTCTACCAGTGACCCACTTTCATCAACAACCAGCTCGACCGGATCATTAAGCAGTACGCTGGCCTTCACTGATAGCAGAGTTGCCGCGATTACCAGATACTCTGCCGCAAGCTCAACGTCGTAGTATTGCAACGACTTAATACACTCCAGATACTGCCCGGTGACCTCTGCTAGAGACACCTTTTCGATCGGCAGCTCACGCTTTTTTACTAGATGAAGCAGCAGGTCGATCGGCCCGTCAAAGAGATCGAGTTTAACCTCAAAGAACCTCGAAAATTGCTCGGCTGTCGACATCAGATACTTTCTAAGATAGGTTGATTAGCTTTAAACTACTTTAACAAACCGATTTTGTCCATGGCCTTAGCCGTTACCGCTCCGCCATGGCGTGGAGAAAAACGGCTGTAGCCTGAGAGACGTTGAGCGAGGAGATCGCTCCAAGCATCTTAATATACACGCGGAAATCGAGATTCTGCTCTATTAGATGCTGTATCCCCTCGCCTTCAGAGCCCATCACTAGGACCCATTTTTGCGGCGCATCAAGCTCTTTTAGGGCGACTGCCTTGGGGGAAACAACTGCTCCTATGCTCCAGACCCCGACCTCCTTGAGTGCCTCTATGGCTCGGTGCAAATTCGGCACAGGGCAGAGCGGAACTATCTCACTTGCGCCGACACTCACCTTAGAAACAACCGGCCCAAACGCGGCGCCTCTATTCTTTGACCAAATTACAGCGTCAACCCCGAAACATTCCGCCGCTCGCAGCACAGCACCGACATTTTGCGGGTCGAGAACCCCGTCGAGTGCTAATAATCTGATCGATGTGCGCTCTCTGGCTTGCTCCAACAGCTGCTCAAAAGAAAGATGCACCCTCGGTTTTACCCGGGCTACTATGCCTTGATGCGAGTCGGATTGGACCATCTGTTCAAGCTCGTGACGTGCACACTCACGCACCGGAATTCCAGCCTGTTCGATAGCTTCACGCAGTGCACTCTTGCGCCCGTGCGAGGCATCTCCACGCGTCTCTGCCAGAAATACCTCGCGAATACGCGCTGGATCGTGCTTTAGCAGCTCTTCGATGCAATTACGACCCATAACAATTTCTATCTGCGAAGAGCCAGAATCACCGCTGCGTGGAGCACGCGCACTGGAACCATCAGGCCTCCGTGCGTGTGGTGGGGTTTTAGTCGGCGCCGGCTTCATCGGAAATTTAGAGGGGCGCTGTCGTCTGTGCTTCATTAGGAGACCTCCGTTCAAAAACTATAGGCTGCCCGCGGTTGTCGTTTCTACCCATCTGGTAAAGATTTGCGTGATATTCCAAAAAATTCCATCTGGCGATACGAGGACTTAGCTCCTATACTGTTGAAACGACTACGACCAAGGCGTTTAAGCGCGCTCTGGCATCCTAAAACCCTGCAAGGGGGTTTTTTACGGATATCTGAAGGGGCTCCTAACTCGTGCTTGGTTCTATAGCTGCTTATTAAATGAGTCGACTTAAAAAAGTGCGACTTTAGGAATCCCCAGAAGATGCTTCCAAAAAGAGTGCCCTATCCTACGCCAGACGAAACCATGGAAGAGGTCAACAACACCACCGAAGCCGGAACCGAGAGAACCTCAGAGCCGCATATAGTTGTTGCCTGCCCATCCTGCAACACCAAATTTGCCGTAGAAAGCAGTTTAGTTGCCTCGTACGAGGTCCCCCGCTTCCACTGCTCACGGTGTGACTCTATCTTTGAACTCTCACAAGAACAGCCAAAAAGCGCCCCTCAAACTACAAACCCTACTCAGAGGTGGGTACTTGATGACACCACCCCCAAGAAGCCTCACAACGATGATGCCAGCGTAACAACACCGGCAGTCAAGGCCCCGCTCAAATCAACCGATTTCACCCTAGGCACCACCATGAACCCGGACACCTTCGGGCCAAGTTCACCGGCCGAGCCGGTAGAGCAAAGTGCCGGACTTTCTATACTCGGATTTCGTCCACGCGCTTCGCGCAGGCACTCCAGCTCGCTCACTAGAAGTGAGGCGCAATCCTTTGCAACCAACACTCAAAAGGCACCACCAGTCGGGCGAGCATCAAGCGACTATACAGACCCTTTTGCTCTGTTTGATGCACCTGGTTCCACCGCTGCGGTGACTACTCCCGAGAAGCCAGCGACAGCGCCAGTAACATCCTCTCGAACAACCCTCCAGAGTGCTCCTGTAGCGAGGTCGCTTAATTCGACGGTGAATACACCTACACAGCCACCCGTACGCAAGGAGGCTAGCCCGACCTCTTCCTCCACTAGCATTGACTACTCCCTGACGCCAAACGAGCCAACTGGTCCTGCAAACGAGATCCGTCCCGGGTTGCTATCGCGCTTCTCCGATAAAACGCAGAACCTGGTGCGCCTCTCAATACCTGTGGCAGCTTCCGTCGTGGCACTGTGTTTGGTGACTTTTGCATCACGGTTAATGCCGCTGACTATGGATTCGGTATTTGGTGCTGTTGTGCCAGGATTTATCGCTGGCAGAACGGCCCACCTACCTCCGGCTGAACTTTCGGTACAAGACCTCAATCTGCAACTTGAAAAAACACAGTCAAAGGAAACTATCCCTGTAATTCGTGGGTTTGTCAGCAACGCTAGCGATAAGACCTTTGAAGATGTTTCAATTGAAGCTCTTGGATTTAACGCACGTGGAGAACTTCTCGTTCGTGCGCGTGCGCCGCTGCGTTCAGCTCTATCGCGCGAGAAGATCTCCGATCTGCCGTTGGAAACAGTTAAAAAATTTCAGACGGCTCTAAGCGCCAGCGATGCCTCAATCAAAGCGGGTGAGAAGGTAGCTTTCTCAGTGGCACTTTTTCTCCAGGATACCGCTCCGCAAGAGGTCACCTATTTTTCTGCTCGCGTATTCTCTGTCGGTCGGGAGCGATAAGTCTAAAAGTAGTAGCTATAGTGACGTGCAAAAGTCCGTGCCAGTAAAACTGGCAAGGCTTTTGCTGGACATCACTATAGGTTGTTGTTTTGATTCGCATCCGCGAATCGATAGCGTTCTCTAAAACGCGGGATTTCACTACGGACTTTTGGAGAACGCTATAATTGGCATAAACCGGCGCGAGTGATTATTGAAAAATCACTCGTAATAAGAGGGTGAGAGCTATAGCGAGTGCCCTTTTAGGTTGAAGAGCCGCTTGCATCTTTGGGGCCATCTTGACCATCGGTCACCTTAGGCGTGACGTCGATCTCAGAACCCTCGCGGTAAGAGTTTTTAAAATTGCTGATCGCCTTGCCCAGGCCAGAACCCAGCTCCGGAAGCTTCTTTGTGCCGAATAACAGCACAACAATTAACCCAAGAATGCCTAACTGAACTGGACCTATCATGGTTGTCTCCCATCAAGAAGGATATGTGGACTACGGTGAAATGGTAGCAGGATTTATGAAAACCTACCAGCTCGCCCCCGTTAGCCCGGATATTTCATAAAACTGCGTCGCGAAAGCGCCGGGAATGGTGATTTTTCGGGCCCGTAGGGCGAATTAAAAAATCGATTTTTGGGGC
>JBKCMS010000010.1:0-18388 GCA_046300175.1 Pseudomonadota bacterium | reverse complement strand
TCGTGTCTTCAGAAGATTGGCCGCCGAGCAAATAGATGTTCAGATGGTTAACACATCAGAGATAAAGATGTCAGTGCTGGTTAGCCGCGATCAGTGCGAGGCTGCTGTGAGGGCGCTGCACGCAGAGTTTGCCGAAGACCTACCTGAGCCGCGCTAGCCCGCAGTTTTGTGAAGCCTGCTACTGCAAAATTTCACACGCTTAAGCACATAGGAGTTTGTTGTCTTCTACGGCGCAACTTGGCTGTCCCCTTGATCTTCATGGGCCAAGATTGCGCTCGCCCAGCAATTCTCATTAATTTTTTTCAAAAATGAATGAGGCTGGGTTTACAAAGCTCACAGCTATTCAACGATCATCACAAGCCCCTTGAGATACTCGCCCTCTGGATGGAAAACGCTCCACGGGTGACACGGGGCCTGTTGCAGGGTATCGATGATACGCACAAATCTTCCAGCACTCACTGCGGCACGCATTACGGCATCACGAAAAACCTCCCGAGATATGAGCTGCGAGCAGGAAAAAGAGAAGAGCATGCCGCCTTTCTTTATCTTCTTTAGCGCCAGAGCATTGATCGTCTCGTAACCACGCAACGCACGCTGTGTCGCACGCTGATGCTTGGCAAATGCAGGTGGGTCAAGAACTATCAGGTCAAATGTATCTGGAATCTGCGTTAGGTAATTAAAGCAGTCTGCGACCTCTGTGTGATGCTGCTTACCAGCGAAATTCGCCACTACGTTTTGCCGACACAGGTCAATAGCAGCCTTCGAAGTGTCTACGGACACAACCGACTCTGCACCGCCTGCAAAAGCGTAAACCGAGAAAGCACCCGTGTAACAGAAAGCATTGAGTACATGTTTGCCAGATGCGTAGTGCCTCAAGGTCTGTCGATTGTCACGCTGGTCGAGAAAGAAACCGGTCTTCTGCCCGCCGGTCACATCCGCGATAAAACGCAGCCCGTTTTCCGAGAACGCAACTACCTTAGGAGGCTCAGGCACCATGGCATCGAGCGCCGCGTCACGTACCTGTCCCCCCTCTAACGAATCCGGCTCTAGATCAACCTGCGCTTCGACTCTGCGGCACACAACCTCATCGACCGTCAACTCAGTATTAGATCGCAGGAAGTCGCTGATTACATCCTTTAATCGCCACATACCAGCTGAGTGACACTGCAAAACAGCCACATCGCCATAAACGTCAACGACGAGCCCAGGCAAACCGTCGCCTTCCGCATGAATAAGACGATAACCTGTGGTTGCGGGATTGCCGAGCAAACCTAGGGCCCGCCGAACATCAACAGCGGCTGCAATACGCTCTTGAATGAGCGTATTCTCCTCCTTAACAACTCCAAACGAGAGCATGCGAATGGCGATACCTTTAGTGCCCCAGTGACCACAGCCAAGTACCGCCCCATCTTTGGCTCGAACCTCGACAAAGCATCCACGTTGAAGAGTTCCATGACGCTCCGCTACGGCACCCGAAAATACCCAGGGATGCCGACGGCGAACTGCGACATCACGCCCTTGCTTTAGAACAACAACCGGAAAAGGAGAACGAGCACTCATATACCTATAGCGTTTCCAAAGGTCCGCAGCGAAATCCGGGCTTTTGGAAAACGCCATCGATTCGCGGATGCGAATCAAAACAATAAACTATAGTGATTTAGGGCTAACACACCCCTGGTTTAACTTGTACGGAACTTTTGCAAATCACTATAGCACCTTCAGAAGATGCTAGTCTGCCTGCTTGAGTTTGGCAAAGGAAATAACCCGCTCAAAACCTGTTTGTTGCAAACGTCTCTCGGCTACCTCCGTGCGCGCATCCTCTGAGTGGCGTAGGGGCGGCCTGCCAAGGTTATGTCACTCTTAATGTCGATGACCCCTTGAACCATCAAGGTGGTCGCAAGGAGCTCGTCCACCTCTCGGTGATTTCTTAAATCTCCGGAGAGGTAGGCAACTCCGCCACGCACATCAACTTGAACTCGATCAACTAACTGCGGGCAGTCTTGTCGTAGTGCCCCCCGCACCTGATCGGCTATCTGACTGTCACTCGGTGCCGGCCTTACCCGCAACTCATCTCGCACCCGTTTGGATGTGCTAGCATGCGCTGCAGCTAGAACCTCGCTGCGTGAGCGTTCCGAATCAACCTCCCCCTCGAGCAAAATAAAGCTGTCTAAGTCAGTTACTTTGACCTCGTACTTGGCATCACGAACCTTGCTTTTTATACCCCGCAGTACCTGATCGACTGACCGGTTGTAGGGTTGAACCTCGCTGGTTCTAAGCCCATCACCTATTCCTGGATTGGCTAGCGCCTCACCGGCTACCACCAGAGAACAGCCAAGCACAAGGCCCCTAAAAATGTTAAAAATTGGACTCATAGACCCCTCCTCTCCTAAATCTCTAAGTGTACTTACCGCAAGCCGAAGGGCCCCACCATGAGCCCAACCAGCACCCGCCCCCTGCTCAGCTAGAGCTATGACACTGATTCGCCAACACCTTCCTAGGAGTCGGATCCCCCATCGAGTCTCCAATAAGGGCTAAACGGCCAGAATCCGGTTAAATTTTCCCCTTTGTGGGGCTCTGGGAGGATGCAAAACTAACGAATTCGTACTAGTATTAAACCTTAAAAGAGCTGTTGTAGGTCTCCGAAATGCTCTTTGTAGGTTAAAGCGGTTATTTCAATACACCCAAACGCACCGGGCGTGTTCCCAAACAGGTAACAGTCACGGTCAGATAGCAACGGTCGTAGATAGACGAGGCAGCGATGGAAGCTCACCCAACTAAGTTTATTTTTGTAACGGGCGGTGTAGTCTCTTCAATCGGTAAAGGGCTGACAACGGCCTGCATAGGTGCGCTTCTTGAGGCGCGCGGGCTCAAGGTTACTGCCGTCAAACTTGACCCCTATATCAACGTCGACCCCGGAACGATGAGTCCGTTTCAACATGGAGAGGTTTTTGTCACCGATGATGGAGCGGAGACCGATCTCGACCTGGGACACTACGAGCGTTTCATGGGAACGCGCATGTCCAAACTCAACAACTTCACCTCTGGAAAGGTTTACGAGACCGTAATCGCTAACGAGCGCCGCGGTGACTACCTAGGCGGAACTGTCCAAGTAATCCCTCACATCACAGACGAAATTAAGCGCAGGCTGAAACTAGCAGCGCAAAACTACGATATCTGCCTGGTAGAGGTCGGAGGAACCGTTGGCGACATAGAAAGCTTACCGTTCCTTGAAGCCATCCGACAGATGCGTGCGGATGTAGGAGCGCAGAACACATTATATATCCACGTTACCCTCGTTCCGCACATCGCTACTGCTCACGAATTTAAAACCAAGCCAACGCAACACTCAATCAAGGAAGTTACCGGTTTCGGAATAGTACCAAGCATTATTATCTGTCGCTCGAACCAAAAACTCGATGAAAAGATCAAAAACAAAATTAGCTTATTCTGCAACGTCAGTCCGAATTGTGTGATCAACGCCCCTGACGTGCGCACGATCTATGAGCTGCCAATGGTGTTACACAATGAGGGGCTCGACCAACGGATTGTTGAGATGTTGCACATCTGGACAGGCGCTCCTAAACTAGAGCCTTGGTCCAAGATAGCCCAATCTCTGACTAATCCGGAGCGCGCTACTGTCACAATAGCAATGGTGGGCAAGTACGTTGACCTAACCGAGAGCTACAAGAGCTTGAGCGAGGCATTGATTCACAGTGGAGTAGCCAATGATTGTCGAATCGAGATCGTCTACGTCGATAGCGAGGGAATTGAAAAGAAAGGAACAGAGGAGTCAATTAAGGAAGCCAACAACGGGAAGATGGTTGATGCTATTCTGATCCCTGGAGGTTTTGGGGTGCGTGGTAGCGAAGGAAAGATCGCAGCCGCCCACTTTGCTCGAACCAACAAGATCCCCTACTTTGGAATCTGCCTGGGGCTTCAGATAGCCACTATCGAATACGCCCGCAACGCAGCTAAGCTTTCCGGAGCTACCAGTACGGAGTTCGATGAGAAAGCCTCATGCGCCGTTATCGACATCATGGAGAGCCAGAAGGCAGTGAATGTCAAAGGCGGCTCGATGCGGTTGGGCGCATATCCTTGCGTACTCAAAGACGGCTCTAAAGTTAGAGAGATATACGGCAAGGCGCAGATTAGTGAGCGTCACCGACACAGGTTCGAGGTTAACAACTCCTACCGAGAGGCACTTGAGAAGGCTGGTCTGGTTTTTTCAGGAACCTCTCCTGACAACTTCCTTGCAGAGATCATAGAGCTGCCCAACCATCCCTGGTTCATTGGGGTACAATTCCACCCTGAGTTCCAGTCAACCCCCAAGAACCCACACCCTCTATTTACCTCGTTTGTTGCCGCTGCCAAGGCGCGCAAGGCGCTTCAATGTGGAGACACAAAGGTCGATCTCAAAGGCGAAAATCAAGCCTCTGGGAATGGAGCTGTCGGTCGACATTCAACTGGCTCTGAGCAGGTTGCTGTTGGATAATGCCTGTGACCGTCGAGATAAATCCCTCTATTAAGGTTGGACCCGGTGAGAAGCTACTTCTAATAGCTGGCCCGTGCCAGATCGAGTCGCTTGAGCACTGTTTGATGATCGGCAGATTCTTAAAGGAAGCAACTGCCGCCTTGCCGATCTCCCTGGTTTTTAAATCATCCTTTGATAAAGCCAACAGAACGAGCGCCAATAGTGCCCGCGGTGTAGGAATCGAAGAGGGATTGCATATACTTGAGCAGGTACGATCTACTCTGGGAATCCCAGTACTCACCGACGTTCATAACGAAGAGCAGGCGGAGAAAGTCGGTAAAGTAGTTGATGTGCTTCAAATACCGGCATTTCTGTGTAGACAGACAGACCTCCTTCTTGCAGCAGGAAAAACCGGAAGGGCCATCCACGTAAAAAAGGGGCAATTCCTGCACCCATCAGATATGAGATTTGTCGCCGAAAAGATCGCTTCCACGGGGAATACAAAGATACTTCTATGCGAGCGCGGCACCTCATTTGGCTACCGGGATTTGGTAATGGACCCGCGTAGCTTGCTGATGATGCGGGAGACGGGCTATCCAGTGGTATTTGATGCCACTCACTCCGTTCAGCAGCTGGGAGGGGGTAGTGGCAGCTCCGGCGGCTCTCGCCAGTACGTCCAGGCGCTCGCCCGAGCGGCCGTGGCAGTTGGCGTTGATGGAGTATTTATTGAATGCCATCAAGACCCAGACAGGGCCCCATCCGATGGACCGTGCATGCTGCCGCTACCACAGGTAGAGCCTTTGCTAAAGGTGCTCTGCGCCCTACGTTCGGTGGTCGGAGTTTAGCGCTAAGGGAGACTCGTGCCACTTCACCTCACTAGAAAACAGAGCTTATGGCTGGGCTTAGGATGTCTGGGTGCTTTCTTTTGTGTGAGTGCAATCACGATCTATCGCCGTAATTCCGTCCGTGTTCCAACGCATCCCGGTGCGCTGAGCAAAGAGAGTGTAGAGGGGCCCGCAACAACGCCCGCTGCTACAACCGGCTCTTCAAATCCACAGACTGAAGCTGCCGGACTTGGATTTGTACTAAATGAGTTTCACCGCAGCCTGGTAAAAGACGGCAAGACTGTGTGGGAGGTTCGTGGAGAGCGTGGCAAGTACGACCCTTTACAAAGTAAGGCTCAGATAATCAAGCCTGATCTTAACGTGGTCCGTGACAATGGAGATACCGTACACCTCACCGCTGACCGCGCCGATTTAGAGCTATCAGGAACGCAACTTTCGTCCGCCGAACTTTTTGACAACGTTGTAGCGATATACAAAGGTGACACCAGAGTCACCACTTCTCGCGCGGTATACCGAGAGAAAGAGGGAACTGTTGAGGTTCCGGTCCCATTGCAACTTGATAGCCCTATGTTCTCTCTAACAGGTAATAAGCTCTTTGCGAAACTAGATTCACAAGAGATATTCATAACTAACGGTGTGACCAGTACTATAAAACCGAGAAAGAAGAAGTAAACAAGGGTAGCTTGGGATGAAACAACTGATTATCACCACAGTCGTTATAGCAATCGTTAGCGCGCCGCTATCTGCTTTTGCGCAAAGCGACTCTAAGGATTCCTCACTCGGCGCGCTTGGCAGCAGCTCCTTGTTTGGCAACACCGCTCAAGATAAAGAATTCGGCTCATTACCAACCAATATTACATCTGACACGCTTTCACTTAATGCCAAGCAGCGGGTTTTTACCTACAAGGGAAACGTAGTTGTAACTCAAGGAAATATGACTCTGACCTCTAAGGTAGTAGAGGGTAACTACAATGAGTCTAATCAGATTCAAAAGATCATAGCTAAAGGTGACGTGGTGATCACAAAACAAGAGATAAAGGCGACAAGCCAAATAGCTACTTACGATGCTGTATCCGCAATTGTTACCCTTACTGATAATCCGCAGCTACAACAAGGAGAGAGTGTGCTGATCGCTGATAGAATCAAGGTCTACCTTAATGAAGACCGCAGTCAGGCCGAGGGAAATGTACGAGTCACTTTTGTAAAAACTACTCCAATTCCGACAGCCGCTCCAGTTACACCGACTCCAACTCCAAAATCCTCTAGTGACCCAGCGACCACCGCTCGGAGGCGCTAGCCCGGATATTTCATGAAACTGCGTCGCGAGAGCGCCGAGAATGGTGATTTTTCGGGCCCGTAGGGCGAATTCAAAAATCGATTTTTGGGGCGGAATCGTATCGTGATACATTCCGGTCCGAAAATCGATTTTTGAACCGAAAAAGCACCGTTATCGGCGATCGTAGTAGCAGGCTTCATGAAATTTCCGGGCTAGCTCCGGCAGCGACAAAGGTTATAACCAAGAAAGAGTCGAGCTATAAGCGGGATTCTGTATTTAAAGACGATCATTCATCTGGGCCCACTGTTGCCAGCGAGCTCAAGCGGCACTACCCGAAGGGCCGGCGCGAGCCACGCCGTCTGCGTTTCCACAGAACGCCTTCCTATTCGGCCTTGCTTCAGCTGGGGTTTACCAAGCCGCGAAGTCACCCTCGCGCTGGTGAGCTCTTACCTCACCGTTTCACCGTCTCCTACCCTTGCGGATAGGTCGTCTTCTTTTCTGTGGCACTTTCCGTCGATCGCCCGACGCCGCCGTTAACGGCCAACTTACTCTATGAAGTCCCGACTTTCCTCTCGGAGGAAACCTCCAAGCGATCGTCCGCTCAACTCTTTCTTGCTTACTACCTGTTGCGACTCAGGTGCTACCTACCGACTATCGGGTTACTACACATCAGCTGGCAGTTTGAGGATTCTACCGCAACCGGGGCATTTTACCACATCTCCCCTAGATATCTGAACTGCTACCTGCGGGCCAACTTTCATGAAACAGCCAGCGCAACTATCTCGATTTACTACGTCAACAATCGGATCTGTCGGGAATCTGCTCACTGTTCGATTATAGACCGTCAGCACCTGGGCGTTACCAATCGTCAGAGCCTGCTGTTTACGCTCCTCTTGCAAAGCTGCCACTTGAGTGTCGTAATCAGCCTTGTTTTCAGCCGCTGTCTTTTCAAAAGCCGCAAGCTCATCCTGCATGCCTTGAAGAGATGTATTAACCTCTAGCAGCTCTTTCTCTAGAGCTTCAACATCACGCATCAGCCCCAAGAGTAGATCCTCTCGTTGCCCAATCTGTTTTGATACATAGTCAATCTCGCGCTCTGCGGCCTGCTGCAACTTGTAGTTATTAAGGGTACCCAGAGCTCTACGGCGATCATTTATCTTTTCGCGTTCTAGCTTGATCCCTTTCTCCTCTCTGGCAACTAAGCCTTTCTTGTCAGCCAAGACGGTGCTACGAGCATCCCGTCTCTGAATCACCACCGATATTGCCTGCGTACGACTCTTTTGCTCGGCTTCAATCTGTTTTAGTTGGGCTTGAAGGATAGCTATCTGACTGTCTAGCTTACTTAGCTGAACAAGAAGGGGAAGAACTGGGGACGAATGAGCCTCTGCCATGCAACCTCACAAAGTGGTTAATCTGAAGATAGTATAACGCCGGTCGTAGGGAGTATACCCAAAAAACGCAGATAACTGCTGGTTCAAACCGGTTATTTAGCTTGATTCCACCGCGCAAGGACAATTATCCACCAGCCATGTTAGGGCGAAGTTGTCTAGATTCTTGAGAGACCAAAAGGGTTGCATCGTCAAACGGGTAGTTGTATTAAGAGGGCTCACATTTTCTCTCTTTTGGCCCTATAGCTCAGTTGGTTAGAGCGGCCGGCTCATAACCGGTAGGTCCCTGGTTCAAGTCCAGGTGGGGCCATTCCATTTGCGCAGCAATTAGTCTCCTCGTCGTGTGAGCGAACGGGGCTAGAGCATCAACTGATGTTTTTCTTTTTGGATTCTTTCTCTCATGGGCTTTACTTGCGGAATAGTCGGCCTGCCGAATGTCGGCAAATCAACCATCTTTAACGCGCTGACTTCTGCCAAGGCAGCAGCTGCTAACTTCCCCTTCTGTACTATAGAGCCAAACACGGGCGCAGTTCCTGTGCCAGACCCTCGACTGGGAGTGCTAGCAGATATGGCTAAATCTGCGAAGATTATCCCTACTCAAATCACCTTCGTCGATATAGCTGGGCTTATCCGTGGGGCCTCAAAGGGCGAGGGCCTGGGCAATCAATTTCTGGGTCACATTCGTAGTGTCGATGCAATTGCACACGTTGTTCGCTGTTTTGACGACGAAAACATCGTACATGTCGATGGGTCGGTAAATCCGAGAAGAGATGTGGAGACGATCGATACTGAACTTATCCTCGCCGATTACGATGCTATTCAAAAGCTCCGAATAAAAACGGAGAAACCGGCTAAAACCGGAGACAAAGCGGCGAAAGCCCGACTTGCGATCATCGAACCCCTGGAGGCATGGCTAGCTCAGGGAAAAACTGCGAGAACTTTCAAGGACTCGGGGCTGTGGAGCGGCCAGCCAGAGGATTACGCGGAGGTAACGCAGAACCTACTTACCTCTAAACCTGTGCTCTTTGTAGGTAACGTTCCTGAATCCGAGATATTGCACGAGCCGAATCCGCTCGGCTCAACTCCGGTTGATTCCCTGGCTGCGTACGCACAGGAGGTAAACGCCCCACTAGTTACGATTTCAGGGCAGGTGGAGGCAGAGATAGCGGAGTTAAATCCAGAGGAGCGTCGTGAGTTCTTGGCCTCGCTAGGAGTTCAGACTTCGGGGCTTGATCGCCTTACTGTGGCCGGTCACAAGCTTCTCAATCTGATCACGTTTTTTACGGTCGGCCCCAAGGAGTGTCATGCTTGGACCGCTCAGGCTGGGAATACAGCACCCCAATGCGCGGGCAAAATCCATTCGGATTTTGAGCGCGGATTTATACGGGCTGAGGTGATCTCATACCAGGATTACGTTGAGCACGGAGGCGAGGTCAAAGCCAAGGAAGCCGGAAAGATGCGTACCGAGGGTAAGGATTACGTTATGCAGGATGGCGACATAGTTCACTTCCGCTTTAACGTTTAGTGCGGTCCTGCCTCAAATTTTAGCCCTGCCTCTAATCACTAAGCAGATGGCCACTCTTTACCAAAGAGTGTATCCACGGGCGCGGCATAATCTACCCCAGGCATTTCAAATCCAAAAAGATTCAGGAAAGCTCCTCTTAGCGCTGAGAAATGTGTGTCGTCGAGCACTGTTCCGGCCGCTAGTTTGCTCATACGAGCTGTAACCTCACTCTGTATCTTTGTCTGCAACTCGCGGTCATCAACTCTTAGAGCTACATCAGTATCTGGACCAACTGCTTCCTTTCCTAGAAGCTCAAGCATGCGGTAGACGTGGTCGAGGTTATCCTCAAATAGCCCATTCTCCCTCATAATTTTTGAGTATACAGCTACATACAGCGGGACTGTTGGGATCGCCAGGCTGGCCTGAGTGACGGTGGCCTGAAGGTAGGCAACTCTAGCGAGCCCGCCTGTCTTGGCCAGATCACGATTGAGCGCTACGCATTTAGCTTTGACATCATCCTTGGCCTTACCTATCGTTCCATCCTTATATACCGGCCAGCTGAGCGACGGCCCCTCGTAGGTGTAAGCCACTACCTTGAGGTTGTCCTCTGCCACTCCCTGCGATTTTAGGTATTCCACCCACAGGAGCAGATCCTCCCCACCCATTACCTTGGTAGTGTTAGCAATCTCCTCTTCACTCGCTGGCTGCAAGCTCGCCATAGACAACTTACCGCCATCCAGCTCAACGGTCAGCCCTGAGTAGGGAGCCCCTACTGGCTTTAGGACAGAGCTATACACTGTACCCGTTGTTGGATCCTTGCGACGTGGCGCCGCGATGCTGTAGACGAAAATGCTGATCTTACCAAACTTCTCTTTGATCAGCTTAACTACGCTCTCGCGAGTCTCTTGGGCGAAAGCATCCCCGTTTAGGCTAAAGTGTTTTCCTGAGCCCGAATTTCGCGCGTGAAAAGCGTAGGTGTTGTACCAACCTGCGGTTGCTGGGCGGCTCTCAGAGGCGGCAGCGTCGAAACCAACAGATATAGTGGAGGCTCCCAGATTCTCGGCCAATACCACCCGAGTAGCCAGCCCATATCCTGTGGTCCCCCCGAGGATCAACGCCTTAGGCGCCGCACCCAAGCCCGAGAGGGTCGGTTTTGATTTGGCACGGTCAGCCCACTCGTTGACACTCATGGTGCATCCTGTTGGATGGCTGTTGATCGATATAAATCCTTTGGTCTTAGCCGGTATAACGCGAACATTAGGATTGGCTGAGTCTGTCATTGTTGGGCTCCGTTACATCGTGTTTGAGTCTACGTGACTTTTGAAGGTCGCATCCCGAGAGCGGGCAGAGAGGGGGGAATCGTGGTGGACCTGCAGAGATTCGAACTCTGGACCCCCAGCTTGCAAGGCTGGTGCTCTACCAACTGAGCTACAGGCCCACGATTAAAGGTACCGTCGCAACGTCTGTTTGCTTCAACAGTAGTTAACTGAGCTACTGTTGCCTCAAACCGTCTCGGCTCCTAGCTCGCCCTCCAGCGACAACTACGCTAGAACAGCTACCCTGCCAAAGCCAAGCATGGTGGGCCAGGGTAGACTCGAACTACCGACCTCACGCTTATCAGGCGTGTACTCTAACCAGCTGAGCTACTGGCCCTTTCTCCGTTGCGAGGGGGCAAAATAATGGTAACGCCGATGAATGTCAAGCTCAGTAGCCGTCTTAGGTCTATCGACCCTAGCCCGCCTAATTTCGACTTGCGAACTCTCCGCGACCCTTTCATACTGAAAATACAGGGCAAGTCGTGACTAAAACCGGTCCCCAAGGGAGCCGCCTAGCGAGTATTTCGGTATGGGTGCATGACGAAGTCGCAGTCCCATATCGGATTCCGCAGTAGCTCCAGAAGCTTGGGAGACAGGTTCTGAGCAACCTTTAGCTGCGTCTAATGTAGTATGGGTCCAGTTCTTCTTCTAAGCGCCTCCTATGAGCCGATTCGGGTGATATCCTGGCAGAATGCCGTGTGCATGTTCTTCCTCGGCAAAGTCGAGATCATCGAGGAATACGAGCACGATATCCGCTCGGTATCCCTGGCAATTAAAGCCCCGGCTGTAGTCAGATTGGTGAAATTTTTCAAGGCTGGTCGGCGTGCACCTCCGCTGTCCCGGGCAAACATCTTGGCCAGGGATAACTTTCAGTGTCAGTATTGCTCAAAGGAGCTTTCTGCCAAAGAATCGACTCTCGACCATGTGATCCCTCGCAGTCGCGGTGGTAAAACGACCTGGGAAAACATAGTCTGCGCTTGTGCTACATGTAACCGAAGAAAAGGTGGTCAAACACCTAAAGAGGCCCACATGAAGCTGCTAAAAACTCCGATAAAGCCGGACTGGCTGCCGGTGCTGCATATCAAACTTCATGGAAAAATTCCGCCCTCGTGGTTCACATTCTTGCAAACCAACTCAAAGCCGGGCCGAAGCTAAGGCTGCTCTTGATAATCTTTGCAACTCGCAGATTCTGAAGCGGCTATACAACGCCTTGCAGCCGGCGGAACTATATCTAGTGGGCGGATGTGTGCGTGATGCCTTTTTTGGCAAGACTGCTACAGACCTTGACCTTACTACCAACCTCGAAGCCAGTGAGGTGCGGGACCGCTGCGTTGCTCACGGCCTCCGTGTAATTGAGACTGGAATTCAACACGGCACCGTTCTGGTTCTGGTCGATGATACTCACTTGGAGCTAACCACATTTAGAGAGCCAGCGGATCGTACAACACAGATTAGAGCACGAGACATATCCATCGACCTCTCTGGCCGAGATTTTACTATCAACGCACTCGCCTTTTGCGTTTCATCACGCCAATTAATAGAGGTATGTGGCGGCATCCAAGACCTTATTGATGGACAGGTTCGTGCTGTTGGTGATCCGACCACTCGCTTTAAAGAAGACCCTCTGCGCATTCTGCGCATGATTCGATTCGGCCCCGCAATCGGACGCACCATTGACCCAGACACGCTACAAGCCGCTACGGCGACCGTAGCTGATCTGGCAACTATTAGCGTTGAGCGGATTCGTCACGAAGTTGAACAGATACTAAAAAGCCCCTACCCGGCTGCCGGCATAATAATGGTCAAGGATATTGGCGGATTACCGTGGACAATACCCGAGTTACTGCCAGCCGTCGGATTTGAACAGAATCGTTACCATATTCACGACGTCTTCGATCACACTATGGCGGTACTTGATCGGACCCCGTGCGAATCGATCCTCCGATGGGCGGCTCTGTTTCATGATATCGGCAAGCCTCACACGCTCAGTGTTGACGAATCAGGAGATCGGCATTTTTATCTCCATGAGATCGTCAGTACAGAGCTAAGCTGGAAGCGCATGGAGCATTTGAAGTTCTCTCATGAAGACATGAAGCGTATTAGCTCGGTGGTACGTCATCACATGCGGCCTCTCAACTGTGGTCCAGCCGGAGTGCGCCGTCTGATCCGCGACTTGGGCGACAACTTAAGCCTATGGCGTGTGTTCAAGGAGGCTGATTCATCCCCTACGATTAATACAGCGGACTCGGCTAGAGTCACTCAGGCATTTGATGCCCTACTGGAAACGGAACAACGCAAAATGGCCATTCCTTCGTATGGCCGCCTGGCTATCAACGGTGAGGACCTGAAGGCCATCGGTGTTAAACCCGGACCAAAAATGGGGCACATACTGAAACAGCTGGAGGAGATTATCATCGAGGATCCGCAAAAGAACTCACGAGAAAGGTTGATAGAGTTGGCTAAAAGTCTCGTAGAGCCAGGTAGTTAGCAAAAACAGATGCGTTTCCCGTTTGACCTCCTGCGCTACTCTGACTATTCTCTCTCGAATGGCGTACAAACAATTTTTTCGACCAAAGTATCTGCTCGCTGGACTACTTACCCTGATGGCCCTAGTAGCTTTTAACCTTGGGCAACCGGGAATTCAGACCGACACGGCATCGGCTTTTAATCGGTGGTATCAAACTGTCGCTGAACAGCTTGCTAAGGCCGATGATGCACTGGCTGCTCGACTCAGCCTGCGTGTTACCGTTACCTTAAAAGAGCCGCTACACGGCGAAACGCCGGCGGTTTGGAATCTTCCAGCCACCTCCCTGGCTGACCCCACGGAGCGTGAAAATATAAGTCGTGCACTTCAATTGATCCGCGAATCAGGGGTGTTTGGCCTCCTGCCGCTGCGCAATCCAGAGAGCAACGCTTCGTATCTGAGCCTTAGCGTAGCAGATGCTGAACAGAGATTTGAGACCGTTGTTCCATTCAACGCTGTAGAGCAGAGCATACAACTTCAGAATCTAGTCAAACTACTTGAGATATACTCGATGCAAAAGAACTCAACGCAGGTTGAACCTGCCAGACTCTAGGAAAATAAAGATGAAAACACGTCAGGAGGCCCAAGCATTACTTAGCGAATACACTAAATCTGCCAGTCTTCTCACACACGCCCTAGCAGTAGAGGCCTGCATGGTGTGGTACGCCGACTACTTCTCTCAACAGGGACACAACATTGAGCGCGAGGCCTGGGCGATCACCGGATTACTGCACGACTTTGACTACGAGATGTATCCTGAGCCAACTAGTCCAGATGGCCACCCTTTTAAGGGCAACTCAATTCTTGCTGAATTAGGATACCCAGAAGATATCCGTACAGCGATCATGGGTCATGCGGTGTACACCAATACTCCCCGAAAATCGCTCTTGGATAAGACGCTATTCGCTGTTGACGAGCTATCGGGGCTGATTACTGCCAGCGTCTACGTTCGACCGGATCGCTCCATAGAGAATCTTGAAGTTAAGTCTGTTCTCAAGAAGTTTAAGGATAAGGCGTTTGCGAGAGGGTGCAACCGAGATGATATCCGAGTTGGTGCAGAGGAGCTTGGAATCCCCTTAGAACAGCACGTGGCAAACTGTATAACGGCTATGAAGCCGCTTGCAGCTCGGCTGGCTGCGTAACCCCACCTTATTCCACCTTAGCTCCGGGGGCTGCTTCGATAATAAAGTCTAGGTTTGATTTTCTCTGGACGCTAGCAAATCCATAAACCGAAGCCGCGCTTGAGACGCATCCCTTGGCGTCGCCGAAACTTGAAACCGCTACTATAGCCGGGTTACCGCGGCTGTTTTCTGCGACGGCAGGACCGCCAGAATCACCTTGACAGATACTCGACTCCCCGTCTCCCTCAACAAAAATATTGCCTCTTAGGAAGCCTGACACCTTAAACTGCAACGCTTTGAGCGTGCCGATATCCTTTTCCTCATTCTCTCCCTTACCAAAACCATACGCTGTTAACTCTGTCCCCTCTTGCACATCCTCCGAAAGGAGAAGTGGTAGCGGCGCAACTGCTGGTTGTGGACTTCGTGCCAGTGTTAAGATACCGACATCACTCGGATCGCTTGCTTGTCCTGAAAAACTAGGATGAGCCTGCGCTTTCGAAACCGCAATCTGTTCCCCATCTCGTCCTCCGACGTAGACTATCCAGCCAGCGAACTCAAGTCCGCGCCTTTCGGCCTCCTCTTCAACCCCCTTGATGCAGTGTCCGGCTGTGAGTACGTGCTTTGAAGAGATCAATGCACCGGAACAAACGGCCACGGCCCTGCGGCTGGCACCGCTCCTAACCAAGGAAAATATGAGCACCGCTGAGCTGCGAGATGAGGTGTCACAGGTCTCCCCGCCCCACATCTTGGCTCCAATGATGCCACAAGCCGATGAGCCCTGTGATTCCTCCTTGGTACAGCCCGTGAACGCCACGAGAGTTAAAGCAAGAGCAAGTGTGAAGAGTCGTTTCATCGGTAATATCCTCTAGAGGGGATATGCTGGTTCTGCTTCGCTATGTGACTTAGCGCTGCTTAGCGTAGCGATAATTTTACGGTATTACGTTTACCAACCTCGGGATCTTGGTCCCTGGGTTGTAGACTGTAATAAACCGGTCACTTGCTTTAGCCGGATATGCAGTTGCGGCCATCGCCTCAATAACGCACCTCTTTAAGGTCTCATCATCGGTCGATGGAGGGACCTCAATAGTTGCACGCTTCTTTCCAGCGACCTGAATGACCACCGTTACTAGATCATCAACTACCAATGCAGGGTCATACGCCGGCCATGGAGCTAGGCTGGCAGGAGCTCTGTTACCTAACCTCTCCCACAACTCCTCTGCAAGATGAGGCGCAAACGGGCACAAGATAAGTGTGAACTTCTCTAATGTGTCTTTGGAGACCGGCTTATCACCAATTGCATTAAGCAGCTCCATCATCGTGGAGATAGGGGTGTTAAACGCCAATGCCTCCAAATCCTCGCCCACTTTTTTTATCGCCTTGTTGAGGACCTTTTTGATCTCTGAAGATTCGATTTCAGATGAGACTAGATCATCGCGACAGCCGGAATCCTTACCCCCTGTCACCAGATTGAAAGAGCGCCGCAAAAACCGAGCGTTACCCGATATCGCTTTGGGGTCCCACGGACGCGATGAATCGAGAGGCCCCATGAACATCAAGTAAGTGCGCATTGTATCCGCACCGTACTCTTCTATAACGTCGTCCGTGCTGTATACGTTTTTGAGCGACTTAGACATTTTCGCGACGAGCCTTTCAAGCTTCTGTCCAGTTTGGGTGTGGATGAAAGCGCCATTTTCATCCTCTTTCACCATATCGACTGGCACCAAGGCGCCGCGATCATCTTTGAACGCAAACGACTGTACCATGCCCTGGTTGAATAACTTCTTAAACGGCTCTTTGGTCGACACATAGCCTAAATCGTACAGCACTTTGTGCCAAAAACGGGCATACAGCAGGTGCAATACAGCATGCTCAGCACCTCCTACGTACAGGTCCACTGGCATCCACCTCTTCTCCAGTTCATGATCCCAACCTGACTGGCTATTCTTCGGATCGATAAATCGCAGGTAGTACCAGCACGAACCAGCCCACTGCGGCATCGTATTTGTCTCTCTGCGACCCTTCTTGCCTGTTTTCGGATCAATAACATTTAGCCACTCCGTTGCCTTGGCCAGCGGAGACTCGCCCGACTCTGAAGGCTTATAGTCTGCCACCTGAGGCAAAACGAGCGGCAACTCCCCGTCTGTAAGTGACGTGGTTGTTCCATCTTCCCAGTGGATAATCGGGATCGGCTCGCCCCAGTAACGCTGCCGCGAGAAAAGCCAATCACGAAGCTTGTAGTTTACTTGTCGCCTGCCGAGCCCGTTTTCGACGATGTAGTCGATCACGGTCTGTCGCCCCTCATGCCATCTCATCCCCTTGGCAGGATCTGGAGACTGGAGGATGCCGTTTGGCTCCCTGTAAAAAGTCTCGAAGTTTTTGACCTTCTCAGCTAAAGCCGGATCATCGGGCAGTAACGCACATCGCAGTGGAATATTGTATTTCTTTGCAAACTGAAAATCCCTCTCGTCGTGAGCGCTACAGTTAACGATTCCTGTTCCATAGTCAGCTACCACATAGGAGGCTATCCACAGTGGCAAATCTCCTGTTCCAAATGGATTATCAACGTACCTGCCTGTGAAGATACCTTCCATCTCCTGGTCAAAATCGTGCCGGCGAGATAACCTCTTGGCTTTGATCTGCTCTACGAATTCAAGGACCTCCCTCTCCCGGTCTGTGCCTTTGACGAGAGTCGGTATCAATTCGTGTTCAGGGGCTATCACAGTAAAGGTTTGTGCCAGAAAGGTCTGCGGAATCGAATCGTAGACTTCAAACTCTATATTCAGATCCTTTATACGCTGCTTAAAATTGACTCCTTCACTGCGTCCGATCCAGTTGCGCTGCTGCTCTTTGATACTCTCAGGCCAATCGATCTCTGCTAGTTCTGATAGAAGTCGCTCAGAGTACTTGGTAATTCGCAGCATCCACTGCTTCATCGGCTTGCGAATTACCTCATGATTTCCCCGCTCGGAGCGCCCGTTAATGACCTCCTCATTAGCTAATACTGTGCCGAGCGCTGGACACCAGTTGACCATGGCGTCTGCGTAATACGCCAGCCGGTGCTGAGCGCGGTATTCCTGTAGTGCAAGCTCACCCCGTTCTTTAACTTCGGCTGGGATCGGCAGCTCCTCGATCGGACGTGCCTTTTGCATACGGTCATCGAACCATGAATTATAAAGCCGCAAAAATATCCACTGCGTCCACTTGTAATAATCGGGAGTACATGTAGCTAGCTCTCGATCCCAGTCATACGAGAGCCCAATGCGCTTTAACTGACGGGTAAAGTTCTGACAGTTCTTCTCGGTTAGCACCCCGGGGTGCTCGCCGGTGTTTACCGCATGCTGTTCGGCGGGGAGCCCGAACGCATCAAACCCCATAGGGTGTAACACATCAAACCCCCTCATGCGCTTGTACCGAGAGTAAATATCTGTAGCTGTGTAACCTAACGGGTGACCAACGTGCAGCCCTGCCCCCGAGGGATAAGGGAACATATCAAGCACATAAACCTTAGGACGGCCAGTATCTCCGGTCTTAAAAGTTCTCTGCTCTTCCCAAAACTTCTGCCACTTAGGCTCAAATACCTGTGGGGTATACCCTTTCTGCTCGTTATCGGACACGGGAACTCCTCTATCTCACACGTAATTACAAAAACTTAGGGTCTATTCTTAACCTATTTCCAGCAGCTTCGACAAATGACATTTCAGTTCCATAGCAGATAGTTTCCTCTTTAATGCCCGGAACTCGATTCAGAATGCTCCATCCGGATCATAATCCACCACAAAACCACGCTGCCTACCTTTACTTACCGCATAAATTTGGCTAACTTATCCACCCGGCCGTTTTTTTAAAAGCGGCCACAAGGAGTGGGAGTTGAGGTGGTTAGAACCCGCCCCAGTCACGCGACAGGTCGCGGGTTCGTGTGCCCGCGGCGGCGCCAGTTTTTTTA
>JBKCMS010000009.1:0-64492 GCA_046300175.1 Pseudomonadota bacterium | reverse complement strand
CCGAGCCACTCCTCGATAGCTCATCTTCGGACTCATACGACACAATCGATACAATTCGTTCCGCTGCTCTTTCCTTAACTTCTTGCCTGCCATAACCACTTAGACTCCATACGCTTTCTAAGTGGTGCGTTTACTTATTGGATCTGCCGCTACGCTCCTCTGGTGAGTCGCTTCCTACTTTTTCTGGGCTTGAGTGTAATAGTCGTCGTGGCTACCAATCACGTGGCTATCACGCTTTGCGATAGGTTCCTACGAAGCAAGCTTTACGTGATCCGTAGAATTAGCGGCAACCTTCTTCAAAGATGCTTTTGAGCTGGAGAAGAAATCCTCAGGGATCTCTCCGATCAACTTTTCGATCGACTCGCGCTTTACACGCCAGTCTGATCCCAGTTTAAAGCCTTCGATTGTTCCGGCTTTAATCAGGTCATAGACCTTTGGGCGATGAATTCTTAAAAGCTTAGCCACTTCCTTAACCGTCAGCAGCAGGGGTTGTGGTACCTGTGTCATAATATTTCCTCGGTTTGTGTTTTCCAGTGGTGGCAACTGACTCGCGCTGCACACATAGTAATGATATGGTCCGAAATTGTCGGAGTGTGCTTTGATCTGGTAAAAAAGTGCTAACGCGTTGAAAATAGTGTTGTTTTGCTCGTAAGAGCCTGGATACGCATGGACCAAAAACGTTTTTGCTTCGTATTGCCACGTTTTTTTGAGGGAATTGCAGGAGGTGCCGAGACCTTGCTTGGAGCCCTGGCCTATCAACTTCATCAGCGCGGCGACTATGTTGAGCTACTGGCTACATGCGCATGTGATAACCGCACCTGGCAGAACGAGTTGCCGGGGGGAGTAAGCGAGGTTGCCGGGATGCGTTTGGTACGGTTTCCTGTCGACAAGCGCAATCTGGATTCGTGGATTCCGGTTCAAGTGGCGATTCATGAAGGTAAGAGGGTTTCATCAGCAGAGCAATTAACCTGGATGCAGGAGAGCGTTAATTCAACGGAATTGTACAGCTACCTTTGTCAGCATGGTCGAGATTTTGATCTGATTTTCTTTGGGCCGTATCTTTTTGGCACTACTTTTTGGGGTTCTCAGATTTTCCCGGACAAGAGCGTTCTAGTGCCATGTTTGCATGATGAGCCCTATGCGTACCTTGATCTGATCTGCACGATGTTTCGTAGTGTCCGTGGCTGTATCTTTAATGCAGCTCCTGAAATGGAGTTGGCACGCTCGCTCTATGGAGATATTGAAGGGGGCGTCGTAGGTATGGGATTTGATTTGCCAAGTAATCAGGAGGTGGCTCAGCTTGAGCCGTATTTCGATCAGTCTTTCCCTTACATTCTCTATCTTGGTCGAAAGGAGATGGGGAAAAATGCCCAGGTGTTGATCGACTATTTCTGTGAATCAAAGGCTCTGGGGCTAGTAGATGAACGAGTGAAGCTAGTCATTCTGGGAGGTGGCAGCTTTTCTGATTTGCACAGGGAAGACGCCCTAAAGAGGGGTGATGTAGTAGATCTTCCGCACTTGAGTGAGAGGGATAAGAGGAGACTACTGCGGCACGCGCTCTTCTTATGCCAGCCTTCCGTTAATGAGTCGTTTTCGATTGTATTGATGGAGTCATGGATGGTTGGTACTCCAGTGGTTGTGCATGGTGAATGTGCGGTTACGAAACACCATGTATTGCAATCGGGAGGAGGGCTGTATCTGTCTTCTGCCACAGACTTTGCTGGTGTAACGCGTTACTTCATGGATGATGGGGGCCGACGAGGTCAATTCGCCGAGCGGGGGCGTGTCTACGTTGAGCATGAATTTTCGTGGCCAAGCGTGTTGGAGCGCTTTGATCGAGTTGCTAATCAACTCTTAGGATCTTCTCGAACGCATAGTTGGTGATGACAGGGAAGCGCCTGAGCCGTGGTAGATTGAAGGGTTTTGTTCCGTCAATCCGGGCCGATCGATAGCGAAACTGCAGGCCGGTCGAAGTTGTGATCACGAGAGTGCGAGGCTCGCGAATCACGCCGTGGTTAAGATCGGGTTTGTCTGTGGTGAGTAGCAGGTCTGCAATGCAAGGAGAAGATACTCCATTGGCATCGGTGCAGGTAGCGTTTTCAAATCGTACTTCCAGTCGCTTGGTTCCACTTCGTTTTGTTTCATTCCAGCTGTCGCGCGTTATGGATAGTCCCAGATTGTCTTTCCTGTTAACGATTACCGACCCTACCTTTGTCCTAAGTTTTAGAATTTGTAGGCGACTAGGGACCGCGGCTCCTCGCGGGAGTAGGTTGCGGTAGTAATCCTCTAGGTTGCCGAACCTGATGTCTAGCAGCTTGACCGCTTTTGCGCTACTACGCCCGCTCTCGGCGAAGTAGATGCCGTACTCGATATAATCCTGAGGGGTAAAGGTATGTGGTGCGCCATGAGCTTGTGTGATGGCGAGCAGCGAAGCGAAGAGGGCAGCCATAGGTTTTTTCATATATACCTCAGACCTAATTAATACTGTAAAATGTTAGCAGTAATACAGTGGCCAGTCAAGTATTAATTCAGCCAAGTATTAATTCAGTCAAGTGTTAATTCATGGTGGCTGCCTCGCTGTTGTATAGAGCAGTTTGGTCTATTACCTGGCAAGCCTCATACTCCGGAATTTGGCCTGTGCGAAGATATCCTAAGCCCTGGACCACTTTTTGGAGCGAGGCCTATGCACAATGGTAAGAGCATCTCTGAGCGCTGTACAGTTGTTTTTCATCAAGCAGAGCCATCCGAGGCTGTCGACATAAGAGCAAAGCATCTGATGGCGAGGTTGTTGCGATATTTTCCGGCTATAATGCATGGAACGATGACTATAGAGGGCCGACACCGTCACCATCATCAAGGAAACTTGTACCACATCTCTTTGCGATTTCACTTGCCAGGGGGCGACGTAGTTGTAAGTCATGATCCTGAACGTAACCATTCTCATGAGGATATATACGTTGCTATGCGCGATGCGTGTCGTGCTGCACAGAAGCAGCTGGAGCAGGCGATTTCACGGGCGCAAGGCGCGGCTGTGCGCCATCAGCGTGCGCGATTTGAGGGTAATCCGCGAAATCCTCCACTGCATGGCGATTGAGGCTGGATGGCCGAAAAGAGCATATTACTCTAACAAGCTCGCTGCGCTATCCTTCTCGGTATGGGATCAAAGGACACCTATTGGTGGAGTAGAGACGTTCGCTACCGCTGGGTAATTTGTGGACTTCTGTTTCTGGCGACAACTTGTAATTACATGGACCGGCAGGTGCTCGGAATTTTGGCACCCGAGT
Source organism: Pseudomonadota bacterium (assembly GCA_046300175.1). Classification (GTDB taxonomy): domain Bacteria; phylum Bdellovibrionota_C; class UBA2361; order UBA2361; family OMII01; genus OMII01. Next base: position 61,208 of record JBKCMS010000009.1, on the reverse strand, counting down.
TGCAGCGCGAATTCGGTTGGAGCGAGCTAGCTTACGGACACATCGTTACTTCTTTTCAGACTGCTTATGCAATTGGGTTGGTATGCAGTGGCTGGTTTGTCGATCGCTTTGGAAGCCGATTCGGATTATCATTAGCCGTTTTCTTGTGGAGCCTTGCGTCCATGGCGCACGGTTTTGCTCGCAATGTGGCGCACTTTGCATACGCTCGGTTCGGACTTGGGTTGGCCGAATCAGCTAATTTCCCGGCATCAATCAAAAGCGTGGCTGAGTGGTTTCCTGAGCGTGAAAGGCCGCTGGCTATCGGTATTCTTAACTGTGGGGCTAATGTGGGAGCGGTGCTTGCGCCGATAATTGTTCCTCTGCTTACAGTGCATTATGGATGGCAGGCTGCTTTTATAGGGTTGGGCGCAGTCGGTTTTATTTGGCTAGCTCTGGCAGCGGTGTTCTTTCATGGACCACCAGCGAAAGCTGATTCATGTCACGATGATTCTAGTGAGGCGAATATTCAGCGTCTCAGCATGAGATCAGTGATCACCTGGCGAGCGACTTGGACCTTCGCGACTGCCAAGTTTCTCACCGACCCAGTGTGGTGGTTCTACCTATATTGGACGCCCAAGTACCTTAGCACCACCTATGGATTAGGCTTGGCTGGGTTGGGTATGCCGCTCGTAGTAATTTATCTTGCGGCCGATGTCGGTAGTATTGGTGGTGGATGGTGTTCTGGGTGGCTTGCACGTCGCGGGGTTCCTGAGGCGGCAGCGCGACTCCGCGTTATGTTGGGATGTTCTCTCGCGGCTATTTCAGTGATATCTCTGGCGCGCGCGGACAATATTGTATTGGCAATAGTACTTCTGAGTGTGGCCGCGGCTGCGCACCAGGGATGGTCGGCTAATCTCTTTGCGATTGCATCGACTACCGTACCAAAAAGGGCAGTGGGCTCAGTAGTTGGATTCGGTGGTATGGCGGGAGCAGTCGGAGGTATCTTATTAGCTGAGGTGGCAGGACACGTTTTAGAGTATACTGGTTCTTACGTACCTCTTTTTGTGATCTGCGCTTTCGCTTACCTGGTGGCATGGAGTGTCGTGCGCTCATTGCCTGCGAGCAAGGTTCCTTTGGAAATATGGTAGCTATTGAGTTTTCCCAGCCAAGTTTAGGTTTCGCCGGCAAACGTCGGAAGGAGTTGTGTGCCAGATTTGAGCGAGAGTTTGGCTCAAGTCGTGCCCAACATTTATTCGCTCTATCTGTGCCGCTGCGTCTCTGTCCCTTGGGTGCCCACAGTGATCATCAAAAAGGAATAGTGACTGGCTTTGCCATCGACCGCTCAATTGATCTGGTAGCCTCTATTACCGACGCGTCTAACGTGGAAGTTGCAAGTACGATTTTTAATCAAAAAGTTTCTGTTAATCTGGCAGATGCACGAGGACGGGTAGAGGGTGATTGGGCAAACTATCTGCGTGGAGCTATCGCCGTACTCCGTCAGGCAGGTATACCTTTAAGGCACGGTCTCTCTGCCGTGATTGATGGTACCATGCCGATCGGAGGACTAAGTTCCTCGGCTGCTGTCTGCATCGCATACCTGCGGGCACTGACCTACGCGCAGGGTGTATCTCTCTCTGAACGACAGCTAGTTTCATTTGTTTCACAAATCGAGAATCGATACCTTGGACTTAACAACGGTGTGCTCGACCAATCTGTTATACTGTTTAGTCAGCCTCATTCTTTGACAGTCATTGACTGTCGGGATGACCGCGTGACCCCGGTTAAAATTGGAGAAACCAGTATTGGGTGGGAATTTTTAGTTGTGTATTCCGGTGTCAGTAGACAGCTCACAGCGACACCATTTAACCAGCGGGTAGCTGAGTGCCAGACTGCTGCCCGCGAGTTATTGAAGTGCTCCAACGCCCCGATCGCCAACAATCCGGTGTTAGGAGACGTCTCACAAGATGTCTATGAACGCTACGCCATAAATCTACCAGATACGCTACGGCGGCGAGCATGCCATTTTTTCGAGGAACAGGATCGAGTAAAACGGGGGGTGCAAGCGTGGTCAAAAGGTGATCTTCGTCTATTTGGGGAATTGATAACTCAGTCCGGCCATTCTTCGATCGCTTACTATGAGAGCGGCAGCCCGGCGCTTATTGCACTCTACGAAATACTTGCAGATATTCCCGGTGTCTATGGAACTCGTTTCTGCGGGGGGGGATTCCAAGGATGCTGCCTAGCATTGATCGACCCGGCCAAGCGCGATTCGATCGCTGCAGCGGTTGATGTAGGTTATTCGAGACGGTTTCCAGAGTATAAGCATAGTTATTCGATTCATCGTTGTCAGACAACTACAGGTGGACCGATCGAGGAGGTGCGGTGATAACAACGGCGATAATCTTAGCGGCCGGACGGGGTACCCGGTTAGGGGAAGCGACGCGGGGTCGGTCAAAGGCTATGGTCCCGGTGTTGGGAAAGCCGATGATAGCGCACGTGATGCACGAGATGTCCGTATCAGGGATTCAGCGCTTTATTGTGGTCGCAGCGCCGTCCGATGCAGAGCTGAAAAGTTACTTTGCAGCTCGTACCGATGTTCAGGTTGTTGAGCAGGGCGCGCCTCGTGGTAGTGGAGACGCGCTGCGAGTTTGCAAAGGCTATGTTTCTGGGTCCTTTGTCGTATCGGCTTGTGACAGCATAGTCCCGTCTCACGATATTAAAGCGTTGTGTGAGAGGCACGAAAGTGAACAAGCCGACGCTTCTATTGGTGTAATGCAGGTAAGTGCAGACACACCGCTTGAGGCGCGGTCGGTAGTCCGAATAGAGCAGGGGAGGGTCGTTGAGCTAATCGAAAAGCCGGGCCCAACAGAGCGAATATCGAATATAACCGCATTGCCGTTATACGTGTGCACTGAGGATGTCTTCGTGTGGCTACCTGCCCTTGTGCCATCGGAACGCGGTGAGTACGAGTTGCCTGCGGTGTTTGCTAAACTCGCTCGAGAACTGCCTGCAAGACTACCCTCATCGGAGAGAAACATCCCCCCGAAAGCTCCTAAGATAATCGGATTCGAGGTGTCGCACCGGCATGATCTCACAAGCGCTTCTGATCTACTAGCGCTTAACCATCTATTTATGTCTGGTATGTCCCCGAGTGTGCAGATTGATTCGGCAGCGCTAGTCGATCCTGGAGTGACTATTGTACCCCCGGTTTGTGTTGGCCCAAGGTGTACTGTGGAGCAGGGAGCTTCACTGGGTCCTTTTGTATATCTGGAGGCTGACATCTTTGTGGCGTCCGGTGCATCGATTAAGCGCACGGTGGCTCTTCGAGGTTCCTATATCCAGGGACCAGTTGATAGTCAGATCGTGTGTTCGAATCAACAAAAGACCGACGATATAGCGACAGAGAGAAAAATTGTTACCTGACATAGGCTCAGCGCCATAAACTCTTCCCGCTAAGCGTCTATCATTGTATCCTCGGACTATGAAGATAGTTTCGAGTCCGAATCCCTCATGGCAGCCAGGAACTCCGGTGCAATCACCGGTAGGTGATATGGTGACGCTTGACCCGGCATCTCTCAATATTGCGGCGCGTTATCGATTGCTGAGCGATACTATCGTCCCACGTCCTATCGCTTTCATATCTACACTGAGTGAAAACGGCTCGGTAAATGTGGCGCCCTACAGTTTCTTCAATGGAGTGTCGAGCAACCCGCCGGCAGTTATGTTTGCGATCGGATTCAAGTCAGACGGCACGAAAAAGGATACACTGCGGAATATCGAGCAAACTGGGGAGTTTGTTGTGAACACCGTCGCAGAGTGGATGGTAGAGGCGATGAATCAGTGCGGGGCCGAGTATCCCTACGGTGTTAGTGAGGTGGAACAGGTGGGTCTGACTTCGTTGCCATCGGTGGTGGTTACTCCGCCGCGAATTAAAGAGTCACCAGTACATTTCGAGTGTCGGGTTATCTCCCTCCATCAGGTAGGTAGACAGGAGGCTGGAGCGTCGACGGTAGTGATCGGAGAGATCGTCAGGTTTCATATACATGCAGCAGCTTGGCAAGCCGGACGGGTCCGAGAGGATGAGATTAAGCCTGTCTCTCGATTGGGAGGAGTGCGCTACTCAAATGTGGAGAGCGCATTTGAATTAGCCAGACCAGGCAAATAAACCCCGCGCGATTGTTTTTTTTTAGAAAATTAATCGCGCCTATTCTCGCTCGTTATTTTCAAAAATCAATCAGGCTAGCCCGGGTATTTCATGAAACTGTGTCGCGAGAGCGCCGGGAATGGTGATTTTTCGGGCCCGTAGGGCGAATTCAAAAATCGATTTTTTGGGCGGAGTCGTATCGTGATACATTCCGGTCCGAAAATCGATTTTTGAACCGAAAAAGCACCGTTGTCGGCGATCGTAGTAGCAGGCTTCATGAAATTTCCGGGCTAACAAGTGCATGGATGCACTTGCAAATTCTCCAAGCGCAGCGCAGGAATTTGGAGCCTGCAGTTTGTGTGGGCACTATGGGTCCCACACAAACTGTAGGCGATAAGGAAACAGGCCAGGGACGGCCTGTTTCCGCACATTTTTCACGGCGAGCGTAGCGAGCTTCGTGAAAAATACGGATTAGAGGCCATTCTTTACAGCCTTGATATTTCAGATATTTTGGGTGAATCTAGCTCAACATGTGAGTGAACCTAAAAAGAGCAGTTGCAGGTCTTAAGATGACGCATCTGCCCTCTCTAGGGTGAAGGTGCTGGCGATGAAGAGAGAGATACCCGAGAAATACGACCATGCAAGTGTCGAAAAAAGATGGATGGAGATATGGGAAGCGTCCAAAGTGTATCGTTGGGACTCGACCAAATCACGAGAGCATAACTTTGTGGTTGATACACCGCCTCCAACCGTATCTGGGTCGCTTCACCTAGGGCACGTTTTCAGCTACACCCAGACCGATGTGATTGCTCGCTTTCAGCGGATGCGCGGAAAAAATATATCTTATCCGATGGGATGGGATGACAATGGGCTGCCGACAGAGCGGCGGGTGCAGAACGTTTACAATATCAGATGCAACCCGACTATAGCCTACGATCCAAGCTGGGCTCCAACCAAAGCCGATAGTAACAGTAAAGATAAGAAGCCTGCTCTGGAGATTTCGCGGAAGAACTTTGTTGAGGCTTGCGAACAACTCACATTGGAAGACGAGAAGGTCTTTGAAGATCTGTGGAAACAGCTTGGACTTTCGATTGATTGGTCCCGCACCTATTCCACCGTAGGCAAGCATTGCACGCGCATTTCGCAGCTTTCTTTTATCGATCTGGTTGAGAAAAAGCAGGTCTATAGCGTAGAAGCTCCAACCATGTGGGACGTGGATTTCAAGACCGCAGTTGCGCAGGCAGAGATCGAAGATCGCGAGGTCCCTGGAGTCTTTCACGATATCCAGTTTGGTGTAGAGGGTGGAGGTTCTTTTACTATAGCGACAACCAGACCAGAGTTGTTGCCAGCGTGCATAGCAGTAGTTGCCCACCCAGATGATAGCCGTTACAAGCCTCTTTTCGGAAAATATGCGGTGACTCCTCTTTTTCACGGTAGGGTGCCGATTCTAGCTTCTGAGCATGCAGACCCGGAGAAAGGGTCCGGAATTTTGATGGTATGCACCTTCGGTGATGCTCAGGACGTTGAGTGGTGGAAGCGCTCTGGGCAGCCTGCTAAGCCAATTATCTCTGCGAAGGGTACAATGCGCGAGATTGAGTTTGGTATTGCTCCCTTTGAGTCACTCAAGCCGCACTTGGCCCAGAAGAGCTACAATAAGCTTGTGGGGCTCGATACTCGTAAGGCTAAGAAAGTCATTGCCGAGCTCTTGGCGCAGCCGGGAAGTGCTGCCGATGGTGTTTCGGTTGCGTTGCAGGGCGAGCCACGAGCTATATCTCACGCCGTTAAATTTTATGAAAAGGGAGACCGGCCGATAGAGTTCATTACAACACGGCAATGGTTCATCCGCACAATTGAGCACAAGGATGCGCTGATCGAGCAAGGTCGCAAAATTCAATGGCACCCGGAGTACATGCGGCTCAGATATGAAAACTGGGTAGAGGGTCTCAATACCGATTGGTGCATCAGTCGCCAACGGTTTTTCGGGGTGCCATTTCCAGTGTGGTACCCGATCGATCGGGAAGGAGAGGTTCAATACAGCAAGCCGATAGTAGCGTCGCGTGATGTGTTGCCGGTTGATCCGTCAAGTGATGTTCCACCAGGCTATACGGAGAGTCAGCGCAACAAGCCGGGAGGTTTTGCAGGAGATCCAGACGTAATGGATACGTGGGCGACATCGTCGATGACCCCTCAGATTCAGAGCCAGTGGGAGCTTAATCCGGCTCAGCATGCAAAGCTCTTTCCAATGGATATCCGACCGCAGGCCCATGAGATAATTCGCACCTGGGCTTTTAGCACGATCGTTAAAGCGTGGATGCATGAGAACGAGATTCCGTGGCGGAATATAGTCATCTCTGGCTGGGTGCTCGACCCAGAACGAAAAAAGATGAGTAAGTCCAAAGGTAACGTGGTTACACCGGAAGCATTGCTGGCGGAGTATTCGTCGGATGCGGTGCGGTACTGGGCAGGGCGCGCTCGGCTCGGTTCCGACACTGCCTGTGATCCGGCAGTCTTTAAGATCGGTAGTAAGTTAGTTGTGAAACTATTTAACGCCAGTCGCTTTGTTCTGATGCAGCTGATGGAGCAAGTGCCGGGAGTGGAGGCGATCAAGCACCCGCTAGATCGAGCGATGGTAGTGACCTTGGCAGATGTGGTTCGGCAAGCCACTGAGGCTTTTAAGCGTTTTGATTATGCGCTGGCGCTACAAATCACGGAGGAGAACTTCTGGCATTTCTGTGATCATTACGTGGAGCTCGTGAAGACTCGCTCGTATAACGAAGCGGATCTAGCCGGACGATCGTCAGCACAGTCAGCCCTGTTCTGGTGTCTTAAAACATTTATTCGGCTCTTTGCACCTTTTATGCCCTACGTCACTGAAGAGGTCTGGTCTTGGCGCTTTGCAGGAGCGGGGCAAGACGCTTCCGTGCACACCACTGCCTGGCCCGATGTAGCAGAGGTAGCGGGCATCACAGGGGAACCTCAGGCTCTCGTGGCCGCTACGGAGGTTGTATCGGTCATTCGTGGAAGTAAAACGAGTGCTCAGAAGGGGCAACGTTGGGGCGTTGATGCGCTTACAGTGAAGGCATCCAGCGCAGACTTAGAGCTGCTTAGCTCCGTTCTTGACGACGTTGTCCGTGCAGGCAGCGTCCTAGACGGTGGAACAAAACTAGTAGAGACAGAGGGTCAGCCGGGAAGTCGCTTTAACGTCGAGGTTGTGCTTTCTAAGGGATAAAACCGGCAGGGAATAGCTGATTTTTATTGCGCAATTTGGTAGCTGTGATTGAATATAGGGGCGGTCTTCGCTAGAGCTGGTCTCAAAAATAGGCTTGCATTAGCGTTGGTGATCCTATTGATATTTGGGTGTAAGTAAGAATTTTGTGTAAGCAAACAGACGTGGTGGATCAAGTCATGAGTAAAAATAGGTCTAGTCTAAGGTCATTGGTTTTGTCGGCTTTATCGTGCGTGATCGGGGTGGCTGCAGTGGGATGTGCCAACCTAAACGATCCATATCGGTACGGAGGCGGCTATACCACACCACCACCGCCAGCCCCGTACTACGGAGGCGCTCCATACTATGGAGGAGGCGGTGGATACTACGGCGACCCCTACCGCCGCGAACGTCGCGATGTGGAACGTGAGCGTGATAGGCTAGAGCAGGAGCGACGGCGCTTGGAGCAGGAGCGTAACCGGCAACCTGTGCCCCCATCCTATACTCGCCCAGCGCCGAGTGCGGATAGATGCCCGTCTGGATTCAGCCCAAGCGAGAGGAAATGCACTCCGGATGAGCGTCGTAGAGGATGTCGCGACATGCGGCTGCCCAGCGGACTCGGATGTGTTTCTAGGCGCTAATATCAGCCCGGTTGCAGGTTGTGAATTCTCGCGGTGGAAACTGGAATCTGCCTGATGCCGGGCTCTCACGAGATGCGGAGTATTGGGAGCAGCGATTCGCTGCCGGTAATACTCCGTGGGAGCTGCACGGGCCCTCGTGTGTTCTGATTGAGTCGTTGAAGGGCGTAGTTGGAGATGAGTTAGACCTCCGTGGCCTGACCATTTTAGTACCAGGCTGTGGGACCGGGGCCGATGCCATGGAGCTGGCCAGCAGGGGTGCGTCGGTAGTGGCCGTTGATTGGGCGCAATACGCCTGCGATCAACTTAATTCTCGGTTGGCAGGGCACGATCTAAAGGATAGCTTAGGTAGTGTGCGTGTGGTGCACGGGGACTTTTTCTCGGTCGCCCACGAGCCGGTTGATATCGTGGTTGAGCATACCTTCTTCTGCGCGATTGATCCTTCAAGACGGCCAGAGTACGTGTCCGCAATTTTACGATGGCTAAAGCCAGGGGGCTACTTGGTAGGAAACTTCTTTGTGCTCAGTGAGCAAGAGGCTCGGGAGCTGCCGGGACTGTCACTCACCAAAGAGGGCTCAGGGCCGCCGTTTGCAACCACCGAAAGCGAACTTGCGGGTTTGTTTGCACAGCACTTTACTACTATTTGTCTTCAGCAGGCTAAAGTAGGAGCGCAGGGACGTCGTCCAGGAATGGAATGGAGTGGGTCTTTCAGACTGGTTGAGTAGGAAGAGGATGATCGACAGAGATTTACTACGTGGAGCGTCGGCAAGGCTATGACTATTACATCAGCAGGTGAAGCGCAGTTGGGTGTTTGCGTCGTCGGACTTGGGCATTGGGGCCCGAATCTTGTTCGAGCGATAGAGCGTTATCCTAATGCAAAGGTGGTAGTGGCAGCCGACCCCTCAGAGGATCGGCGAAAATTGATTGCTGAACGCATACCGGGATTACCACTAGAATCGACTTTTGAGGCCTGCCTAACGAGGTACAATTTTGATGCCGTAGTGATAGCGGTACCAACCGGCGCACACTATCAGCTAGGGATGCAGGCCCTTGATGCAGGGAAACACGTATTCATAGAAAAGCCTCTCGCAGACAGTTCTCAGGCAGCCCAGGAGCTGTGCCGCAAAGCCGAGCAGATGGGGCGCACACTAATGACAGGGCATGTTTTCCTTTTCAATCAGGCGGTCCAACATGTTTCAGAAATGGTGCAGCGGGGCGATCTTGGCAATCTGTTTTATATTCATGCACTACGCACAAATCTTGGGCCGATCAGATCGGATGTTAATGCTCTCTGGGACCTGGCTTCGCACGACATCTCGATCTTCAACTACGTATTTAAAGCCTTGCCGATGCAGGTAACCTGTTCGGCTTACAGTTTGCTGGGACGTTCAGTTGAAGATATCGCTCAGGGCAGCTTGCTTTATCCGGGCAACCGAGTGGCAACCTTTTTTGTTAGCTGGCTCGACCCGCAGAAGAAGCGCGAAGTAACTATAGTTGGGGATCGCAAGATGTTGATCTTTGACGATATGCGGCCGGAGAAGCCGATCAAGGTTTTTGACAAGGGAGTAACCGTTAGCAAGCCCGACGAATACGCTGATACTTTTAATAGCTTTCGCATGTCGATCCGTGAGGGGCAGGTGATTGAGCCTGATATCACAACCGGAGAACCTTTGGTCAATGAATGCGCGCATTTTCTTGATTGTGTGAAGCACAGCACAACACCGATTACCGACGGGCGCCTTGGGGCCGATGTGGTTGCCATATTGGAGGCCTTAAGCCGCTCAGCTCTGGAGAAGGGGCGACCCGTAGATATTTGGCATGCAGCTGGTAAACGCTGACGCAACTTTTTTTTCTTTTCGCCGAACATTCTTATAAAACTAGCCTAAGGCTCCAAGAGTAGTTGCGGGTCTGGCGCTGGCGCGAATGCCTAATGACGCTGTGTCGTTTAGGTTTAGTTGATTTGACTAGGTAGGAATGGGGCCGTATGGAGATACAGAATTTTCACGCGAAATTACCGATAAAAGATGAAGCTCAGCAGCGATCTATCGGCGTGACAGTATACAACCATAAGTCAGGATCGGAATCGACTCTAGGAGAGATCGCTAACGCAAAGCAGAGTCCGTCAGTGGTCGCTTCGCCTGGCGGAACGATTGGCGCAACCGGGATGGTATCTCCGTGGACTATGGCTAATGCAGCTATCAAGGGGGTCGTGAATTTTCTCAATTCGGTGACAACTATGTGGGAGGCACCACCGCAGCCTGTCCAGCGTACACCATCACCACCACCACCATCACAGACACCCAGAGGGTCAAACCAGATTGCTCCGGAGCATGAGCAGTCAAAGCCGATAGCTCCCGAAACACAAGGGCCGACTCCATCCTTAATTCCTTCCTGGGCTAAGATATTTGAGTACACCGGAAGATCGGAGTGGCACGCCGGAGGAGCTAGCCAAAACGGGTATGTGGACCTACGCAGAGAGTTAAAGGATAAAATAAAGAGTATCGAGATACTCTCAGCAGATGGGAGCACAGTTCTCGCCACCGGGAAGTTGGAAAAGGTCGGCACCGACGGACGCCCCAGGTACAGATTCAATAAGTCTGGGCGGAATCTACCTGAGGGTGCGCTGATCAAGGCTACTCTTGTGGACAACAAAGACGGGGGACACGGTGGAATTCGCTACATCGAGATACCTAAGCCGGAAAAAACCTTTCGCTGGTAGGCTTTTCATCTTTCGCTTGTTGACAGTTAAGCTATTGAAAATATTACCTAAGCCGGTGATATGGCGGTCCCTGCAATGCTGCAGGCGACTAAGCTAACCATAGCCTAATTATTTTCAGCGGTGATCCTGGTGCTGCCTGGGTGGAGCTTCCAAAAAGTTAGCAATCCTATGTGTGTTAGCCTTACTTGCGTAGTTGCTACATGCCTGTTTTTTGGGATAAAAGGTGGCTTAAGAGGCATTTATTAGGCCCAGGGGTTGTAAAGTCCCATAAAATATGTAGAATCTGGCGTCCTTTGTGGGTTTCTAAAAACCTTTCAGGAATACCTTTCCTGTTATTATGCAACCGGGTCCGAGTCATGGATAACGGGTGTGAGAATAGCAGGGTGAAAGTACGAAATTTATAGTGAGGAAGTTGTGAAGGTCCGAGCGTCGGTAAAGCCCATTTGTGGCTATTGCAAAGTCATTAAGCGCAAAGGCAAAGTATTTGTCTTCTGCAGTCGCACGCCTAAGCATAAGCAACGCCAAGGCTAGGTCGTCGTAGGGAGTAAGGAGTAAGGAGTTTAAGACATGCCACGTATTGCAGGAGTTGACCTTCCGCGAAACAAGAGAGTCATCCGCGGCCTAACATATATCTTCGGTATTGGGATGACCAAGTCGAAGCAGATTTTAGCCGAGGCCGGCATCGAGGAGAGTGTTCGTACAGATAATCTCACCGAGGAGCAGGTTGATAAGATTCGTAAGATCATCGAGCGCCGCGAAAAGGTGGAGGGAGACTTGCGTCGAGAGCTCCAAGCGTCGCACAAACGGTTGATGGATCTCGGGTGCTATCGAGGTCTCAGACATCGTAAGAACCTTCCGGCTCGTGGACAGCGCACACGAACCAATGCTCGAACAAGGAAGGGTCCACGTCGCGCACCAATCACTGGTAAGAAACCGGCAACCAAGACTTAATTTAAGTTTGTCTACACGCTTGTAAGGAGTAGTTTGTGGCAGAGGCACGCACAGCTGCGGTAGCAGCTAAGAAGAAGAAGGTCAAAAAGAACGTTCCCGTAGGGATCGCTCACGTACATGCAACCTTTAACAATACGATTGTAACGATTACGGATCCTGCGGGGAATGTAATCGCGTCGTCGAGTTCGGGGGCGAATGGCTTTAAGGGTTCTCGGAAGTCGACACCCTTTGCGGCACAGATCGCTGGAGATACAGCGGCTCGTAAGGCCAAGGAGGCTGGTGTCCGGACGGTTAGTGTTCGCATTAAGGGTCCAGGGTCGGGTCGTGAATCGGCGCTCAGAGCGCTTCACCTGGCAGGACTGCAGGTGACCTTGATTAGGGACATCACTCCGGTTCCGCACAACGGATGCCGGGCACGTAAGAGTCGACGAGTTTAGTTTTTCGAGAAGAGGACAAAAGTCATGGCAAGGTATTGTGGTTCAGTTTGTCGCTTGTGCCGCCGGGAGGGAGAGAAGCTCTTTCTTAAGGGCGAGCGTTGTTACACTGGCAAGTGTGCGGTCGAGAAGCGCGAAGGAGGTCCGGGACAGCACGGCCGTGGTCGCCAGAGTTGGTCGAACTTTAAGACCCAGCTGCGTGAGAAGCAGAAGGTAAAGAGGTCCTATGGATTGCTAGAGGGTAAGTTCCGCGACAATTTTGAGCGGGCTTCAAGCTCCAAGGGAGTAACTGGTACTGAGTTGCTCGTGCTCCTAGAGCGTCGTCTGGACAACGTCGTATATCGGTTGGGGCTAGGCTCTTCACGACGTCAGGCGCGTCAGATTGTGAACCACGGGCACGTGCTCGTTAACGGTAAGCGGGTTTCGATTCCGTCCTTTACTGTATCGGCAGGAGACGTGGTAGAGGTTGCAGAGAAGAGCAAGAAGAACCCGCTCGTAATTGCTGGGATGGAAGCGGCTAAGTCGCGAATCATTCCTGAGTGGTTATCTCTCGATCAGGCAGCAGTTCGTGGAACGGTTAACTCTCTCCCAACAAGAGAGCAGCTACCACCCACGTTCCGCGAGCAGTTGATCGTAGAATTGTATTCACGGTAGTTGGTGATGCTCCGCTTGGTATTCCTCTGCAGGGAGCCCTTAGTAGGGGTCTCTGTGGCAGGGGAGAGCGGGGCGAGATAGTTAAGGTGGTCTTTACATTAAAATAGGAAAGGGAGACATGAAGAAGGTCAGTCTCAAGGACTTAATCAGCCCACAGAAAGTTGAAGTTGAAGGCGCTACTGCTGATAGTCGCTACGGTAAGTTTGTTGCCGAGCCACTAGAGCGTGGATTCGGAATGACGATCGGCACAGCGATTCGGCGGGTGTTGTTGTCGTCACTCCAGGGCGCGGCTATCACGTCGATCCGGATCGATGGTGTTTCTCACGAGTTTTCGACGATGCCGGGTATCGTTGAGGATGTTACAGAGCTTTCGTTAAACCTCAAAGAGGTGGTTCTGCGTCTCGAAGATAAAGAGGAGGCCATCCTTCACGTTGAGGCTCAGGGGCCATGTAAGGTGACGGCAGGTATGTTCCAAGGGGATCCGGCGGTAGCTGTGCTGAACCCTGAGTTGGTTATCGCGACTCTGGGAGAAGGTGCAAGCCTTCGCATGGAGGTAACTGTTAAGGTTGGTCGCGGTTACGTTCCGGCTGACAAGAACAAGGTAGAGGGAGCCCCTGTTGGGACGATCTTTATCGATTCAATTTTCTCGCCGATCCGCCGAGTGAATCTCGCGGTAACTAACGCCCGTGTTGGTCAGCGTACTGACTACGATAAACTGACGATGGAGATATGGTCCAATGGCAGTATCGATCCACGGTCGGCAGTAGCTCAGGCAGCGCACATCTTGGTTGACCAGCTCGGAATTTTCGTCGGTCAGGACCTGATCGTTGAGCGTGAGGAGCCTAAGAGCGAGGAGCCGTCGAAGCGCTGGAACGACAATCTGTTCCGTCGCATTGATGAGCTTGAGCTCAGTGTTCGATCGGCTAACTGCCTTGAAAACGCGGACATCAAGTATATCGGTGAGTTGGTACAGAGGACAGAGGCAGAGATGCTTCGAACCAAGAACTTCGGCCGCAAGTCACTCAACGAGATCAAGGAGATTCTCTCAGAGATGGGTCTCTCTCTTGGACTCAAGTTGGAGGAGTTCCCATCGCGTCGCGATCTCGACTCGATGAAGGAGCACACTGATCACTAAGAGGAAGAGGAAGTAGTATGAGGCACGGTAACGGTCTTAGGCAGTTAAGTAGGTCAACAAGCCATAGGCGAGCATTGCTTCGCAATATGGCAACGTCGTTCTTGAAGCACGAGCGCTTTGAGACAACAGTTCCAAAGGCAAAGGAGCTGCGTCCGGTAGTCGAGAGACTGATTACCTTAGGAAAGAACGACACATTGGCTGCACGTCGTCAGGCATACAGCTACCTGACTGACAAGGCGGTGGTGCACAAGCTTTTTGCAGACGTGGGTCCACGATGCAAAGGGAGAAACGGCGGGTACACTCGTATCGTTCGCACGCGCATTCGTAACGGGGATGCAGCAGAGATGGCGATTATCGAGTTGGTTGACCGTGCAGGTGAGCAGGCTCCAGCTAAGAAAGTCAAGGACAGTGCCAAAAAGGCCGCTTCAAAAAACAAGGCTCAAGCGCAGGGCGCTGAGGGGAAAGAGGCTCCAGCAAAGAAGGCTCCGGCAAAGAAAACTACAGCCAAGAAGGCTAAGAGCGAGTAGTTCCGGGAGCCATCAGGCAGGTTTTTGGGGCTCTTTGGAGGTAGTCAGGGCACAACCTGCCTCAGCGGGCCTTTATAACTATTACGAGTGGATTAAGACACCAAAACTTTCCTCGTGGTCCGGTCCGTTTTGCTCGGGCTTTGCCGCTAGTGGTACACCATAAGGACCTCAGGGATATGGCAGCAAAAAAAAGCCAAACCGAGACCGGCAAGGCGCTGTTAGCGCTCGGGGGACGAGTTGTCCAGGCGCTGAAAGCGTCTGATCCAGAGGTGCTGGCTCTACTAGAACAGTACACCGACACGTTTGATAGCTGGCAGAGGTCCTGGAGCACCCGCGAGGGGGCATTTCCGGTCAAAGAGAGGGAATTGGGGGAGCGAATAGCCGCGCAGCATGATACGGTTATCGAGCTAACTGAGGGGATGCTTTCATCGGTGGAGCAGTCACTCAAGGAGTTGCGAGGGTGGTCGAAGGGCATACGCGCCTACATGGACCACTTCCCAAGAAAAGTCAGTACCATACGTTCGCGAAAGGGGTAAATGCTATGGTGGAATATTATTCAAATAAGCTCGTGCCCTTGGCAGGTATGAGAAGTTTTAGGCAGGTGTGCAGAGGTTTAGTGATCCAGGGATTACTCTTACTCGCCAGTGCACTCTCCGCCGGATGCGGCTACAAGTTCCGTGGTAGTGAAAACGCACTTCCACCGGATGTACGGGCTATCTACATCCCAACGGTAGAGAATAATTCAACCAAGCTTGGCCTCTCAACGATTATGACAGAGGCTATTCGAGATGAATTTGATAGCTACGGCACTGTCTCTGTAGTCGATAGTCAGAACGAAGCGGATGCAGTTCTTAAGGTTCGTATCCTTAACGTGAGGGAGAATACCGGGAGCACACGCTCAGGCTCAAACACGGCGCTCCAGATGCAGACAACAGTTACACTCGCCGGTGAGCTGAGGCGAGTGACGGGTCCTGTGTTGTGGCGCTCAAACGCGATACAGGCGACACAGTCGTTCGGAGCAGACAGTAGTGTGGTGGTTACTAGCTCTCTTGATTTTGCCGGCGGCCCATCCGGTGCGGGAGACCTTGCTGGATTGAGTAGTCGAGAGGTTTCGCGCGGTCAGGAGGCAAACGCAATGGCTAGTCTTGCGTCCAATGCCGCTAGACAGCTTTACGATAAGGCGGTTGCGCCGGATTTCTAGAGCCACTCCTGAGCCGGCTTTAAATGAGCTGCCAGAGGGGAAATAGCAGGAGGTCTGTTAATTTACAAAGGAGGTCGTAGTAATGATAACGCCAACCGTTAATGAAGCTAAGGAATCATTTGCCGCAGCCAAAAATCTAAATGCCGCATTAAAAAATCTCCTCAAGAAAGAGAGCGCGGGGGCTCCGGCAGTAGCTGGATTTGCCAAGGATTTCCGTGCGGCAGTTAGCTCGGGAAAGGCAGCGCAACGCGATCTCTTCATAGAGCGACATTTTGAAAGCAAACAGTTCTTTTTTCTGGGCGCCGTGCGTTATGCGTTTCCAGAGCTGGTCGAGACGACAGTGGGGGCCATTGTAACGAAGTATGCCGATGATTTTAATGCCACCTATGAGAAGCTGGATGAGGGTGGTGTTCAGGTTACAGACTCCAAGCGCTTTACTGAGATAGTGAAAGAAGTACTCGCTATTGTCGAGTCCGATTTAAAATCCGCCGATTTACCTGACAATAATTTTATGAAGAATGCTCTGTTGGCCACCGTCTTTGAGCTCGATGTGCTCAATGAAGTGATGAAAGTGGTCGGTGGGGGTAAATAGACGAGGTAATTACTCAGCAGATGCAGCGACTGTAGCGTTAGCCCCTATTAAGGGGTGGCTTTGCGCAGCAAAGTGGGGTGGCAAAACTGACTACTCGCCAGAATTACTGCATCCTCGATCGGGGAACAACAAGAAGAAACGGCGAACCTTAAACTTGAAGCATGAACCACAACCTTTAATGCCGGGGAGTAGAGCGTTCTCCAAAAGCCCGGATTTCGCTACGGACTTCTGGAGAACGCTATACAACAGCAAAGAGCTGGGGCTGGTTACAAAACAACAAGAGCCCGCCGTTGGGCGAGCTCTTGAACTAGGGCGCGGGCGTTAGCGCTACCTTACCTATTTACTTAGCTTTGTTTGCTTGGGTCTGCAGGCGGCTGACCTTGCGGGCTAGCGTTGCCTTGTGGAACAGGCCCTTCTTAGAGGCTTTAGACATCATCGACTCAGCGGTGCGGGCGAGCGCCTGAGCCTCAGCCTTGCTACCTGTTTTAGCGGCTGCCTCGGCTTTCTTGATAGCTGTGCGAACAGCTGATTTAGCCGAGCGGTTCGCATCGCGGCGCTTTAGACTCTGACGATGACGCTTAATTGCAGACTTGTGATTTGCCATAACTACTCAAATAATTAATCAAACTGACCCAATAGGGCGTAGAGCTTAGCACGTAAGGCGATAAGACTCAAATACCCTACACAACCGAGCCAAATGCCCCTAGGCGGCCCCCTTTTTTGGACCCAGCACCCTGGGGAAGAAATCGTCGGACCAGGCTTTGGTGGCTCCGGTCTGTCCCTGGTAGTGCCCACGTCCGCCCTCACCGTAGGCTACTGTAGGAGCCGATTCCATACCTAGGAATACAAGCTGAGCTACCCGCATGCCCTTAACGAGCTCTCTTGGATAGGGACCCAGATTCTGTAATTCTAGAGTGATCTGCCCTGAAAAGCCGCAGTCTATCCAGCCACTTAGGCTGTGATTAAGCCACAGTCGCCCAAGCGAGCTCTTCAGCTTGAGGTCGCAAACTACATCCCTTGGCATCTTTACAAACTCTTGGGTGGTGGCCAGGATTACCTCTCCTGGGAAAAGGACGATTGAGTCACTCACCAGCTCCTCAGGGTCGCGAGTTGGGCATATCCAGTGATTGCCGACTGTGACGTCGTAACTCGCTGGATTTACGTGCTCTGGGTTAAACGGTGTAATTCCGCCGTTTCTTGCAAATTCAATAATCCAGTGGTCGGGTTTAATCATAGTGCAGTATCCTTACAAGAATTACTTCACTTCATTAGTCGATCTGCCGATAAAAATAAAGCGGTGGTGCGTAGTAGTTGGTTACATGACGCCCAGTTTCGATGGTGAAACTGGCTGCTTTTCGTCTAATTAAGACAACTGGTGACGCCCTCTTATGGCCAATTCAACTAAGGTGTTTGAGCAGGTACTCTTGGTAGAAGACGAAACGGCGCACGCGTTGCTGATTGAGCGGGCGGTGCGGTCGCTGGTTGGCAATCTTATAAAGTGCAAAACAGTTACAGAGGGGCAAGCCGCGCTCGCGGCGGGGCAATTCGATCTGATTATCAGCGATTTGAACCTACCGGATATGCGCAGCGAAGCTGCCGTCAATGCTTTGCGTCAAGTCGCCCCTAAAACACCGCTACTGGTTTTAACTTCATCCTCATCGCTTAGTGATGGTGTGGCAGCGATGCGCGCTGGAGCAAATGACTTCATGGTCAAGAATTTTGATGCGTCGTTCGCTGATGTATTGCACCTGGTATTGTCCCGCTTACGGGCTGCGCAACAAGCTGAGAATGAACGCGCTCAGGCGATGAGAGACCGCGATCTCTTGCGTGAGGCGATCGAAAACAGCAACGACGGACTTGCAGTAGTTCAGCGTAGTGGTAAGGTGCGCTACTGCAATTCTGGATTCAAGCAGTTCTTAGCCGACCTTGGCGTTGCAAGCGCCGATGTGAGCGATATTCCTGATTCGGCGATAAAGCGTGGCTCAGAGGTATTGCCCAAGCTGAGGGATAAACTGAGTGCTCTGGCGCCGGGGGAGGTATGGGCAACCGAGCTGGTCCGTGCTGGAGATGACGAAGCGGCATTTGAGTTGTCTGTCTCTGCTTCTGGCACAGTCATGGCTGATGAGACTTTGGTGCTATGGGTGCGCGATATCAGCGATAAACGGCGTCGCGAGCGATTTCAGCGGGAAATTCTGTCGACAACAACGCATGACCTAAAGGGTCCACTCGGAGCCATTGCCGTCTCGTGCGACGTGCTTCTTGATTCTCCAGCACCGGATCAACGAGCTCATGCTTTGCTTGAGCGAATTTCAACTTCGGCTAACTCAGCTATCAATCTGATTGAGGAGTTCCTGAGTATGCGGCGTATCGAAGAGGGTGCCTTTGTGATGCGCCCTGTTACATCTCCATTACATGAAGTAGTTGCGAGGGTAGCAGAGTCATTCGCCCTGACCGCTAAAACTCGTGGGATGCAGATCGTTTTGAGCTTTGAAGATCCGCAGGTCTTGGGTTGCGTTGATATTCTAGGTCTTGAGCGGATTGTCACTAATCTTATCAGTAACGCGGTTAAATTCTCGGCAGCTGGTGGGCGCATTGATGTAGGAGTGGAGCGCCGCGATGGTGGTGTGGTACTTAGGGTCAGGGATTTCGGCGTTGGGATGGAGCCAGGTGACGCTAAAAGGCTATTTCAGCGGTATGCGCGGCTCTCGGCGCACTCCTCCGTTTCAGGCTCTGGATTGGGACTCTTCATCGTCAAGTGCATTGTCAGTGCCCATGGTGGGTCGATCGATGTGACCTCAGCTCTGGGAAAAGGTACAACGTTTGAGATATTCCTCCCAGATCGGCCACCGTGTAATGAGCGCGGCGAGGTCCTGTGCCTCGATCTAGGATAGGCGCGTCGATGCCATCGACAAATTCGATCAAATCCCGGATGATTCTACTGTTCAGGTCTGTGCTGTAGTCACATTATGTCGTCCTTATTGCTTGGCAAAAATTTGAGAAACTATCTTGGTAAAAATCTTTGCGGATATTTCTGGCTGGTCTCGTCTCTGTTGACTGTAAGTCCCGCTGGGGTAATGGCATTGCCTTTAGAGACCTTCAAGACGCCGTTGGCTCTCACTTGTTCTGAAGGGCAGCGTGAGTGTGTTGGAGTGCTGCGTGATGATAGCTCGCTCGGGCGCCACACAGGGATATCGATTGTCAAAGGCAGTGGGGGTGAGGCAGCTATTCGGGTAGGGCGGCAATCTGGTCACTTAAAGCTAGAGGCAGAGGATGTTGGGGATCTAACTGTTGTATTCTCGTGGGATGGGGACTCAAATCCGGAGGTGCTATCGGGGGCTGGGCTCAATTGCTTCGATATTACAAGCGGCGGTGCACATGCAATTATCATCAGCAAGGTTTCATTAGATCTTGACTGTTCTTCCTCTGCAGTATTGCCTGGATGTCCGGATTACTCGGTAGAGTCCCGCATCTTTGATTCTGCTGACCCAACCGGACAAAGATTCTCAGCATCGACGGTGGCGCGATCAGCATCGGATGCAAGCGATATAGTCATACCATTTTCGAACTTTATCCGAAGCGGCCCGCGTGGAAAGGGAAGCTTTAACTGTGCGGGCGCTGTGACTATTGCTCTTAGGTTCAGCGGAGTAGTCGAGCTTGATCTAGAGTTAGGACCTGTTTATACCAATGGAGGTGAAGGTATTCAGCCTCCGCCAATCAAAGCTACTCCAACTCCCGAGCCAGAGCTTAAGGAGGACGCGAGAGACGATTCAACAGCTGTACCGACTCAAGTGCCAACTGGTGTATCCACAGCGGCTTTCCCGTCGGCCTTATTAACGCCGAGTGATACGCTACCAGTTGGTGAAATTAAGCCACGCATTCCGGTAGTAGCTGAGGTTCCTGCACCTCCAAATAACACCGCAAGTGCGCCCGTCGGTGCAAGCCCGCCACAGAGCGCCCGAACTGCTCCTGGCAAGTTCGAGCTAGAGGATGACGTGGTGTACGGTTCGGTTGTCGATTGAGCGCAGATCATCTGAAGGCCGCGGGGAACCCGCGCCTGATTCATTTTTTAAAAATAATGAGAATGGGCGAGCGAGTCAAATCTTGGCGTGGTCGAGTGGCGCCGTAGAAGACAACAAACTCCTATGTGCCGAGCGTGTGAAATTTTAATGTCTAGCTCTGGACGGTACTGCTTGATGTTAACAAAGAAGCTTGAGACCTCCGGGAAACCTCTGTAAAGAGGTTGACTCGGAGGGATCTCGGTCGCCCGGATGGCGACCACAGGCACGCAAGTGCCTGGAGCGACGCGCAATCGCGCGCCGATTTGCGCGCGATTAAGCTTGGAGCGAGCCGGGAAAACCCCATGGACGGGGGTTTCCCGGCGGTCTCAGCTTGAGAATGGCGGCTTTGAAATCAGCAAGTCACTTTATCGGCTTCGCCTGGTATGACCTCTGGTTTTTTCCGGACGAAATCAAGCCGGCGCTAAGGAGCGCCTCAGTTGCATGCAGAGCCGTTACCCGGTAGGCTCCAAGGGTGTCAGCGGCTTCGGAGAAGAATTGAATACACTTGTCGCGTGAGCGGCTTTCAATCGCCTCTTTAAAGATATGCATAGATTTCGCATACGACTCAAGCATCTCAGGTACGTAAGGATTCTCTATTTCAATATCAGCGTATAGCGCCGGATCCTGTGATAAGATGCGACCCATTAATTGCATGCGCAACGCATAAACCGGGCTAGCTACTTCAAGTGTTTCTTCGACCGTGACTCCGATCTCCTTAAGCGCATGAGCAAATACGATCGAATAGAAGTGGTTGAGTCCCTGGACAACTGCCATGATCCTATCGTGTCGATCGGGGTTCATTTCGACTATGATTGCTCCGAGATCTCTGAGCATGGCGATCGCCGATTCCGATTTTGGCCCGCGTCTTTGCGCACAAACTACAACCGGTTGATTGGTGAGCCCGGCCTCATTTGGAGCGCACATCGGGTGTAGCCCTAAGACTTCGCCGCTATGCTGGAGCATAGCCGCAACCGGGGCTGCCTTTAGCGAGGTGATATCGATCAGCAGCGCCTTGGGAGCAACCATCGGTAAGGTCTCATTAATAATCCGAACGGTGGAACAGATCGGCACAGAGAATAAGACAGCACTCGCATTTTGCAACGCGGCGATACGCTCCTTTTCGGGCGTGCCTTGGTCGATCTGATGAACCGTAAGCCCGTAGCCGCTCAGCATTGAAGTAAGCCAACTGCCCATGGCGCCTCTGCCCCCGACTATAGCTATAGGAGAGAGTATGGTGGTGTTAGAGGGAGTGGTATCATTAGCAGAGGCCATGCTTTATCGGACCTTTTTTGAGCGCAGTAGTCAATCGGGAAACTAAACCATGCACGAGTCATTTTTGAAAATCACTCAAAGCTAACCCCATTCGTTTAAAAATTAGTGCAGCTGGGTTTAGAGGAGGCTAAGTCTCTTGGGCTATCGCCGATAGGCGCATCGTGGACTCAGTTAGTTGCACGTGGTAGAACAACTGTATGCCTAAACAGTTTGATATTCCCCGTGCATACCGGTCCGACATCATCGGAGCTATTAAGAAAAAGCGCGCAGAGACTGATGGCCGGAAGGAGGATCTATCGGCTACGGAGATCGATCTTGGTCCGGTAGTGTTCAGGATCGCTCGTTTTTTCGGATTCTGCTATGGAGTAGAGAACGCTATTGAGATTGCATACAGGGCGCTTGAAGAGAACCCGGGTAAACGGATTTTTCTGCTTAGCGAGATGATTCACAACCCGCACGTCAATCAGGACCTGATCTCGCGAGGGGTATCGTTTTTACAAACGGCTGAGGGGGAGCAGCTGATTCCCTTTTCTGAGTTATGTAAAGACGATGTAGTAATAGTGCCAGCGTTTGGAACGACGCGAGAGATATTTCAAGAGCTGCAAGCATGCGGGGTCGACCCACAGAGCTACAACGCCACGTGTCCCTTCGTCGAGAAGGTCTGGAAGCGTGGGCGACAGTTAGCGAAGCAGGGGTACTCGATAGTGATTCACGGCAAACATACGCACGAGGAGACCCGCGCGACGTTTTCTCAGATTCGTCTTGATGGTCCTAGCGTTGTAGTTAGAGACCGGGAGGAGGCCAAGCTGTTGGCGCGTTATGTACGCGGAGATAAGCTGCATCAGAGCTTTTTCAGCGACTTCCAAGGGCGATTCTCTGATGGCTTTAGGGTGCCAGAGGATTTGGTCCGCTTAGGTGTGGTAAACCAAACAACGATGCTGGCAGAGGAAACCCATGAGATAGCACAGATGATGCGCCAAGCTTTGATCGACCGCTATGGAGAAGGTGCAATAGGCGAGCACTTTGCAGACACCAGAGATACGTTGTGCTACGCAACTTCAGAGAATCAACGCTCAATGCGTGCGTTGCTCGAGCACAGCGCCGATCTTGCGGTGGTTGTTGGAGGCTACAACTCATCGAATACTTCTCATCTTGTTGAGTTGTGCGAGGGGCTGGTCCCGGTGTTTTACGTCGAGGATGCAGACGAGATACTTTCGCGTGATGAAATACGCCACCTGGACCTGCACAGGGGCGTAACGGTTACGCGGGATTGGCTTCCTAACAAGGCAAAGGTAGAGATTCTCATTTCTGCTGGCGCTAGCTGCCCAGACGCAATGGTCGAGGCAGTACTGGCACGGATTGCCTCTCTCTTTCCTGGCTCGCGAGCATTGAAAGCTCCGGCAGTTTAGCTCGCATATTTAATGAATGCTGCCACTACTAGCCCCGATAATGGCGCATTTCCGCCAAAAAAATCGATTTTGGAACGGGAGGTATATCGATATGATTCCGTCCCGAAGATCGTTTGTTGAGATTGCCTTCCGGGCCTTAAAAAATCACCATTCTCGGCGCTCTCGTGACGCAGTTTCACGAAATACGCGCGCCAGCCCTCATTTTTCTCAGGCCCCAGGCGGTTTTGTATGCAGCGCTGTATGCTTGGTTTGCCGCAGTATGCAAGATAGAAGGGGTAATAGTTCGCACCACAGAGGAAAATCTTGTGAAATGAAAAGGGCGCCTTAGAAATAGCCTAAGCTGTTTAATCTGACGGGGAGTAACGGTATTTGTATGCAAACATACCGTATGTATTCCTAGAGGCATCCAGCGCGCTTTCCATGAGGTTTGCGGTACGAATGCGAGATCTTCAGCAATATAGGGAAAGAGTGCTATCCCGTCACTGATAGCAGTGAAGCCACTCTCACGTAGAGCTCGCAATGTGTTCTTGTCGTAAGAGTGATTAGGCGCCATCCAGTATTTAGTCTCAATTCCGTTCCGCTGCAGAATTCGCTGCCCCTCACGAATTCGAAACAGCTGGTCGGAATATGCATCGCCTGCAAACTCAGATACCGCTTTGCGAATCCCAACTGCCGGGCCCAGTATGGCAGCTTTTGGTCGGTGCACTAGTATATGCTGGTAGCCGTGTTGGGCCACATCGATCTCGTCGGCAGCTACAAGCTCCTGGAGCGTTTGCCAAAAATGTGGGTAAGGGGGATGACGGGCAAGGTTTTGGTCTCGGTTATCCGGCACCACTCCTAGCAGTGGTTTGATTCCGTGCCGGCGAAACAATTGCAGTACAGCCCAGAAGCGACCCCAGTCCATTCCGGGTGCAATGTCATCCATGCGAAAGAGGTACGATGCGCTCATAGGAATTAGCCCCTTCTATGTGAAAATCCTCTGTACCGCTGGCAAGGTGCGCTGTAATAAACGATTGCGGCTCAATAGCCCGTTGAACTCAACAACTATCTCTCCCCCGAATTCGGCTTTGAATTTTGCTATCGCCACCTTTTCAGCGTTTGTTTGTGTTAGGGGAAATCCACCTAGATCGTAACGCCGATAGCCAAGAGATCGTGCACTCAGCATTGAGTGCCAGTGCAAGAGACGATTTGCATGACCTATTCGATTGCGCTCTTGTGTATCAGAGCTAGACCGGAAATGTGATGCCGAATAGAGCAGTCGAATCCTTTCGCTCTCACGATCAGCGATATAGGCGTGAGCTACCACGGTCCTATCTTG
This sequence comes from Pseudomonadota bacterium, assembly GCA_046300175.1. Taxonomy (GTDB): domain Bacteria; phylum Bdellovibrionota_C; class UBA2361; order UBA2361; family OMII01; genus OMII01. The sequence goes on along the minus strand of JBKCMS010000009.1, from coordinate 36,972 downwards.
TGAATCATGAACGCTTGTGAGCAGCAACGATGACTGCTCCTGTAGTCGGATCAGTTTCTCACGATTGCTAGCGGGTAGCTGTTTTGAAGCAGCAAATATGTCATAGTATGCGCAGAAATCGTTGAGATGGTTAAGCTCAGGGGTCGGATTGGCCAGTGGGTTCATGCCTTCTCGTTCAGCTCGGCGAATCTTGTAGCGAGTGCTATTCGATAGGCTGGAGAAGAGCAGGCCCTGATCAACCGATAGATCGACTATCTTGGTTGCACAGGGTGTAAAGCCGTAGGCGGCTTTTGCGGATTGGCTGAACCGGGCAAGGTGAAAGTGGCAACCCGGGTCGAAAGGATTCGGGGAAAAAATTACGTCGTGAAAACGGATGCCGTACTTTGTTCTTTGAATAGCGATCATTAGAGTCCTTATGAAGCGGTACATTAAATTAGTCGTGGGGGGATCCGATATGAGCGGCGTTACCATTACGAATAACCACTTACGGCAGTTGTAGAGTGGCAAATAAGGAATAAGAGTGGAGCCGATCCATGATAGGACGATAATATGGCCAACTCTGTACTTTTCTGGGTGAGCAGCGCTACAGTATCGGTCTGGGATTGTAGAGGGAGCATTTTTAGAGGTCGGTAGTATGAAAAAGATCGATGTCGCCGGGATTTGTAATGGCCTTGTAGATATTTTCGCAGACGTTTCTCAGGCGGACTTTGAACCGCTCGGATTTGAGAAGGGCACTATGCGACTGGTCAGTGCTGATGAGCAGCGACCCCTGCTGGAGCGATTCGCGGGAACGAACCCAGCGATGTGTAGCGGTGGCTCGGTAGCCAATTCAATGATTGTAGTTGCTCAATTGGGGGGCAAGAGTGCCATCTGCTGTAATCTTGCCGATGATGCCTACGGTAGGTTCTATCGCGACGAGTGTCTTGAGCTGGGTATTGAGATGCCTGTGTCGCTCAACAAGCACGGCGCTACAGGCACAGTAATCTCTCTGATCACACCGGATGCAGAGAGGACTATGCGTACGTCGCTTGGAGTATGTACCGAGCTGAGTCCAGCACACATCTCTCCGCGAGTGATTGAGGAATCTCGCTGGGTATTTGTCGAGGGGTATGTTTTTTCTAATTCTGATGCCGGTCGTGAAACAATCGCTGAGGTCGTGTCGATGGCCAAGAAATCTAATACCAAGATTGCAGTTACCTGCTCAGACGCCTGGATCGTAAGTGGCTTCGGCGAGCACCTGCGCAAAACCCTTGAATCAACCAGTCTTATCTTTGCAAACGAAGAGGAGAGCGCAGCGCTTGCCGGTACCTCCGATGTGCTAGCGGCTGGTAGGAAGCTAAAGGATAACTTCCCTCACGTTGTGCTCACAGCAGGTCCGCGAGGCGCTCACATCTGGTGGGAGGGAGAGGAGATACACGTCCCGGCATTTCCCTGCGAGCCGCGTGATCTAACAGGAGCCGGAGATATGTTTGCGGGTTCGTTCCTCCATGGTATTAATCATGGGCTGTCACCTTACGATGCGGCTCACCGCGCCAATTTCCTGGCTAGTAAGGTTATCTGTCAGGTTGGTGCGCGCCTTAAAGGTAACGTTCAACAGATGTGGAAGAGCGTGGCCGCTTAGCTTTAGCGAGCCGCACTTCGCATCTCTTATGGGTCGCCAAAGAAGTGTGGAAGTGCCTGTATTTGTTGGATTAGGCAATACGTGCCTAGACACTCTCATTCTTTTTGCAATCCCCAATAATTTTGGGTAGATAGCAGGTTACCTGCGGCACCCAGCCGCTATGCAACACTAGGCGAGATATCACCCATATCTGCTCTAGGTAGTTCGTTCTGGTTGGATTCTGGCGCTCTTCAGCCGCTTTGGGCGGAGGTACGCGGCAGGGTCAGGTTATTCAAGTATTAGAAGAAGCTTCTAGAACGTTCCTTTAATGGTGAGCATCGCATGGCCAATTTTGGAGAGACAAGATTTTTAGGACTAACACCGAGGGCGGTGGGTCTAAGTGTGGTGGCTATAGCCATTGTCGTTGGCCTCTTCTTTATCCCCGAGGGCATCAAATTTATCTTTGATGGCAAGCCGAGAGTGAGCAGGGAGCAAGGGGCTCCGGCCGCGGCTAGCAAACAGGCGGTCGCACGCAAGTCCTCAGAGGTCGGCAGTCGAGCGGGGCTATCGCGTGATGCGCTAAGCAGTATCAATGCGGAGATGAGTAGTAAAAAGGGCGGCACAGAGCAGGTGATTGAGGCGCCTAAGAGTTCTAGACGCTCAGGGGATTCTGATGAGAGTTCTTCTGGCAGTAAAGGAGGTATCTTCTCGGGGTGGGATTTTAGTGTCAAAGCACGCCCCTCGTCCGATAATAAGGTAGATGCACCTTCAAACCTTTCCTTTGAGAAGATTGTATCAAGAGATGGCGTGAGCTTTTTCAAGCAGAGTCGCGGTGCAATACCCCGTTTTCTGAAGCAGGAGGGGCTTGTTGGCACTCCCGCTGATGATGGCATCGAGCCATTACGCGAAGAAATCAATTCGGTAGTGGTTGGCGGCGCTAAGGGCGGCTCAAGCCAGGAGGTGGCCAATAAGCTCCGCTCTGCCCATATTGAAGCACTTCGGGGCTTAAAAGCATCAGGGGCCGATCGTGGGACGATGTTGAGATGGCTCGATCTGCCTGTAGTAAAGTTTATCGATACCCAAGGTGGTATCAACGCGGGGCAGAGAATAAGGGAGTCATTTGACCCGGGGCTTTTACTCAGAGACCTCTCGGTTAGGCAGCGTCGTCAGCGCCGGTGGGGAGTCAATGGACGTGCGCCAACGTCATTCCAGGCTGAGTTTTCAGTGATCGGAAGTGACGTGCAGAAGGTGGTTGCATACGCTAATGGTAAGATGGTGCGCTCGATTAAGCTCGGAAAATCTAGACCAGGAGAGCCGCGGCCCTTTAGGATTAACGGAGATGCAAGCGGGGTTTGGACTCTGGTAGCCTACGACAGCTTCGGTTCGCGACCCTTCTCTAAAAGCTACTCGTTCTACCCCAAGGTTAGCGTATTTAGGCAAGAGCGGGACGGATCCTTTCAGATAGCGTTCCTACCGGGTACTGGCCGCAATTCGCTCGATCGCTTTTTCTTGGTGGGGGCTTCGAGCCGACGAAGATCAAGCGATTCAACAATATCCACTTTTTAGCCCGCAGATGCCATGAAAGCGCGTCGCGAGCGCGCCGATCTGTAGCTTTCAGGTATAGAGTTAAAAAATTGTTTTCCAGACCGGAGCGTATCTCGATTGTGTTCAAGCCGGCGTAGCATCGGCGATAGCGATTAGCTCTAACCACTGGTCAAGCTTGATGCTTGCGCCGCCCACTAGCGCGCCGTCTACTCCTGGAAGGGCAATGATGCTCCGGAAATTAGCAGGTGTGACACTTCCTCCATACACGACTGTGCAACGTACTCCGTAGTCCTGCTGTTCCCATAGTTGGCGGATATCATCGTGCGTTTGCTGAATCTCACCTTCAGAGGCTACCTTGCCTGTTCCGATGGCCCAGACGGGCTCGTAGGCGATAACCACTCGCGGCGCCGATGATGTGTCGAGTTCGGCAAAGATCGGCTCTAGTTGGGCCTTGAGAACGGCTTGGGTGCGCCCTGCAGCCCGTTCAGCCTCTGTTTCGCCGATACACACCACTGCAGTTAGACCGGTAGCTAGCGCGGCTTTCATGCGCTTTGCCACCTGCTCAGAGCTTTCTCCAAAGAGAGTTCGACGTTCCGAGTGTCCCACCAGAGCAAAGGTCAGACCGAGGTCCTTGGCGAACAGTGGTGATGTCTCGCCTGTGAATGCACCTGCACTGGCCCAATGCACATTCTGTGCCCCCACCTCAATCGGCGACCCATCAAGCTTCTGCTTGACGTATGCTGCGCTGAGAGCCGATGGTGTTACCCAGACCCGAGTTCGTGAGAGGACCGGAAGACGTTCGCGGAGTGATACGGCGAACGCCGCTGCCTCAGATGGGCAGAGGTTCATCTTCCAGTTGCCGATTAGGAGAACAGGGAGGGATGACATCTTACAACTTAGAGGCGATCATGTCGGTGACATCACACATGCGAGCTGAGAATCCCATCTCGTTGTCATACCATGCGACTACTTTTACCATCCTCTTTCCGATCACCATGGTGCAGAGTGAATCGACGATCGATGAGTGTGTGTCTCCTGTATAGTCGATCGATACAAGTGGCTCGGTCGAGAAGCCGAGGATGCCCTTTAAGGTGTTCTCGCTGGCGCTCTTGAGCGCACGGTTTACTTCTTCTACCGTCACATCCTGGTTTAGCTCGGCTACGAAGTCTACAACTGATACATCGGGTGTTGGCACACGGATAGCAAAGCCGTCTACCTTACCTTTCAGGTCAGGGATCACCAAGCCAACAGCTTTTGCTGCCCCAGTTGTTGTCGGTATCATCGACAGATTCGCCGCTCGGGCACGTCTAAGGTCTTTGTGAGGTAAGTCGAGAATCTGCTGGTCGTTAGTGTACGAGTGAATCGTGGTCATCGTTCCCTTGGCAACCCCGAAGTTCTCATGCAGCACCTTGGCCACCGGCGCTAAACAATTCGTTGTGCACGAGGCGTTACTAACAATGTGGTGCTCAGCGCTGTTGTAAGCGGCATCATTGACTCCGAAAGCCATGGTGAGGTCTGGATTAGTTGCTGGGGCCGATATGATTACTTTCTTGGCCCCGCCTTGCATGTGCAACTGAGCCTTCTCTTTATCAGTGAATAGCCCGGTGCATTCTAACACTATCTGAGCTCCCAGAGAGCCCCACGGGAGTTTGGCTGGGTCGCGCTCGGCCAGAATTTTGATGGTTTGACCATTAACGACAATCGCGCCTTCGCCGGCCTCAACGCTGCCCGGGAAACGGCCGTGGACGGAGTCGTATTTGAGCAGATGGGCAAGCGTCTTTGGGTCGGTTAAGTCGTTGATTGCTACGACCTGAACCTTGCTGGACTTCTTGTTGGTGCAAAGCTGTCGTAGAATATTTCTTCCTATGCGTCCAAATCCATTAATAGCAATTCCTACTGTCATACCTGGTTGCTCCTAGAGTTTTCCTATGTGCCTATACCTGTTTTACAATCGATAGGGGCAAGTTATACCCCTCAAAGCAGGAAAAGGAAACATCGCGGCTAATGAGGGGCATGAGACCCAGCTATGTCTGGTGTCAAGCGCTGCTATGTGGCATATTTAGGCGGTTAAGGCTTATAGGAGGAACTTTCGTGGAACCGGTACCAGTTGCAGAGGCACCAAGTATTCTTAATATGATTTTCGGCTCGGGGCTGGTGGTGCAGTCCGTGTTGATCATGCTGATTGTTTTGTCGGTGTGGAGCTGGGCTATCACCATAGCTAAGACGATTCAGTTTCGTCGGGCGCAAGCTAATTCAGACGAGTTTGCTCAAGTGTTTTGGGAGAGTCGTAATTTTGCCCGAATCGATGAATCATCACGACGCTTAACCGCTAGCCCACTAGTCTCAGTTTTTACATCTGGATATCGGGAGCTGTTACATACAGTGCAGGAAGGTAAGCAGAGTGGGTCGGTAATTGACCCGGCAAGTGAGCTGGGGACGGTAGAGCGGGCTCTCAGGCGAGCTGAGCTTGAGGAATATCACCGCTTAGAGAAGGGGGTAACATTCCTCGCAAGTGTAGCGAGTGCCGCCCCTTTTATCGGTCTTTTTGGCACCGTGTGGGGTATCATGAACGCATTCCACGGGCTCAGCCAGGCTAAGAGCTCAACGATTCAGGCGGTGGCCCCAGGAATCTCTGAGGCGCTGGTGGCGACTGCGGTAGGATTAGCGGCTGCGATACCCGCAGCGATTGCGTTTAACTATTTTACCGCCTCGATCAAGAAGTTCCGTCAGTCGATGGACAGCTTCTCCGAGGAGTTTTTGAATATTGCACGGCGATACTTCGTTAAGTAGTAAGGTTCGGGTGTTAAAGGGCGAGAATTAATGGCAAGCAGTGTTCGAGGCGATGACGACGGGCCGATAGCGGCGATAAACGTAACGCCTTTAGTAGACGTAATGTTGGTGCTGCTGGTCATCTTTATGGTGACAGCGCCGATGCTGCAACAGGGCGTAGAGGTAGATTTGCCTAAGGCCACAACAGCACCCCTAAGGGGTTCAAGCGAGCAGATAGTTATCTCACTCGATAAGGGAGGGGCTGTTTTCTTAGGCGCTGGCAATCGAGTGGAGGTCCCTGAGTTGGCTGATAAGGTGAAGGCGATCTTCGCAAACAAGCCTGAAAACGAAAGGAAGATATACATCAAGGGGGACGCATCCCTTGGATACGGCCGAATTATGGAGGTGATGGCTGCTCTGCATGCAGGTGGTATCACTCAGATCGGGCTCGTCTCGGCCTCGCCAGAGGGGAAGAGTTAGAGGAGTAGACTGCATTGACCGTGGGTGCCGTGCGATACAAGCCGGGTCAGCAATTTCGCGATCGTGAATTTCGGTTGGGGCTATCCGTGTCTGTAGTAGGACACTTGGTGCTCGCTTTCTTGATCTTCTTTAAGGTCTTTCCGGATTTTGGTGAATTCCCTGAGCCGGTTATCTACTCAATATCGATTGAGGGGGGGAAGTCCTTAGGGGGCATGGCTCAAGTGCCCAAGGACAACAAGCCATCTCCGATAGCCCCAGTGAAAAATGTTGCAGCGCAAACCAAGCAGGAGACTCAACCTGAGAAGGAGGTCCCAAAGGAGGAGCCGAAGCAGGAGCCGGTTGAAGATGCCGAGGTGAGTGTAGCGGAGAAGAAGCCAACACCTAAACCCACGCCGCCTCCAGTCGCTACTGCTAAAGCCACCCCGGCTCCGGTGAAGAAAAACGATAAGGGAACCCCCGCAAAAACAGCAAAAAAGAGCGATGGTGACGAAGTAGATAAAAGTTACCAGGCTGCTATGCAGCGTTACCTGGGTGAGTCCACAGATGCCGGGGGAAAAGGGTTTGGCGCAGCGAGATTAGGTGGTGGTGGTATGGGCGGAGGAGTAGTTCGCCCACCAGAGTTCTTCATCTACGAGAAGATCATTCGGTCACGGATCAAAGAGGCTTGGCGCTGGTACGATTCGAATTCATCCCTCAAGACGTCGATCGCCTTTGAGATCGAACCTGATGGGGTGATTAAAAATGTCCGGTTAGTCAGGGGCTCCGGGGATAGTAGTTTTGATGAATCGGTGGTGCGGGCGGCTATCAAAGCATCACCACTTCCGCCTCCGCCGGCAAACGTTTACGAGCAATATTTCAAAAGCGTTCGTACGCACTTCGATCCCAAGGAATAAACCTATGGCCAGAGAGCCCAGAGGTAAGTAAGCTAATAAAAAAATCTTGGATTAGGGGTCATGTTTATGTTTCGTTCATTAGCGCACAGAGTATCGGCTAGCCTTGCGTTTGGGTTTGCACTTATCCTCGGGATCGGTCAGGTGGCCGCGCAGACTGATCTTTACGTCCGGGGTGCAGGTAAGCTTATCCCAATCGGCATCCCAACGCTGTGCCTTCAAGGTGGCGAGAAGGCGGGTGCCGATCTGATTCCGCAGACTATCTCCAAAGACCTAGACCTCTCGGGATATTTTGAGGTGCTTGATCCAAAGGGCTTTATAGAGACTCCCGGTAAGTGTGGTGCACAGGAAGCCACCACATACTCGGACTGGAGTGTGATCGGCTCTGAAGGCTTGATCAAGGGGCAGGTTTCGTCATCCGGTAGCAAAGTTCAGGTGCAGCTTTACCTGCATGACGTGCAAAAGCAGACCGTTGTGCTCGCTAAGCAGTACGAGGGTGACCCGTCGCAACTCAAGAAGATAGCCCATCGCTTCGCAAATGAAGTGATGAAGCACTACACCGGGTTTCCGGGTGTGTTTGGTACGCAGATATCGTTCTCATCGCGAGTTGGCCGATTTAAGGAGCTATTCGTAATGGAGATGGATGGCAGCAACATCAGGCAGCTAACAAACGACCGCGGCTTGGCGCTCTCATCGGCTTGGGACCCTTCAGGAACGCGGCTAGTATACACATCGTTCCGTAATCGGGTTCCTGATCTCTTCCTTATCGATATCGCTTCAAAGAGCACTAAACAGATCACACGCACAACGGACCTTGAGATCGGTGCACACTTCCTCAACGCTGAGCAGATAGTATTCTCGCGTACGGAGGGGTCCGATAGCGATATTTTGGTTATGGACGTAGATGGTTCCGGCGTGAGACGGATCACTCCACCGAATCGGGCGATAGACGTCTCTCCCGTTCCATCTCCGGATGGTAGTCAGGTGGCGTTCTGTTCAAATAGAGGTGGAGGACCGCAGATATACACAATGGGGATAGACGGCTCTAACGCCCGTCGGGTTAGTTTTGGCCAGTCAAGCCAATGCACATCGCCGGCATGGGCCCCAGCAGGCGATAAAATAGCGTTCGTCTGTATAGCGGATGGAGGACAAAATATCTTCGTGAGCGACACTAGTGGATCAAACGTCGTTCAGTTAACCAGCGTAGGCCGGAATGAGGACCCTGAATTCTCTCCTGATGGACGATATATAACGTTCGCAACTACGCAGTTTGGTGGGGGCTATAGTATCGCCATAATGCGCGTAGATGGGCTTGGAATGAAGCAGATTACCTCATCGCGTGGGGGTGACTTCGAACCGGCTTGGGGCCCACTACTTAACTAGCCAGGCCCTTTTGGCCGTGTAGCGGGAGCCCCAGCAGGAGCATAATCATGCAAAGCCTGCTTAAATGCATGTTAACCTGTTGCAATAATGGCGCTTGTCGAGTATTTCTTGCTCTGTCGCTGAAACATTAAGAGGTGGCCGTTAAGTTGTTTTGACGGCTATTGGAATGGCAGTTAGGCGGATTAGCAGGAAGGTAGTGAGCGTTGCAATTGCGGCGCGAGCGAGTAGGCCTGACATCTTGTAACTGTAAGCCCGATACCACCGGTTCTGCTAACAGATTCTGCGAGCGGAAGGGGTGGTATAAGGGTGAAAAGCGATGGTCGGTGCAGCCCGCACAGGGTTGTTTCGAGAGGCAGGACTCTGAAGTTTGAAATAGCCCTTCAGATTCGTGCCTTTCGGTACGACCTAATTACGGGTGACCGTGGTTAGTTTTTACCCTGGTTAGGCTAACAGAGCAGTGGTTTGCTTGCGTTGGTCTCCAGCTGAGCAGGGTTCTAGAGGTACTGAGGGTCGTTAAGAGCTAAAGTGTCATCAGGGCAAAGTTCAGGTAAAGCATTTTTGTGTACAATCCATTTCGGGAGGAAGGGAAGAATGATTCGGAGTTTGAAATTTTTTGCGGTCTGCTTGGTTGCAGTTATCTCAACGGGATGTTCGTGCCGCACGGCAACAACTGATGGCAACATCGGCGCAGCGACATCAGATGGTCCGCTAAAGGACATCTACTTTGCATTTGACTCGTACAGCCTCGATGCTACTGCTAGGGCTACATTGGCTTCGAATGCAGAGTGGCTCAAGGCGCACGAGGGAACAACTGTGCAGGTAGAGGGACACTGTGATGAGCGTGGAACGAACGAGTACAACATGGTGCTCGGCGCTAACCGTGCTCGCGTTGCGGCTGACCACCTCCGTACTCTCGGAGTTCCAGCTAGCGCAATCAGCACAGTGAGCTATGGAGAAGAGCTCCCAGTAGATCCTGGGCACAATGAGGCGGCTTGGGCGAAGAATCGTCGCGACCACTTCAAGGTTAACTAGTTAGGTCTTGCGGTTATTTAACCGCAGATTTAAAAAAGACCCTGGGCTTTGGATCTACCAAAACCCAGGGTCTTCTTGTTTTTGATGTGCCCTTATTCTTAACCTTTTAGGTTTAATTCTCAGTAGCCTCGGCCGAATTTGGTAGAGCGCTGCTAGAAGAGACGACTTGCTTAAAGTGCTAATGCTGCCAGGAGCCTGTTTAGTATGAGACGGATTTTGATGATTGGACTGGTCAGTATGCTTTCGGGATGTGCAGCATACGACTTAGGAAAAAAGGTCTCTCGACTTGAGCGCAGCATCTCTGACCTTAGATCGCTGCAAGCTGAGCAGAGTGAGTCACTTCAATCCCTTGATGGTCAACTGAAACTGGTTGCGGGGAGGCTTGAGGAGTTGGAGTTTTCATCGACCCGGCGGCTTGGCTCAGACCTGACAGCGCTTAAGGACGATCTTTCGGCACTCAGGAAGAGAATTCCACCACCTCCAGGGGTGCCCATAGCTGAGCTTGAGGCCGATGAAACGTGGGCTAAAGGGCTTAATGATGAGACTCAGCGCATGTTTCTTGATTCTCTAGGTATGATCAGAGAGGGTAAGTTTGCCGATGCCGTATCGCTCCTTGAGAATGCATCAGAGCAGAATCAATCAAGCGATAACGCTGGCCCGATTCTGTTTTGGTTAGGGGTAGCCCACGATGGGCTGCTCGATAATAAGGGGGCGCTGCGAGCTTATGCTGAGAGCGTTTCGCTTCATCCCAAGAGTCATCGGGCACCGAGCAGCCTGCTGCGGCAGTTTGAGGTTTTTGTGCGTTTGGGTGATAAAAAAACCGCTCAGCTTACTTTGAGAAAGTTGATCGACGACTATCCAAAATCTCCAGAGGTAGTCGAGGCTAAAGAGCGTCTCAGACAATTAAAGTAGCGCTTCTGTCAGGTGTATGTCGGAAGTACTGCGCGCCCCACTCATGAGGTATCCTCAGCTAGTCCCGCAATCTTTCAGAGGCGGAGCAGTGACCATCGGTAACTTTGATGGTGTACACAGGGGCCACGAGCGGGTGTTGAAGTCTTTGCGAGAGATTGCTGATAACTCACCAGCTGTCTTGGTCACCTTCTATCCGCATCCAATTCGAGTGCTTAAGCCTGAGGCGCACCTAAAGTATATCAGTAGCGTTCGTGAAAAGGCCGAGCGATGCAAATCTCTTGGGATAGACCTGGTTTATTTTATTCATTTTACCCGTAGCATCGCGGCGATGTCCGCCACTGATTTTATACAGCGAGTCCTGGTTCAAGGTTTAGGAGCAGCGCACTTGGTGGTCGGAGAAGATGTTGCAATCGGTAAGGGTAGGGAGGGTAACCTAGAGTTCCTGCGTACAGTATTGCCCCAGTATGGCATCAAGCTGCATCCGGTTCCTAAACTTGAGATTGAAGGAGTCAAAGCGGGTTCTCGGAGGATTAGGGAGTTGATCGAGAATGGTGATGTCGCCGAAGCGGCAGAGCTTATTGGAGAGGCCTTTACTATATCAGCACGGGTCGGGCACGGTGATAAGAGAGGGAGTGCGATCGGATTTCCTACGGCTAATATTGCGGTGGGAAATCGCCTGATACCTAAGCGTGGTGTCTATGCGTGTCGGGTTTCTATCACTGGAAGCTCGTATTTGGCCGTAGCCAATATCGGCGTTCGGCCTACATTCAACGGGTCATCTGAACGGCTTGAGGTGCATATCCTTGACCTCCCGGCCCGCAGCCTATACGGCACCAGGATTCACGTGTCGTTTATCGCCCGTTTACGTGCGGAGCAGCGTTTCGATTCGATGGTTGCATTAAGTAATCAGATAGCAGTTGATGTCGCGCAGGCCCGAGAGGTGCTGAGTCGTGGTTAGCAGATTTACCGTATCTGATGGGGACGAGCGACTTGATCGGGTGGTTCATCGCGAGTTGTCCCCAAACTTGGGAATCAGTCGCTCTCAGGTAGAACGACTGATCGAGGCGGGGAAAGTTTGCGTGGATGGTAGGATCGTTACCAAACCGGCATATAGGGTCGATCCTGGAGCGGTGGTGGATGTTGCTCACGGTGAGGCTGCTGCAAGTCCTCTGCAACCTTTTCAACTCTCACTGTCGATATTGTATGAGGATGATTACCTCTTGGTTGTCAATAAACCCGCCGGCATATCGATGCATCCTGGGGCTGGTAATCGCAATCAGACCCTCGCCAATGCAGTAGTTCACTATTTAGGAGAGGTGCATCGGCGGGTGGGTGCTAGTGACCGGCCGGGTATAGTCCACCGATTAGATAAAGATACCACAGGAGTCGTTGTAATCGCCAAAACAACCCCTGTGCATGCGCACCTGTCACAACAATTCGCAGAGCGTAGTATCCAACGGTCTTACACCGCCCTTGTGTTTTCTACGCCCAGAGCTAAACGACCTGTGCAGACGGCCGATAGTGGTGAGGTTCGTGGGGCTATAGGGAGACACCCAACTCAGAGAACTCTGATGTCTATAACTGAGAGCGGCAAGCCAGCCGTGACAGAATGGCACGTAGTAGAGCGGTTTTCATACGGTACCCTCTTAACCTGTAGATTGCAGACCGGAAGGACGCACCAGATTCGTGTGCATATGAACTCAATCGGTTGCCCGATTATCGGCGATCAAACTTACGGCGATTTCTCTAATCTGCCACGCACGCTTCGCGAGGCCGCTGATGCATTTGGCAGACAGGCACTTCATGCTGCAACTCTCTCTTTTATCCATCCGGTATCAGCATCTCGGCTCTCCTTTGAGGCTCCTATACCCGATGACTTCCGGGCGTTGGTGGAGGTGTTTAGAGCCGGGGAGCAGGGGCTATGAGGAGCGAGTTCTCTCTGGTCACTCACAACGGTCTAGATCTTCTGGTCTACCTACCATGGTGGAGGGCGGGAGTTATTCATGGGATGACAACGGCTCAACTTGGGTGCACTTCAGCCACATTAGAAAGCGATATCGCTGCCGTTAAAATGGCGCTGAGTGTAGAACATGTCGCGCTGCCCCACCAAAATCACGGCTCTCGGGTAGTTGACATGCGATCGTCTGAGGCAGTGCGAGTGGCGATCGCTAGACACGGTGATATCATTAGGCGCGAGCCTGGTGATGCTATTGCGGCGCCGTTGATACAAGGGTCGTCAGAGGGGATAGTGCTCTATGGGGTTCTCACTGCAGATTGTGTTCCGATTCTGGTTCGCGGTGACCACGGGTACGTGGCTATTCATGCAGGGTGGCGGGGACTAGCAGGGGGCGTTATAGCTACAAGTCTGCCCTATGTTGGAACACCTTGCGAGGCGCTTATATTTGCCTGTGCCGGTCCGCAACTGTATGAGGTAGGCAGTGATGTGATTGAGGCCATCGGTGTCAGCGCTGTATTTCAAGAGCTACCACACCGGCAAGGAAAATATCTTTTGAACACTGCAGCAACGGCGGTGAGGCAGTTGCAGGGCGCTTACAGCGGGGTAATAGTTCATGCTGCCGAGGTATGTACCATTTCCGATCCTCGCTTTCACTCGTTTCGTCGGGATGCAGAGCGATCTGGGCGATGTGTTACTTTTGTAGTTCCAGGAGCTGGGTAAGCCGTAACTAAATGTTCTTTTATAAGAGCGCGCAGAGCAAAAAAAACGGGGCCTCTCGAAGCCCCGCCAGTAAGTCATCGGCCCCTTGCGGGAGATGCATTACCAAAATGCTATGCTGCTCGACGCCGCGTACGAATTCTCGACTTGGCGTTTAAAATCGCATAGCGCGTTTTTTCGGGGTCGAATCCGAAGTAGCGACAAATAGAGATGAAAGAGAGGATGTACTCGTCATCATCGCTCATCAGGTACTCAAGCGCCTCTTCACGAAGCTCTGAGCCCGATTGCAGATCTTCGATGGTTCGAAGAATCATCGCTCGCATCAGCTCACTTACCGCTGTGTATCCGTTCCCGCCGAGATACGCTAGATCCATTTCAGGTAACTTATCCGAACTGCCCACATTAGACTCCGTGAAATCAAAAGCCACGTTTCCTCCTAAAAAAACCTGTGAGCTAACCGAACCTGTAAGGGGTTCTGACGTGAACGCCGCATAGCTTTGGAAGAATTTGCCTCTACCAACCTGCGCTGCGGTCGCGCACAACTCCGTACAGGAGGACCAAACCAGCCGATGCAGGGACTCCGCAACGACGATCTATCAACGGTTATGGGCTTCCAGAGAAAAGTGGTGCATATGAACAAGAAAAAGGATCGGCAAGAGCTGCTTTGCTAAACCCTCTAGGGTGTACGTTTTAGTCAGTATCTGTTTTGCCGGGCCTATTTGAGGCGTTCTAGCGCGAAATCAACCACCGCGTAGAGCGCCTGAGCCGCTGGCTGAGAGCGATAATTAGAGCTCGGCAGGGCCTCGTTTAGCGCCTCTATGGCACGGCTGCCGTAAGAGCGAGCGATAGCTTTGGCCTGCTCCACGTGGCTGCTGGTCTTAAGTGTTTCTATGCTTTCTGAAGCAAAAATAGACTCGTCTCCCGTAATCGGAGCAGCCCTTAATCTTTGAGCGGCGGTCGCACCTGAAGCTAGCCACAGTACATTCACGATCGATGGTTTCCGCTCAATAATATCGAGCCCTGGCTGCTTACCTAAGGTTGCCTCGGTTGAGGTAACATCCAGTACGTCATCGATCACCTGAAAAGCAACACCGAGAGCCTCACCAAATCGCGCCAGAGCTTGCAGCGCATCAGCGCTTGCCCCTGAGATGTGACCGGCACAAAACGCTGCAAGTCTAAAGAGCGAGGCTGTCTTACGCTGAGCTATCTTTAGACTTGAGTCAAGCGAGTGAAGCTCAGTGTGAAGTGGTGTCTCCAGGGCCTCACCCTCAACTAGCTCGATGCACGCCTGCTCTGTGGCCGCTATCACGGTGTCGTCCAATCGTGCGCAGAGACCAAAGGCCCTGGTTAACAGAAAATCACCGGAGAGAAGGGTCAACGGGGTGCCAAACTTAGCGTAGGGAGATTGTTTGTGCCGGCGAACGGGTGACTGGTCGATGATATCATCGTGCATCAGCGTTGCCATGTGAATGAGTTCAATGCCTGCCGCTATAGTCAGGATGTCACCAGAGACGGTGCTGGGACGGTCACTGATCGCCTTAGCGCACAAAAGCGTCAGCGCTGGACGTATCCGCTTGCCCCCCAGCGACAGTAAGTAATCGGGGATGTCACGCATCGGGGCCACATCGGATCTAAATGACGCGCGGATGAGTTCCTCGACCTGAGTCAACTCTGGGATCAGCGCCAGAGCCGCTGCGAACCGCTCCGATGCACTTTCGGTTGGGTTTAATCTGAGAGTAGAATTGGATGCTGTGTCGCTCGCCATAGCTGAAAGATTTGCGCCACACCCACTTCGACGTGGCAGACGCCCAAACTAGACAGCGTCGAGTGTCTTTTGTGCCAACGCCAACAAAAACCAGCGAGTGCCTGGCGACTACGAGTGTCACCTGGTGATGGATTGTCCCCAACGGGATTCGAACCCGTGTCTTGACCGTGAAAGGGTCACGTCCTAGGCCAGGCTAGACGATAGGGACGCCAGCTAAAGATCGCCTTACTTTACTTATTTTATAACTCTAAGTCGAGACTTTAACAGGATTATTATGGTACCCAGACTAAAGACAGGCGATAAATGACCCATGGCACAGATCACCTTTAAAAAGCTACAGGAGTTAGCCGGGAAAATCGGTCTGGCAGTGGTGGGTGTGGCCGATACCGAGGCTATGACTCAAGATATGGAGTACCTGCGTCGTTGGCAGGCAGCGGGGTACGCCGGCGATATGGCCTTTATGCAACGTGATCCTGAGCTCTTGTCGAGTCCCAAGCGGGTAGCGAATGGGGCGCGGAGCGTGGTGGTGATCGGTGCTTTCTACGATCGTGGAGAGCGACCTGTCCTTCCTCACAGTCACGGACGTGTGGCACGCTATGCCTGGGGCCGCGATTATCACAAAGTTTTGCGAAAAAAGCTTGAGTCACTTTGTAGGTTGGTTGAGCAGTCACTTGGTTCGAAGTTCGAATATCGAGTCTTTGCCGACTCCGTACCATTACTCGAGCGAGCGCTCGCACGGCAAGCGGGTCTGGGCTTTGTGGGCAAGAACTCCATGGTCATAATGCCTGGAGCGGGGAGTTTCATGTTCTTGGGCGAGGTGCTGTGGAGCCTAGAGGTAAGTGAGCTTCCTGAAGTGCAGGATGACGAGTATGAGGGAGATAACGGCAGGTTGCGCAGCGCGCTGGGCAAATCCCACTGTGGAAGCTGCTCGCGATGTATCGATTACTGTCCGACTTCTGCTCTGGTGGCTGATAGAGTCTTAGATGCGCGCAGGTGTATATCATATCTGACGATCGAGAAGAGGGGATCTCTTACCCATCAAGAGCGCACATGGATCGGAGAGTGGGTTTTTGGCTGTGACATATGTCAGGATGTATGCCCATTTAACGTGGTATCAATCAAGAGTCGCGCTAAACCCGATTGTTCGGAGTTCTTGCCGAGTGCAGGTGTTGGGTGTTCACTGGAGCTTTCGGAGGTTATTGCCATCCGTTCTGATGCGGAGTTTGTCAAGCGGTTTGGTGGTACACCGCTGATGCGGGCCAAGCGTGAAGGGCTAGTAAGGAACGCGGCTGTGGTGAGTGCTAACAAGCGAGTGTTTGAGGTGCTTGAGGGTCTTAAAAGCGCAGTTCGCGAGGACCGGTCGGCCGTGGTTCGATCCCACGCACTTTGGGCGTTTGCCCAGCTGTCATCAGAGCTGGGTAGCCATGCGGTCACGATGCTCAAGGATTTGGTGTATCTCTGTTGCGTTGATGAAGACCTATCTGTACGAATTGAAGCTGACGAGATCAGTCAGAAGCTGGCCTAGCAATCGCGGAGCTAGCTTGCAAAAATGTTCAGGAAGGACAACAATCATCGGGATGACAAAGCTAACACCCATTTTAGCAGCCATATTTTTGGTGCTCTCCGCAGGGTGTGCCCCAGAGATCGGGCGCTCGCTCTCTGCGCCGCTGCTGCCCGAACCTGAGATTGCTGCCGGCGAAGGTGGCGACGGAGAAGCTGTACGCGTCCGCATCGGTCATTTTCAAGATGCGCGGCCCTCGCAAACGATAGTCACCATTGATGGAAGAAAGGTTGATTCAGAAGGCCCCCTGACTCGTTCTGTTGAGGAGGGCTTTGAGCGCTACTTGCGACGAGCTGGAGCGCGAATAGCTGTTCTCAATGCTCCAACGATTGAGGGCCAGGTAACAGACTGGGCTGCGAGAATAGAGCCAGGCTTTCCAACCTCTCAAGCAAGTGCAGTGGCTCGCTTGAAGGTAACGGTACGTGATAGCCGTGGGCACCCGATCTACCACGCTACGTTTTCAGGAGAATCAAAAGCATCTCACCCTATGTTAGGAGTTGATGGGGTTCAGCGATTGCTCGGGCAAGCCATGGGAAGTGCAATCGAGGCAGCGGTGCGCGATGATGACTTCGTGGCGCAGCTCTCTAAGGGAAGGATCGGTTGAGCCTAAGCCATATGAGACTTGGTTATAGGGCTGTGCGCTTAGTTGTCAGTATAGCAATGGATATCGAGGGCCGTTAAATTGGTAGGGTGGGCGGATTGTGGTTTCCAGCAGTGATTTTATAGCGCTCGCGCTGCGTGCAGTGAAGGAGTTGGTGCCGGTTGTTCTTAGTGGAGCAACCCGGACCGATAAGGCCGTGGTCACGAAGCGTGATGGAAGTCTTGTTACCGAGATTGATCAGCAGGTAGAGACCCGACTCGTTAAGGGCTTTAATGAAGCGTTCCCAGGTGTGCCGGTATTAGGGGAAGAGGGGGCGATCGATTCCCAGGCAAAGAGCGCTGAGGAGATGTACGGCGGTTTTTTGCAAGCATCACATCAGATCATCATCGACCCGATAGATGGAACCAAGAACTTCATTCAGGGGCGCCCGCAGTACTGTATCGCGGTAGCTCTATCAAAGCGGTTTGCTAGTGGAGTGTGGCCGGTAGCAGGCGTTATCGCCATACCTGAAGAGCAGCGGCTTTATTGGGCGGATGAGCAGTCGCTTTTTGTAGAGGATATGGTGACCGGAGTGCAGGGGCCAGTGGAGCTAGCTGGTGAGGTGAACTCGTCTGTGTCAGTGAATTCTCGCGACAGGTCTTGGCTGGCTGAGCGTAGGATTGAGCTTCTAACTCCGTGGGTTTCAAGTGGATCAAGTGTCTACGACTTTTTGGGATCGGCTCTGGGGCGCACCAGAGCCTCGATTATCGGCTCGCAACGGCTATGGGATCTGATGGCGCCCCTGGCGATTGCATTACGCGCTGGGCTGGTACTAAGAGACTTGCAAACAGGGGAGGAGTTACACTCCCTGCACCTCTCTGATCTCAGTGATGATATAGACTCTCGGCCTTGGGGTCTTGGGCGCAAGATGGTTTTGAGTATGCCGGACCTAAAGCTTAGTCAGGTGGTCGCCACTAGAGCATAAATAAACGTCGTTATAGCGCTTGCGAATCGATTCGCAGTAACTCCGCATCTTGAGATGTGTTGGGCACCAGTTTAGTTGAGGCTGTTAGCGGCTTCGTTTCTAGGTGCAACGGAGCTACCGATGTATAGGCAAACTACCATAACCGACCCCAAACATATCTTCTCTATTAAGCGGTGCTTGGGGCCAATACTGGTCCTACTGACCGTGCTTGGCTTCCATGGTGCCGCCAGCGATGTTCTAGCCGATCCTTTTACGGCGGCCTCTACAGCCCGTAAGAGTGTCAAGCGGTCGGGGGCAGTAGTCACGCAACTAAACGCCGATAGCCGCGACCTAGTTTTCCAGGACTTTCCATTTCAGGACCAAAACGGCAACACAAAGAACGAGCCACGCTATCTTGCCTTCGTGACTACTGATTCGAGCTTAGATGATCTCTCACCACCGCCGAACGGATTCTGCACTGGATCGGTCACCGAGCAGGTATACTGGATGGATGACTATACTGGTTCGGTGCGGTGCGTAAGTGTAAATGGAAGTAAAATACAGGGCAATGCGGACAGCTACAATCCTCGCATCGCTGGTAGTACAGGTGACGAGGGGCGCTATGTAGCATTCGAGAGTCGCGCAACTAATCTGTTTGCTCCTAGAACTCCTGGAGGCGCACAGCAGGTGATTATTCATGATCGCAAGGTGGAGCGTTCATGGCTCTCCAGCTCCATGTGCGTCCCTGAAGGTCAGGAGAGTAATCCTGGATCTTCGCAAGATGTATTTCTGTGGGGACTATCGGATGATGGTAAAAACGCGCTGATCTCCTCAGCCGGTCAAAATATGATTGATAATCTTGAACCGCAGTGTAAAAGTTCAGATGGTTTTAAGGGGATATATATCAGAGACGGAGGTGTTTGTAGTGACCCGTCTATTGCCTACCTTGGCGAGTGTAGAAGCTCAGTTCTTTTCGATCGTTTCGGCTTTCATGCTGATAAGAGTGTCCTGTTGCTAGATGATGATGCCGAAAACCCCGCCATGAGCGCGGATATAACCACTACCGTCTTTAATTCACGCGCAACGGTACCGGCGTCTTTCAATCCGGATAATGCCGGTTTTGATGATATCTACCTGCATAAGGGCGATAAATTCTCGGTTATTAGCCGAGCTCAGGCCCCGCGATGTTCTTTGAGTGGAGATCTGTTACCGATTCTTAATAACAATGATCCAGCAAACAATAACAGCACTCGTCCGAGGGTCGATGGCACTGGAAGGTATGTTACGTTCGAGTCTCTAGCGACTGATTTATTTGTCGATCTGACCAATCCGAATATGGTGTGCAAGGAGGCTGTTGGAAGTGGTTTTAATTTGTACTATCCAGCGCCAAAGCAAACTACTTACGTCTCGACCGGCGGATTCTCTCAGGTGTATGTATACGATGCAGTGACCAAGAAGGCAGAAATGATCAGCTTAGCGCATGGAGTCAATGCGGGAGGTAATGGAGATAGCCGCAACGCCTGGATCAGTCGCGACGCTCACTACGTCATATTTGAGTCCGATGCGACTAATCTCCTCCCTTCAGCAACAACTGCTCATACAAATATCTTTATGTACGACCGGATACAGAGAAAAATGTACCTGGTAACGCCAGGAACCGGTGGAAACGGGCTAGACGCAGATGCCACCTTAACGCATGTTAGCCGCAGCGGCTTGGTCACAGCATATCAATCACGCGCCTCTAATGCTGTTTTTCCAGCTAACAATGGAGGTACCAATGGCGCCGCGATTCAGCATGTATATCTAGCGCAGCATAGTTGTCCGACCGATACCGATCTAGACACAGTACCTGACTGTCTCGACCTATGTCCAACAGATCTATTAAAGACCGAGCCCGGCTCGTGTGGATGCGGTCGAACTGAAGTGGATAGCGATAAAGATCTGATCGCCGATTGCGTTGATGGCTGCTCAAGCGACCCAGCAAAGAGTACTCCAGGACAGTGTGGATGTGGTAAAGCTGATACGGATACGGACAAAGATACTATTGCTGATTGCATTGACGGATGCCCGGCAGATAATACCAAAACTACTGCAGGTCGGTGCGGATGTGGAGTTCCAGAGACAGACAGTGATGCAGACGGTACTCCCAACTGTGTAGACCAGTGCCCAGCCGATCCTGGGAAGACTGCGGTTAATGGCTGCGCTTGTAGCGATCTGAAATCAAGCCCAGGCGCCTGTGGCTGCAACGTGGCTGATGTTGATAACAACAGGAACGGTATAGCTGACTGTCTTGATCCAAACACAAACACCAAGCCGGCAATACCTGTAGTCGAGATAACTCGTACCACTGCCGACAGCGAGGCTGCACGGTATCAGATGGTAGCTCGATTACAATCAATCGCCGGCGGTGTGGTCTACAACGTGAACTTAAAGGGTGCAGGCCGCAGCTGGAGCAGAAATAGCTTGCGACCACTCGTTGTCTTTAGCGGACTCAGTCGCGGGACATATCAGCTATCCTACAGCATACGAGTGGGTACAGGGGCGGGACAGCAGACGACCCAACTCACAACCGTGAGGGTCAGAGTGCCAGGGGGTGTGCAGGCTAGTAATTCTCGTAGCGCCCGCTAATAGCTGTGTAACATCACCGCGCGATAGAGGTGTTTCTTGGCTCAAAGCCCCTCCCTTCCGGTTATCTCGCGACCAACACGATCAAGCATGGCATCAAATAGTAGTGGATCACGCTGGCGGTGCTTTTGCAAAAGCTTAAAAGCACTATCGAGCTCACGACGCTCAATGTACCAGTTTGCAATGGCTCGGTAACGGTCGGTGATCAGAGCGGCATCTACTCCATGAGCATCAGCCGAGGTGCAGGTCTCAAGCGCCTGCACGGGCTCGCCCATCTCAAGCTCGATATCAGCAATCCTAAGGAGATAAAAATGCGGATTTTCCCACTCAGGACGATCTGCGGCAGCGAGCCGGTTTTGAATGTGATTCCTGTACGCCACAATAGCTTCTTTATGGTGTGAATTAGCTAGTAGCTCCTCAGCATGATCCACCATTCCGGAGGAGCCGATTGAAGAGCACCCCAGAAGCAGTGTTAGCACAGCAGTTAACGAAGTAGTTAATCGGGCAATGGCACCATTAGATCGGGGTGCGACGGTGTAGCGTGTTTGTTTTATGCCAGGTGTGCTTTTCGCAGTTTGCAAGTAGTGCGAGCAGGCGCAAATTAACCTCAAAAATACTTTGTTGGCGGGCCTCCTACATGCTGGTACTCGTGGACTATTCATCAGCCTCCTGAGTGACGGTGCTAGCCAACCGCGCTCTCAGCATGTGCTCGTAAGCTTTGGACGAGAGAGTCTCCTGGCCTGGTGGGCTGCGCCAGCGCTTGTGGAACCACACCCATTGATCGGGGAACCTGCGAATTAGGGCCTCGAGTCGCTGGTTATAGACGCGTAACACCTCCTGATCCGATGAGAGCTCCGGGACCTCTTCAATAAACACAGAAAAGCGCATCCAGCCTGTGCGAAATATAAATGCAGTAACAAAACGGGCGTTCATTTTACGCCCAAGAGTTATCAGCGACACCGGGGTCTTAGCCTGTTCACCGAAGAAAGGCACAGAAATACTCTCCACCCGAGTGTCCTGATCAATTAGCGCCGCTAGTACGCGCCGCTCTTTAAGACATGAAATAAGCCGCTTGAGACCCGAGCGGTCCGAGCGCCATATGGTTTCAATTCCGTATCCATCCCGAATGGCTTTGAGAACCGCTTGAGCGCTCGGTTTACGAGCTTCACGACCGATGGTTGTTAAAGGAATACCCTTAGAGATAACCCAGGCAGCCAGGAGGTCCCAATTCCCCGTGTGGGCTGTGAGGCAGACGATCGGTCGAGGATCCTTTCTCCAGTCCTGAACGCGGCTCCATGCGTCACAAGTGATACGATGCGGGCTGTCCGTCAGAAACCGGCGGACGTTAAGCGACTCAAGGAGGGTTTGACCAGCGTTAGCAAAGACCCATGGTGTAATGCCTTTCGCCGAGACCTCGGGCAGAAACACAGCCAGCTGAAGCCGAGTAAAGGTGCGTTCGCGAAAGGGAAGTAATCCTACCAGATAACCTAGACACAACCCGGTAAACGACCGTACCCCAAACGGCAACCGACCGAGTATAGTTGCCAGCAAAGGCAAAATTCCTTCTGTCTTGCGACGTGCATCCATTTCACGCGGTTCAGCATCCAGCGCCCCGGTTAAGGCTTCATCCGACACAGCGACCTCCGACAATTACGGATTTGGCCATTCTATATCCTCGTCTTTCGGCATCTTGTTACGTAACTCATGCATCAGCAAAAAGTCGGCTAGCCGGTCGTATGCTAGTATCCCCACGTAGCGACCTTCTGAGGTTACCGCAAGCACTGGCGCCGCCGTTGACTCCATCTGGGCATAGGCTTCTGCAAGGGGCGCTCCGATATCAACCTGATTGATATCTCGCTTCATTATCTCTCCCACGTAGTCGTCTGCATGGGTGACGGCATGCTCCAGGATATCATCTCGCAGCACAATCCCCAAAAGGGCGTCTCCGTTCATTACCGGGTAGAGCGGCTGCCACGATGTAAGTGTAGTCGAAAGCGCACGTGAGATCGTTGTCCCGTGAGGAAACGACTCCAGCCGTTCCTTGGCAATCATCGCTTCTTGGATGCTAAAAGTGGTTGCAATGGCCTTCGTCTCTGCCCTGAGGTGCTCCTGCATAGCTCCTAGAAACACGAGTACAGCGATAATAAACAACATAGGTTGTTCGAGGTAGAGGCCAGCTATCGCCAGCAGGACGCAGAGAGCCTGGCTAACTCGTGCCGCAATAGCAGTTGGCTCTCGCACATTAAGCAGGGCCAGTGATGCACGTAGGACCCGACCCCCGTCCATTGGCAGAGCAGGGAGTAAGTTAAAAGCGGCGAGAGCCAGATTTGTGAAGAACAGCTTTATTCCAAGTCCTAGATCACTTTCCTGGGTCACCTTAAGCCCGGCCTCGGTCAGGTCGGGCATAGTTAACCAAGGGTATAGCGCAGCAGCTATCGCTAGGTTGAGCGCGGGCCCTGCTAACGCTATTACCAACTCAGCTTTAGGAGATGGCTGAGAAACAATCGAGGCGATACCACCGAACGGGTACAAGGTAATATCTCTGGTCTTTACGTCAAAGCGCTTTGCCACCAATGCGTGACTTAGCTCGTGAAGTAGTACGCAGACAAAGACCAGGAGAACAAAAGCAGTCTCGCTAACGGCAGATTCGCTACTGCCTCCTAAGAGTAGCCACCCTAGAAGCATAAGAAAGGTTAGGTGAATCCGAATCGGGATAGCCCCAATACTACCTACCTGTATGCTCCATCCACGACGCCGTTCATCCACAACAGTTCTGCTCCTCAACGTGTCCTGAACCATACCAAATTACCTGCACACTCCGCTACCATGCGTTCGCTGCGTGGGCCATTATAGCCCTGCAGGGATATTTCTGGGGCCCAGTCGGGGTATTGTCGCGGGTCGCGGTCATATCCCAGGGCTAGTGGAGCTTGTGGAGTGACGGAAGCACCTAAAACCTATCTAGTAATGGGCGGTGTAGCAGCCGATAGTAGGGAGCTAGGTTTTGTTATCACCAAAGCCCTGGATTGTGAATTTTTAACCAGCGATGGTAGTCTTTGCATGGAGCCGCTTAGTGGTGCAATTATTGAATTTCGGGGGCCACATGGGAGCCTATCTAGTTGAGAATATCGGTGTCGTCGGACTGGGTTATGTGGGATTGCCGCTGGCCTTAGCGCTGGGCAGGTCATTTCCTGGAACGGTGGGATACGATACCAGCCAGGAGAAAGTCTCTGGATTACGTGATGGACAGGACCCAACAGGTGATGGCTTTGAGCAGGAGATTCGCTCTTCCTCCGTCACCTTTACAACGGATGCGACCCTTCTTGGGCGCTGCGATCTAGTTATCGTCGCCGTGCCGACACCGATAGACGAGAACCGCCAGCCGGACCTGTCTCCTCTTGTAAGCGCTAGTCAGTGTGTTGGACGAAATCTGAAGCGTGGCGCGGTGGTGGTGTTTGAATCGACGGTGTACCCTGGTGTTACAGAAGAGGTGTGTGGACCTGTGATCGAGCGCGAATCTGGGTTGAGGCAGGGTCTTGATTTCTTTTTGGGATATTCCCCAGAGAGGATTAATCCAGGAGATAAGGAGCACACCTTGGAGAAGATCGTCAAGGTGGTAGCAGGTGAAAATCCGGAGATTACAGAGCGGATAGCTTCAGTTTACGGTGCCGTAGTAAAGGCAGGGCTCTTTAAGGCGCCTAGTATACGTGTAGCAGAGGCAGCAAAGGTTATCGAAAATACGCAGAGAGATCTCAATATAGCTTTAATGAATGAGCTCTCCATTATCTTTGATAAAATGGGAATTCGGACCAAGGATGTCCTTGATGCAGCGGGAACAAAGTGGAACTTTTTGAAGTTCTCACCCGGATTAGTCGGCGGCCACTGTATCGGAGTTGATCCATACTATCTCACAGCTAAAGCGCAGCAGTTAGGCTATCACCCGCAGGTGATCCTCGCTGGTCGTCGAATAAACGACGATATGGGGCGCTTTGTTGCGGAGCGAACAGTGAAATTGATGATCCATGCCGGATGTCCTTTGAAGGGAGCGCGTGTGGGCATTCTCGGTGTTACTTTCAAGGAGAACGTCAGTGATACGCGTAACAGTCGGGTTCCCGACATAGCCCACGAATTAGCAGAATTCGGCGTGCAGACCCTGATCCACGATCCACTGGCAGATCCCGAAGTAGTACGCGATGAGTACGGGCTTGAGCTGTGTTCGATGGCTGATCTACGCGATCTTCACGGTCTTATCGTTGCAGTGGGACACAGTCAGATACGAGAGGCCGGGGTAGTGCCGTTAGTCGAGCGGATCGTGCCGGGAGGCGTGCTGGTAGACATTAAATCGCTCTTTGATCCTAAGGCGATACCGCAAAATATCTCTTATTGGAGTTTATAGAAATGGTGGATACAGGGCATTCTCAACGTACTTGGTTAGTCACCGGTGCGGCAGGTTTTATAGGCTCCCATTTGGTGGAGCGACTTTTGACTCTCGACCAACGTGTAATCGGAATCGATAATTTTTCAACAGGCTCACGGAAAAATGTAGAGGCGGTTCGGTCCAGTGTGTCTTCGGATAAGGCCGCGCGCTTTACCTTTTTCGAACAGGATATTCGGGACCGGAAGGGGTTAGCAGACCTTATACGGCATCACGTTCCCCAGGTAATTTTACATCAAGCGGCACTAGGATCTGTTCCGAGGTCGATCGCCGATCCGCTGGCGTCTCATGAGTCAAATGTTGACGGCTTCATAAATGTTCTTGATGCAGCGCGCCAAGCGGGCGTCGCTCGGGTGGTCTACGCATCATCGAGCTCGGTATACGGTGACATAGGGGAGGGGCCTAAAGTAGAGGATGAGATCGGTAATTGCCTGTCTCCCTACGCCGCGACCAAGCGTATCGATGAAGTCTATGCGCAGGTTTATGGAAAAGTATTTGGGATGGAGACCGTAGGGTTGCGATATTTCAATGTTTTCGGCCCACGTCAGGACCCTAACGGTCCATATGCTGCTGTTGTTCCCAGGTGGTTGGCAGCGATGGCTAAGCGCGAGCCGGTGGTGATCTTTGGAGACGGAAGCACGTCACGCGATTTTTGCTACATAGCCAACGTTGTGCAAGCCAACATACTGGCAGCTTCGGTAGGCGTGGAAAGTGGGGCTATTAACTCGGTTATCAATATCGCCTGCGGAGCCACTACTACGTTGTTGCAGCTAGAGCGCTTGCTGCGCGAGGCGGTCGCTCGCGTCGGTGGTTTTTCGCCTGATGAATTGCCTAAGCCACGCTTTGAGCCTTTTAGAAAGGGTGATATCCCTCACTCTCTCGCCACCATTGACCGCGCTAAGTCGCTGCTTGGCTATCAGCCAAGTCATTCGGTTCAGGAGGGGATAAGCGAGCTAGTCTACTCTGAATTGACGTGATAGTATCGCGGCATGGATATCCTGCCGCAGCTGTTAGTTAACTCGCTTATAACCGGGAGCATTTACGCTCTGGCTGCATCTGGATTGTGCCTTACGTTTGCTCTGCTCAAGGTACTTAATTTCGCCCACGGTCATATGATGATGCTCGGAGCATACATGTTCCTGTTCTTCGCCCTAGATCAACAGGTGTCGCTGCCAGCGGCTGGCGCCTTGGCCGCTATTTCGATGGTGTTTGTGGGCACGCTTACTCTAACCTTTTTTGTTAACCCGTTTGTGCAGTTTAGTCCGTTACTTCCTTTCGTGACGACACTGGCTTTAGCATCAATCCTAGAATCGATAGTTTCGATCGCCTTCGGAGTCAACGTGCGGTCTCTGTCAACGGGAGAGGAGCTATCGAGCTATGAGTTTGCCGGCATTTTTATCACCCCGATACAGATTTTGATCATAGTTAGCGCGCTAGTTATCCTGGTGTCGATGGCGCTAATTATTCATCGTACCGGGTTGGGGCGGCGGATTCGCGCCCTCTCAGAGAACTCTAACGCCTCTCAGACCCTGGGAATTCAGGCCCGACGGATTAATTTCTGGGTGTTTGTGGTCGGCACTGTTTTGGCCGCATATGCGGGGGTCTTGGTCGGTTATGAAACTAACCTTCAGCCGACCATGGGTAACGCCTATACTATCAAGGCGTTTGCCGCGATGATTCTCGGTGGACTCGGCAGTATTTGGGGCACGGTTATTGGGGCCTACATATTGGGTTTTGTGGAGAATATGGCGATCGGGCTTGATTTTGGGGGGTATTCACTCCCGGCAGGGTACAAAGACGCATTTGCTTTTCTTATTATTCTGCTAGTTCTCCTGATTCGACCGCAGGGGTTGTTTGGTAGTCGGGCAAGGAGTGCGTAGGTATCTATGGCCGGAGTTATCGAATTCCTCAGCTCGGAATACGTAGTGCACCTAGCTATCCTAGTGTGCATGTATCTGATCCTTGCCCAGGGGTTAAATCTAACTTTCGGTCTCGGACGGCTGTTTAATCTGGCTCACGTCGCCTCTTTTGCTATCGGCGCCTACACAACAGCTCTGTTATCAGTTGAGACAGGAGCGGGCTTTTTTAAATGTGTTCCAGCAAGTATGCTCTCCAGTGGTCTCTTTGCTGTTCTGCTTGGCGGTATATCGCTCCGTTTAACTCAGGATTACTTCGCTATAGGGACGCTTGCGTTTAGCTCCGTAGTTTCAAGTCTGCTGATTAATTGGAAGAGTCTTACTCGAGGTGTGCTTGGCATCCCAGGAATTCCGCGACCCGAGATTATGGGGATCGATTTCTATGACAATAAGAACTTCCTTCTGCTGATCTTTGCAGTCGCTGTTATTACGCAGCTGTTTTTTTACCTCCTACATCGCGGGCTCTTTGGTCGAGCTCTACGAGGCCAGGCTGAATACGAAGAGGCATTGCTAGCCGTAGGGCGAGATGCGGGCTTAGTGAGGAACATGAGCTTTCTATTCTCCTCGGCGAGTGCTGGGTTGGCGGGGAGCTTCTTTGCTTACTACTTAAATTATATTGACCCGTCATCTTTTTCCCTAACTGAGATGGTTTTTGTTCTGACCATCGTAGTTGTGGGCAGGCCTGGCTCTCTATGGGGAGTCAGTGCAGCGACAGTTTTCCTTGTGTTGTTGCCGGAACCGCTGCGGTTTATTGAGATTAATTCGGCGTATCTGGGGCCTGCCAGGCAGCTTTTGCAAGCTTTGATTCTATTTTCGGTTGTATATTTTAATCGGCGGTCTCTATTTCCGCCGCAGCGAGAGGTGTAAGCAGATGTTGACGGTGAATGACATTCATGTTGCATTTCAAAAGACAAAGGTGCTTAACGGTGTATCGCTTTCGGTTTCTAGCGGTGAAACGGTGGGAATCATCGGCCCAAATGGCAGCGGCAAGACAACTTTTTTCAACACACTCTCTGGCTTTGCGCGACCAGCAGCTGGTTCGCTGACTTTAAACGGTGAAGATATTACCTCTACTTCGGCCGACTATCGTGCAAAGCGAGGTATGGGGCGTGTATTCCAGAACTTCGGCATATTCAAAGAGATGACCTTGCTTGAGAATCTTCTGGTAGCTTTAGAGGCGCGGGGTAGTTTGCTGAGTGCATTGGTCCCGTGGGGTGGAGAGAGCCGAGCCAATCGAGCCAAAGCACTTGAGCTATTAGACGAGATACATTTGGTAAGCCGGGCAAATCAAAAAGCGGGGAGCCTCTCGGGTGGACAGATGCGCCTCTTGGAGATAGTGCGAGTGCTGGCTACGGGCGCGGATCTGCTCTTACTTGATGAGCCTACGGCAGGAGTATCACCGCGAATGAAGGAAGAGGTGGCGCTCTTCATCAATAAAGTTCAGGGTATGGGCAAGACAGTTCTTGTGATTGAACACGACATCACTTTTATACAGAAGTTTTGCAAACGGATAGTGGTGCTTGAGAGCGGCACAGTAGTACTTGATGATACACCTGAACGGGTGTGCGCTGATGAGCGCCTGCAAGAGGTGTATTTCGGTAAACGAGCAGCAGGGTAGGCGTCCTGGCTCTATAACATATCCGAATTATTGCCGGTTTTGCGTAGGGAATGGTTTTTTGGTACCATAAAGACTGATGGTGCGTAGGCACCGACTTATCGTAGTTTTCCGTGGTTGCGTAACCGGGGACTTTTTATCCTGGAGGCATTAGTGGGTCATAGTTCAACTGGCGCATGTGCGTTAAAGACACCTGAACACCCTAGTAACAAGGGTGATAACAATAGCAATCTGGCGCCGTCCCCCTTTGCCAATCCAGCTATCGCTTTCTGTCTTAGCGATGAGCGTAACCTAGATAGTTTTGAGCTCCACCCTTTGGAGGCAGCAGCCCTTGGTGATGCAATCTCAGATAAACGACGACGTGATTTTAGGCTCGGACGGTCAGCTGCTCGCCGCGCGGTGGAGCAGGTTGGATTTCCGGTCGTGACTCCGATCCTGAGGGGTGAGCACAGAGAGCCGCTTTGGCCTGTGGGAATAGTCGGATCGATCGCGCACTGTTCTAACTACGGCATAGCAGCGGTGGCCTGGCAGCAGGACGTTCCGGCGTTGGGAATCGATATTCAACGGATCGAGGAGCGCTATACGGACGAACTGATAGCACGGTTTGCAGATCCTGATGAGTTCGACTGGGTGCGCTCGCAGCCAGAGCTGCGTACCGAAAGGGCAGTAAAGCTCTTTTCGGCGAAAGAGAGCGTGTTTAAAGCGCTCTATCCTCTGCGCCGAGTCTGGTTTGCATTCGATGTCGCTCATTTAACTCCTGTGGCGGGTGAGAATAGCTTCAAAGCCTCTGTTCGTTTGCCAGCTCTTTCATCGGGAGTAATAGAGCTCGATGTCGGCATCTCATTTTTTGATGATCACATCATTACCGGAGCGCTCTTGTCGCAGCCAATATCTGCCGTGAACAGTTAGCCTGATAATGAGTATAAGACGCCCAGTTCTTTTAAAAATCCCGAATCTAGCGTCGGTTTTATTGGACAGAAGTTACCTTGACCGCCGAGGTGTGTGTAACCACGTTGCCCTTTGGGCTTAGGAGTGAAACGGTGAATTCAATAATGTGGGGTAGAGGTGCCGCCTTTTTATTGTCCCACTCATTGCTCCAGGTTTTATTCCTTCCGTCATAAAAGCGCATGGTAAATGTCAGTAGCCGTGTAGTTATCGGAAAATATATCTCTTTTTTACAGTCCTTTAGTATCTGTCCAGACGATGGGACTTCTGAGCGAAGTAATACCAGAGGTGCATCTCTCTCAGAGCGCCGTTCCGGGTCCTGTTCTACTGAATACTTGAGCATGACCACACCTGTCTGTCCGCTTGCATCTGCCGTTTGTTGGCCAGCTCCCTTGGCCATAAATTGGATGGTAGCCTGCTTATCATCAGATGAAGCGACTAGGTAACGAGCAGGCCCGGTGGCAGTTGGAGGAGGCCCCGTCACCGGCCCCTCAGGACAATCAAAGAGCGGGTTCCGCGGACTATTGACTGCCAGTTGTAGCTCTCGAGAGAGCCGATTAAGAAGGGAATTAGCGATGTACATCGCATCCCGCCGATCCTCCACCAGCTCTTTTGCGCGTACTATCCCGCGCAGTATCTGGTAGTTCAGCGTGACCATTACGGCCAAGATAGCTATAGCGAGGATCACCTCAATGAGTGTTAGTCCGGATTCGGCTCGTGGTTGACGTCGAGTATTCATCTACGGCTGATTCCTAAGGTCTTGGGGGTCTCTGATATACGACCTGCATCGATTCATCTGAGCCGGGTCCCCAAGAGAGACGTAAGGTAATACGCTTGAGCTCCTCCTGTTTTTCCTCGAATGGCATCTGGATCTGCAGGTCATCCACGGTAACACGGGCTGTCATCTGATCAATAGCCGCTGATTCGGATCTCTCCCCAATTCCGATAATATTCAGTTGCTGCAATAGGTCGCGAACAGGGCCATCGCTCTGGGTCGAGATCATAAATTCCGAGTCTTTGAGTATCTCAATTGATGCCATGATTCTCCGCGCCACCAACATCGCCGCCTGAGCATTGGAATCCCTGATGGTTCGGCGAACCGCGGCTCCCTGCATGCCCATAAGAATGGTCGCTGCTGTGGCCAGGAGTGCAAGAGCTACAGTTATCTCAACAAAGGTAAAACCGCGCTGCTTCCGCGAACGGCTCATTAGTCTCTGTCTTGCCTGTGCATGGTCCATTTAAAGTCCTTATAGCCTGGGTGTATCTCGGCTAACCCGGTCCAGGGATTAGCAACGATCGTAATAGCTGAGTCTCCACCTGTACTGATGTGAATTACCCCAAAATCAGACACACCGCGAGGAGAGAATCGAATCGCCGGGTTTGGTGCATCTTCGTCATCGCGAGAGACCTTCCCTTCAGAGGTTACTACATCGAGAAGTACATAGCGTCCTCCGAGTTTGTTCGGCTCCGCAAGCGCAGGCATATTCGGTGGCGGGATCATGGTGGCCCCAGAGGACGATTCGGGGCTAAGAAGGAGTGCTAATTGCTCCTCTAGGATATCGAGGTTAATACCGGTGCTACTTGCCATAGAGGAGCTGGCTAGTCCAGCGTCATCCGGGCGCATAACGCCGGCCCTAAACGAGTTCCCCTTTAGATCAAACTCCATCCGATAGAACTGTTGGTCTAATATGGCTTGAGTGTTAAGCAGAGCGATCGTTTCTTGCAGCTTCCTTATAGAGCTCTGCTCCCGCCAAAAATCGACAGCTCCGAGTCTAACAGATACGAGCCCCAGAGTGAGTGATACGATTACGATCACTAACAGTAGCTCGATAATAGTGAAACCCCTAGGTCCGGAAAGCGAATTTCCGCCGGCGCTCTCTGATAGCTTCAAACGACCAGTGTGAGGTGCATCTGATATCATATTGAAAACAGGCCGCACATCTTTAACCTTATTGATTTGCCCCGCGAAAGAGCTCAAGTGGTAGGAGCGCTACAGCACGCAGACCGCGTCACTGTCTACGGTCCAGTGACTACGATATCTGCATCTGCTCCAGAGCCACCGTCGCGACCATCTCCGCCCAGGGATCTAATTTCATACCCACGACCGTCCATAACACGGTACTGAACCTCTCTGCCCCAGGCATCTTTGGTATCGTCAGCTTCTGCTTGGGCCAAAGATTGAGGTAGCGCACTGTTACGCATCTGGTAGATGTAGATCGGCTCTTTGAGGCTGTTTAGCTTGGCGCGTGTTAGTTCAGCCTTGGCCTTATCGCCCGCCTTAAATACCTTGCCGCCGATAAATGCCCCGATAATCCCGACCATCATCAAAACAACAATAATTTCAATCAGCGTTAGCCCCCGCTCGGAGCTTTTTACGAATCTCACGTCGCAAAAGCGTTTTCGAGGGTCTAGGAAAGAGAGGAGGGTGAGTTTCATAGCTTAATCCTTCTGTTTTTAAGTGTACCAGCTGTTTAAACCTAAAAAGCAATCTGGGCTAGCGGCGGATGACCGTCTCTGCCCATCGATTACCTTCGTATAATGTCACCTTCGCCTAATTTGCGCCACATATAGTGATTTAGAGTAGAAGCTATTTAGCCACGATAAAAATAAAGCCTCTACTGCACTATCTGCATCAATTCCACCATCGGAAGTAAAACCGATATGACTATCGCAAAGACGATTACGCCCAGGAAGATGATCATCAATGGCTCTAAAAGGGTAGTCAGGCCGGCTATAGCTGCGTTGGCTTCCCCTGAAAATGTCTTGCCGGCTTTGGTTAGCATCCCTTCGAGACGACCGCTTTTCTCGCCGATAGCAACCATCTGTGAGAGAAGATTTGGGAAATAGCCGCTCTTAGCTAATTCCTTTGCTAAGCTGCGCCCCTCTTTGACTCCCTCACGAGCATCTTCAATCGCCTTTTTCATGTGAGTATTGCCGATTATATTCTTTACTATGTCGAGTGCGGCAAGTACCTCTACACCTCCGTTGAGAAGAGTTGCCAGGGTGGTAGCTACTCGTGCAGTCGATACCTTCCGGTAGATGGCCCCGTAGATTGGGACCTTCAGAAACATGCGATCAAACCACGCCTTACCAGTCGGTGTAGAATAGCGTTGTTTTATGTAAAAAGCGCCAAAAATAACCATGGCCAGCATCAGCCACCAGTAGCCAATCACGATATCCGAAACAAAAATGACCATGCGAGTCGGAAGCGGTAGTGCGACCTTTTGTTTTACGAATATCTCAACGATATTAGGGACGACAAACGTCACAAGGGCAATCACAACGATAATGCAGAAAAAAAACATCAGGACTGGATAAAAGAGGGCATTGGTAACCTTTCTACGCAGTTCTAGCTGTGACTCGTAATAGTCAGCTAGGTTCTCTAAAGCAGTATCGAGTGTTCCAGATGCTTCTCCTGAAGCAACCATGTTAATGTAAAGGCGCGGGAACACTTTAGGGTAAACACCTAAGGCCTTTGCCAGTGACGAGCCCTGCTCAACGCGCTCCTTAATATCAACTACAACGCGTTTTAGTGCTGGCGAATCTACCTGCTCCGAGAGCGCTAGCAACGAGCTGACCAGTGGAAGGCCTGCGCTAGATAAGGTTGCAAGCAAGCGCGTGGCTAAAGTCAATTGTTTGAGGGATACTCGGTCGCTTGCAAAGAGCTTCTTAACATCCTGGGTCTTTTCGGTAGAGGCCTTTAAAGACTCCTTGATATCAGTCGGAAAGATGTTCTGAACTCTTAGCTTCTGGCGGGCAGTGCGGATGCTATCGGCTTCAAGTGAGCCCTTGATCTTCTTTCCGCCGGGATTAAGAGCAGTATACTCGTAGACTGGCATCGGTCCTTAGCCTCTATCCTGCATCATCGTGACTTGCGAGAAGGACCTCTTCAACCGAAGTAAGTCCCGCTAGCACTTTGCGACCGCCATCGGCGCGCAGACTGGAAAATCCACGCTTGAGAGCCGCGTTCTTAATGGTGTTAGAGTCGGCCTGTTGCAATATTTGCGAACGCACCTCGTCATCAATCAAGAGAAGCTCGTGTATGCCTAGACGACCTGAGTATCCCGTTCCTTGACACCTAGAGCAGCTAGTGGAGCCCGGTCGAAATGCCTGCCGTGAACTGACTTCGGCCGGATTTAAGCTTAACTCTTTGAGCTCCTCATCAGATATCTCATATGGCACGCGACAATCAGGACACAGACGTCGAACGAGCCGCTGGGCGAGTACGGCTAGAAGGCTTGAGGAAACAAGAAACGGTTCAACCCCCATATCCAGCAAGCGACTCACTGCCCCGGCAGAGTCGTTAGTGTGTAGGGTTGATAGCACCAAGTGACCGGTGAGGGAGGCTTGAATGGCGATCTCAGCCGTTTCGGTATCACGAATTTCTCCGACCATCACCACA
The DNA here is from genome assembly GCA_046300175.1 of Pseudomonadota bacterium. Taxonomy (GTDB): domain Bacteria; phylum Bdellovibrionota_C; class UBA2361; order UBA2361; family OMII01; genus OMII01. Next base: position 2,882 of record JBKCMS010000009.1, on the reverse strand, counting down.
TCCGGATCCTGCCGGAGAATCGCGCGAAGCCCGCTGGCAAAGGTAAAATCAATCTTGGGATTTACCTGCATCTGGCCGATGCCGTCGAGTTGGTATTCGATTGGGTCTTCTACGGTCAATATATTTAGATCGGGCTTGTTGATATTAGTTAGGCATGCGTAAAGGGTAGTGGTCTTTCCTGACCCTGTGGGTCCCGTGACCAGGATGATGCCGTTGGGCTTGGATAGCAGCTTGAGCAGATTATCAAGGTTGCGCTTTTCAACGCCGAGTTGGTTTATATCGAGCACAGCACCACCCTTGTCGAGCAGACGCATAACGATTCGTTCGCCGAACTGAGTCGGTACTGTAGATACACGGATGTCTACATCTTTGCCGGCTATCTTCAACCCGATACGACCATCCTGCGGTAGCCTTTTCTCTGCGATATTAAGGCCGGCCATAATCTTCACACGCGAGATAATGGCTGCCTGGAAAGCCTTGTCCTCGCTGGCGACATCGTACAGCACACCATCAACACGAAAGCGTACCTTTAATTTGTCTTCGTATGGCTCGATGTGTACGTCTGAGGCTCTTTCTGAGCTCGCCTTAAAGATGATCGCATTCACGTACCTAATAATCGGAGCATCGTCATCATCTGAGTCGGTCACGTCGATCTTGAGTTGATTTGCGAATTCATCAGCATCGTCTTTCTTGCCAGAGTCTGAGAGAGCGCTCGACTTATCACTCATCAAGCTGGTGCGGATCGAGTTTATTGCTTTGGTAATCTGCGAGGGGGAGGTAACAACGACCTTGATCGGTCGTTCGTAACACACACGTAGCTGCTCGATGGCCTCAATGTTGAGCGGATCGGCGGTGGCTACTACTACATGAGCGTCATCTCCCCCAATCGGAACGGTAAGGAACTGCCGCCCCCAGGAGCCAGCTATTCGGTCAAAATCGCCTCGTACAGGATTACGTGGAGGCACCGGTTCTGGCAGTTGCTCGAGATATGTCATGCCGAGCAGCTGGGATAGCAGTTTGCCATCCGCCTCAGATACGGCTGAAGGTGCTGACGGAGCTTGTGAAGTTGCCGAGCTATTCATGTCTTACCTTACTTGCGATGCCAAGGAGTTCTGCCTAGAGATTTGACCTCTGCCGGGGGTAGGGTGTGCCAAGAGCCTGAGACCTCAGGATAGCGCGATTCAGCTTCAGAGAGCGAGGGAAACGCGCCGCGTACTAGAATCTCGTGTTGAGCGCCGAGGGCCCCATAAACGTACGTATTGCCGGAGCGAAAGAAGGTTTTAGCTTCTATAGAACTGTCGCTCGGCAAGATCATACCAAAGCGCTCCCCAGGGCGCTTACTATTGAATGGCAAGCCACTGCCACGGACTACCTCAGCGACTACAAAAGAGGCAACCGGTGTGACTGCTTTTCCGGCTACCGGTGACTGCTTGAGCGATGCACGCGACTGCTCAGGAGCAGGTAGCGTGTCGAGATCGAGTGCCGGCTGCTTGGTTGACACGCTAGAGCTTGGAGCGGCCAGATCCAGATCGAGTACTCCAGCTGACGAGCCATCGAGGACAGCGGCGTTTGATCCCTTGGTTGGTAGGCGTGGGGCAGTGGCCTCTTTAGTCACTGCTGATGGCGGCATGATCGTGCCGGGCTTGGGCCCGTCGTAGGGGTTTGACTCAGCTACCTGGTCGATACGACGGTTGCGTAGTGTGTGTTGGCGTTTTGGCTCTACACCGTACTGCGCAATAACATCCTCCATCCTATCGCGACTTTCGATCGTTGAATCACGCGCATCGAATTGATCCTTTATTATTCGAGGTGTAAGGAAAATAAGCAGGTTTTTTTGTACGCGTGCCTGAGAATTGGCCTTAAATGCGTGGCCTAGCACAGGGATATCCTTGAGATACGGAATGCCCTCATCCGATTCTGATACATCATCAGCTATCAAACCTCCAGTAACGATCATCTGTGAATCCTTGGCGATAATCGTGGTCTCGCTCTGGCGTTTTGTTGTTGTGGGGCCCAAAGTAGAGTTGATAGTTGAGCCGACCAACGCTGATACCTCTGTGAATACTCGCAGGGTTACGTAATCGCGTGAACTGATCTGCGGCGTGATTCTGAGGGTAATACCTACATCCTGACGATCTACCTGGTTAAATGTGTTATTAAGGTTGACTGCGTTTGTGCCGGTGCTTGCCAGGAAAGGCACGTTTTGACCAACAACGATCTGTGCTTCCTCGTTGTCAGTGGCGAGAATAGTGGGAGCGCTCAAGACATTTACATTATTGTTCTGTTGCGCAGCGCTTACCAGGATCGACTGCGTCGGGAGGATCAATCCTCCGGGGAGTTTAAGCGAGCCGGCACTTGCAGCGGCTAAGGTCAAACCCTGTAGTCTCGAAGGATTTGAAAAAAGGCTCGTGAGAGAGGCGTTATCGCCGGCGAACTCACTACGGGCAAGAGCGCCACCATCAGCACCGCCGGCTGAGGTAAGGAAGCTTGTACTTGTTCGGATATTATTATCGATCGAAACCTCAAGAAGAGTTGCCTCTACTAACGCCTGCCGTCGCTTGACGTCTATCTGCGCAAGAAGAGCTTTGATCTTCTCATAATCTGGCTTGCTGGCCGCTATAATCAATGAGTTCGTTGCCGGATCGGCGGTGATAGATATGTTCTCCCCCAGTTGAGTTGTTGTTGCTCCACGATTGCCTCCACCGGAGGCTCCCCCGGAGCGATTGCTTCCGAAGCCACCGGAGCCCATGCCGCCGCGCGAGCCGTTACGCCCAAGCCCCGAAGATGAGCGATTGGAGTTAGCATTTCGGTTTTGACCAATACCATTTCCGGAGTCAAAGAGACCGCCAAGACCCCCCTGAGCTCCTGCACCAGAACCGAAA
>JBKCMS010000008.1:0-29290 GCA_046300175.1 Pseudomonadota bacterium | reverse complement strand
CGTCGCGAGAGCGCCGAGAATGGTGATTTTTCGGGCCCGAAGGGCGAATTCAAAAATCGATTTTCGGGGCTTAAATCGTATCGCGATACATTCCGGTCCGAAAATCTATCTTTGAGCCGAAAAAGCGCCGTTATCGTCGCTTGCAGTAGCAGGCTTCATGAAATATGCAAGCTAGCTCTTGCTTCTCTTTGACATCTCACGAGCAACATCCCTTGCTGCTTCACGCTTCTTGATATCCTGTCGTTTATCTGGCGCTGCCTTACCTTTACCGAGAGCGATCTCTAGTTTGGCTAAACCGTTTTTAAGATGAATATCAAGTGGCACGATCGTTGTACCGGCTGTTTCAAGCTCTCGGATCAACTTCGTTATCTCTCGCTTGTTCATCAACAACTTTCTCGGCCTGCGGGGATCATAATCCTTATCACCGCTGTGAGAGTACGGCTTGATGTAGGCGTTTAAGAGAAACAACTCACCACCCTGTGGACGCACATAGGCCTCGTTTACAGTGCCCTCTCCCGCTCTAATAGATTTGATCTCGGCTCCAGTAAGAACGAGCCCAGCCTCAAATCTCTCTATTATGTGATAATCAAAGCGCGCTTTGCGGTTTTCACTGACTATCTTCACCGATTCACTCATGAGCTTTAAACCTAAAAAGAGCAGTTGCGGGTCTTACCAATAAGGCAGATGAATATGCACCCCGTTTAGCAAACTCTATCTACCCCTCAGTCTAGGAGAGAGTCTTCTTTCTTTCAACTTTAGTGGGGCAAATAGCGATGAACAGTAAACAAAGTAGAACTGGTCTCGTAAAATTAAGAGAATAATAACCAGGGGGCTAGGCATTTGTTTACACTAAGCCCCTGATACGATACAAAAAGAGTGGTGTTTGCAAAGAGCGGCCGAATGCCCTAGCGGAATGCTGTCGCTCGTGCTGTATCTTTTCGCTTCGTTTTTAATCATCGTTTTGCATCGCTAAGTGTGCCCTATGCTAACCTCACGCCAAATTAGAGAAAAATTCCTTAAATTTTGGACAGAGAGCCCGCGCAACTGCGGAGTAGTCCCTAACCTTTCGCTCGTCCCTAACGTTGACTCTACCCTGCTTTTTGTGAATTCCGGGATGTTTCCACTTGTACCGTACTTAGGTGGCCAACCTCATCCGCTTGGGAAACGGCTTTGTAACTTCCAACGCTGTCTGAGGACAAACTATGAGGATATGCTTGAGGTGGGTGACAATCGGCACACCCTGATGTTCGAAATGATCGGTGACTGGTCGCTAGGTGATTTCACGAAGGAGCAACAGATTCCCTGGATCATGGAGCTTTGGGTTAAGGTTTATGGAATGGACCCAAACCGGCTCTATGTTTCTGTTTTTGCCGGAGACGAGACAGCTCCCCGCGATACAGTTGCGATTAACACCTGGAAAGAGGTATTTCGAAAGTACGGTGTCGAGGCAGAGTTTTCAGAGGATGTACACAACGTCCCGCCCTCTGTGGAGCAATCAAAAGGGTGGAAGTACCGCATATTCCCTTACAATAAAAAGAAGAACTGGTGGCAGCGCGCAGAGGCTCCGGGAGAGCTTGGGGGACCTACATCTGAGATGTTCTACGACTTGGGGACTGTGGAACGAGTCCAGGACAAGTACCACATCAATGACGACTCGGGTCGTTTCATTGAGATCGGTAACAATGTATTCATGGAGTACAAGCTCTCACCCGAGATGACCTGGGTGCCCCTTGAGCAAAAGAATATCGATTTTGGTGGCGGCTTCGAGCGCATCTGCATGATCGTGCAGAATAAAACCGATATCTTTGAAAGTGATAACTACTCCCCGATTATCGACCGTGTTGCCCAGCTCTCAGGACGCTCTTATAAGACAAACGGAGCTGAAAACAGTGACACCGCTGCTTTTCGAGTAATCGCAGACCACGGACGAGCTGCTACGTTTATCCTAGCAGATGGAATTTCTCCATCAAACAAAGACCAGGGTTATATCCTGCGCCGGTTCATTCGGCGACTTGTGCGCTTTGGACGAAAGCTGGGAATCGAGAATGAGTTTACTCGTGATGTAGCCGCTGCTGTGATTGAAGTTCTTGAGCACGCCTATCCGCACCTAGAGGAAAATCGCGCTGTAGTTCTGCAAAAGATTCACGATGAGGAGGTTGCTTTCAACCAAACACTTAGCAAAGGCTTACGCGAACTCTCAAAGATTCAATCTCAGCTTTCTCCGGGCCAGAACATCTCTGGAGAGCAGGCGTTCTTCATCTACGAAACATACGGATTCCCGTTAGAACTAACTTTGGATGAGCTTAAGGTTAGTGATGAACACGCAAAGGCTATTACCAAGGATTTTTCGGAAGCCGAGAAGCGGCACAGAGAGCTGTCTCGCGCTGGAGCTGAGCAAAAATTTAAGGGAGGGCTGGCCGACCAGTCGCGGGAGACAACCAAGCTACACACCGCACACCACCTACTGTTGGCATCTCTTCAGAAGCTGGTAGACCCAGCAATACGCCAAAAGGGGAGCAACATCACTGCTGAGCGCATGCGCATGGACTTCAATATCGATCGCAAGCTGACTCCAGAGGAAGTTGCTAAGGTCGAGGAGCTTGTAAACGAGCAGATTCGGCATAAAATACCGGTTGTGCGAGTGGAGATGCCGCGTGAAGAGGCAGAGGCTCTCGGGGCACAGATGGAGTTCGGTGCTAAGTATCCGGACCTGGTGAGCGTATATTTTGTCGGCGACCAAAAGAATTGGTTTTCTGCAGAATTCTGTGGTGGGCCTCACGTTGACAATACTGGAGAGCTTGCAGAGGGAGGCAAAACTTTCAAAATTCAGAAGCAGGAGAATGTAGGAGCGGGACTCAAGCGCATAAAAGCTGCGCTGGTATAAGGGATTCATGACACCGCGAAAACGCGCAGAGTTGTTGGCGATATTAGCGCAGCTATATCCGGAACCGCGCTCAGAACTCGCCTTTTCAAACGACTTTGAGCTGATCATTGCTGTGATGCTTTCTGCTCAGTGCACTGACGTCAAGGTCAATCAGGTTACTCCCATCCTTTTTAAGAAATTCCCTTCGGCTGCACGACTTGCAAAGGCAAAGCTAAGCGACGTTGAAAAGATAATTCGCCCGATCAACTACTTCAAAACTAAATCCAGAAATATCATTGCTACCAGCGAGATATTGACTGCTAAATACGACGGCGCCGTCCCCCGCACACACGAGGAACTAACAGCTTTACCGGGCGTAGGAAGAAAGACAGCTAACGTGGTACTAGGGGAAACCGGCGCTGTGCCTGCCCTACCCGTAGACACCCATGTGTTTCGAGTAGCTCGAAGACTTGGATTGTCAAGCTCTGAAGACACAGAAGGTGTTGAGCGCGATCTAATGAAGCAATTTCCCAGTTCTGAGTGGAGACCCCTTCATCATCGACTCATTTTTCATGGGCGAAGAGTATGTAAGGCGCGCAATCCTCAGTGTGATAAATGCGCACTCAGGCAGCTGTGTCCCAACAAACCCAGCCTCTTGCATTTTTAGTAACTACTCACAAACTGTCACGCCTTGCTCCGCACAGTCAACCCTTATTAGGGACTAATGTCACCGACTCAGAATTTGCTCAATAGTTACTCTCTTTTAAAAATCAGTCACGCAGGGTTAAAGCTTGAAATTCGCAGGAATTGTGCTTAGATCGCCTATCTCATACCTAGGAGACTATATGCCAACACTTTTTGACCCTCTTACCGCAGGGATGCTCCCGCTTAAAAACCGTATCGTCATGGCTCCCCTCACTCGCATGCGCAGCAGACAGCCGGGTAATGTGCCACAAGAGCTAAACGCGAAGTATTATGCGCAACGCGCATCTGCAGGGCTAATTATCTCCGAAGCAACTCAGGTGTCACAACAGGGACAGGGTTACCCAGCTACACCGGGGATACATTCAGACGAGCAGGTGGCCGGGTGGCGCCTTGTCACTAATGCAGTGCATAAAGCGGGGGGACTGATCGTTCTTCAGCTCTGGCATGTTGGCCGTATATCTCACCGATCACACCAACCAAACGGCGATCTTCCCGTGGCGCCATCAGCGATTCAGCCTAGCGGCGGAACCTACTCGGCAGACTGGCAACCTGTGCCTTTTGACACTCCGCGCGCCCTTGAAACTGAGGAGATCGCCGGGATTATAGCTGACTTTCGCCTAGGAGCAGAGAATGCAAAAAGATCTGGTTTCGATGGCGTAGAGGTTCACGGTGCCAACGGCTATCTGCTCGACCAATTTCTGCAAGATGGCTCCAACAAACGCACGGACATTTACGGAGGAACGATTAAAAATAGGGCCCGTTTGCTCCTAGAGATAGTCGACCAGGCAGTAGAGGTCTGGGGTGCAGGGCGTGTTGGTGTGCGCCTCTCTCCTTACGGAACCTTTAACGACATGAAGGACTCAGACCCAGTGAAGCTGTTCTCTTATGTATTGGAGCAACTTAGCGCGCGCGGCATCGCGTACGCGCACATAATCGAGCCACGCTCGAGCTTGGCAGGTGGTCAAGACGGTCAAGTTCAGAACGCCCCCGAAGCACGCCGGGTCTTTCGCAACGCGTTTAAAGGGGTTCTTTTATCAGCAGGTGGATACTCCAGGGCCGAAGCGTTAAGTGTAGTTGAGGATGGCACTGTTGATGCTGTCGCGTTCGGAAGACTTTTTATCTCCAATCCGGATCTACCGCGGCGATTAGAGCAAGGCGCAGATTTAAACGCTTATGATCGGTCAACATTCTACGGTGGCGGAGAGAAAGGCTACACAGACTATCTTGCTCTATAGAGGGCCCATCTCGTTGAGGTGATTACTCTGGGGCTCGATTAGATGTGGGTTAGGAATAAGCTAGGTGCGTTCTTTCTAATTGCTGTTGTCCTTTGGACAGCTAGCGACATTATCTTAGGCTTAGAGTACTCGTGGGTCCTCTTCCTTTATAGAGCTTTAGCACCGGTTTTAGTTTCTGTTATTGTTCTTATTTTATCCTTACAGCTCGTTATTGCTCGCATCCGCAATGAATCTGGGAATCAAGGCAGAACTATTGTATGGTTGATTCTACTTGGCGTTGCGATAGCGCCTATTCTCGCATCACTCAAATTCACCTCTACCTACACACTCTTACCCTCTGCAGATCGACCGAAGTTTACGGTGCTTAATCTAAACGCATTAGGCTTTATGGATTTATCAGCGACGATCGTTGATGAAATAGAGCGTCGTGACCCTGATATAGTAACAATTCAAGAGGTTAATCCGAGCCTAGCTCAGGCGATTGAGCAACGCCTCTCTCAGCGCTATCAGTGCCGCATACAGCGGCCTCTTGAGGGTTCAAGTGGAATGTCGACATTGGCGAAAAATCCATGCACCGAACGTAACAACAAAGTAACTGGAACCTGGGTCGGTCGTCCCATAATTATCGATACCACAACGCCAAGTGGTTCGCCTATTGCCATCGCTAATTTTCATGCTCTGCACCCTCATGCTGGGTTATCAAAGCACTACGCTGAACAATTAGGACGTTCGCAACAAAACTGGTGGAAGCGCCTCTCTCTTCCCATATTTGACCGTGAGCATGCAATCTCCAAGTTGTTGGAGGAACTCGGCTCCACAGCGAGCCAGAATATAATTATCTCAGGCGATCTGAACGCGTCGATGCGCAGTCGCGTCTACTCTGCCATTAGAGAAGCCGGATACAGCGATGCCTGGCTTGCTTTGCACTCCGTTATAACCGGTGGCACATGGCCTGCACCCCAATTTATCGGAGGCCTGGGTATCGGTTGGCTACTGCGCATAGACTTTATATTTTGTTCACCTTCGCTTCTTCCAACTCAGATGGAACTACTGCCGGCGGATATCGGATCAGACCATCGAGGTATGATTGGCCGGTTTGCTGAGTGGCGATAGAGACCGGCGGGGCTCGCTACCAGCCCTGTACCGCCTCTCTAAAGCACAGAAAACATCACTACCAGCGAGAGGGCCAGCAGGGAGGCCGCTGGGAGTGCTTTTTTGATTGGGTCACGGACCTTTAAGTGCATCATCACGGCAGATAACATGAGCACACACATACCCAAAGCTCCAACATACGCCACAGGTGCATACCAGATGCCCGCCAACAGAAGCGTTGCAAAGGTTAGTTTTAGTACCTTCACAATCCTCATAAACTCGGTGGAGAGACCGTAAACGCGGAACTCTTCCTCTAGGTTCTTGGCATCCCCTCCACGGTATCCCGTAGCCCTATTTGCCCGCACTAGCCAAACATTGTAGATGCCAAAAGCAATCACTAACTGGCTTATAATAACAATTGTGCTGGTCATGGTCTGGCCCTCCCTCGCCACCTATCTTAGCGCACACCAGCGTGAGGAGACTAGACGGCTTAGACGATCACGTTTTTTCGCATCAACCGGCAATTTTGCGGCCAGAATTGCGCGCTTGAAACAATATCGGGTCTTATAGCGTTCTCCAAAGGTCCGTAGCGAAATCCCGAGTTTTGGAGAACGCTATCGATTCGCGGATGCGAATCAAAACAACAACCTATAGTGATGTCCAGCAAAAGCCTTGCCAGTTTTACTGGCACGGACTTTTGCACGTCACTATAGCGTTCTCCAAAAGTCCGTAGTTAATACATTCTTTTGTTGGCTCATCGGGGAATCGAGTGAGAGCCAATGACTGCTGATGGGGCATAACCAATTATTTTCAGTAATTAATCACGAATTTCCGCGCGAACGCGCATGTTCACGTCCGGAAACGCCAATTCTAGCCACTTGATTCACCGATGAGCCCTTTTTTTTGGGTGATTCCGCTACGAGAAACCGCTATTTACCCTTACGGCTTACATTTTCAGACCCAAATCGTACAGCACCCTCAACACTCAGTCGACCCCAATACCAAGGGGAGAGAGAGGCAGCCGCCTAGCGGTTGAGCCTGAGGGAACGAGGACTACATGTTGCGGACAATCATCCGGTTACATAGGCGCAATCGCGTAAGGCAGTGTAGCTGCAAGAACAAGCTGATGGTGCTTCTGCTCACCTTTTTATTCGCATCATTGGGCAACTCAATCGCTCAAGCACAGTTTATGGGAGCCGACAGCTTCTGTAATGAGCCCGGAGAAGCATCTTTCACTCTACCTGCGGCTACCAGTACTCCTACACCGATACCTACTCAAGTAATTGAAACGGGGGGCAACCCTCCCTCTCCAGAGCAACGCACGATACTGTCAGGGGTGGTTCTCGATCAATCTAACCGACCAGTTGCAAACGCTATAGTTTACATCTTTGACATCGGAATAACGATGACAGACTCTAGCGGACGATTCGCAATTGCCGGGGCTGATCCAAACCGCGAGTACGCTATCGCTATCCAGAGCAATGGCTTTGAGGGACCAATTCCACCAAGCACGTTACGCCCTGGTAGCAGCGCTACTCTCAGGGTCGTCTCTACAAACCATCAGTCGATAGGTGGCTGTAAGGAGATGAACATCAAGGGTGTTATCGCTGACAATGCATCTCGGGTATCGAAGATATTTGACCGTATAGTGCGAGACTACGAACGCTGGGGACAGGTGTGGCCGGCTGATATAGAGACCGTGGTTCAAGGCGGATTAACAAGGGCGCGCCATCAGCTTAACCAATATCTCGCTGCTAGTTTAGGTGTACCTACGGTGATCAGAACCTGCTCTACTTCTCAGGCTCCGCAGTGCAGCAAATTCACCATCAGTGAAGCTAAACGTACGATGGTAAAAACAGCTACATGGATGCGTCAAGAGGCACTATTAATTAACCAGGCGCTACATCTCAAGAGGGATCGACCGACGAGGGTTGCCAGAACAAACAACTTACGCATTAAACAGCTCGGCAACAATCTGGCTCGAACGATCGCTACGAGGATCCCGTCTAACTCCTACCGTTGCGCACAGTAGAGGACAATCAAGATTGGCGGCAGACTACAGTTAACGTAGCATTCGCTCTTAACACCTTAGCGAGCAATGACTTTTAACGCCCACCTCTGCAGGTCATCTAACTCATCGTCGTTCTCAAATTGGAACTTTTCGCCGTCGGGCCATACTCCGACGCCGCGATAGCCGTGATTAGTCTTCTCTATCGTTAAGATGCTGGCCTCCTCACCGAAGCCAAGCGATCCTAAGAGGATATCCTCTGCACGCGAATGCGGGGAGAGATCCTCTTCCTTTTTCTTCATCCGTTACCTCACGGCATCGCCTATTCAGAGAACGTTGCCCCTCTTCTCAGGCACACGCTGACAGACTGCTAGTTTCCGCCCTTAACTCGGAGCAACGCCAGCACTTGCCCAACGGCTAGAATCACCCCTTATACTTCCCGAATACGAGAGTAGCGTTTGTGCCACCAAATCCGAAGCTATTCGACATTGCAACCCTAACCTCACGCTCACGTGCCTTGTGGGCCACATAATCCAGATCGCATCCCTCATCCGGGTTATCGAGATTGATGGTCGGTGGAACAACACCGTCCTTGATTGCCAAGACTGAAAACGCTGCCTCAATGGCTCCAGCCGCACCTAAAAGGTGGCCGGTCATTGATTTGGTTGAGCTAACCAGTAGGCCCTTCTTTGCATGCTCGCCAAACACCGATTTGATCGCTGCCGTCTCAGAGGTATCATTTGCCGGCGTTGAGGTTCCATGCGCATTGAGGTAGTCAACCTGATCTGGCTTCACGCCGGCCCACTCAATCGCATTTTGCATACACCTCACTGCTCCCTCTCCATCAACACAGGGAGCAGTCATGTGGTATGCGTCGCACGACGAGCCATAACCCAAGACCTCTGCGTAAATAGGAGCACCGCGCTTCACCGCATTTTCCAGAGCCTCTAGCACCAAGATCGCACACCCCTCACCTAATACGAAACCATCGCGATCTTTATCGAACGGTCTCGATGCCTTCTCAGGCTCGTCGTTTCGAGTGGACAGAGCCTTCAAAGCATTAAAACCGCCAATTCCGATCGGACAAACAGTGCTCTCCGAACCTCCGGTGACCATTACATCCTGGAGCCCCTCAGCAATCATTCGATACGCCTCACCTATAGCGTGAGTGGATGAGGTACAAGCACTGGTTACGGTGTAATTAACGCCTTTCAGGTTGTACTTTATCGCCACATTACCTGGCCCCAGATTGCTAATCATACCGGGTATGAGAAACGGAGATATCTTCTTTGGTCCCCCTTCGAGGTACGCTTGATGAAACTTCTCCAGAATCATCAATCCACCTATACCCACTCCCAACACACATCCCATCTTTGCTGGCTCGTACGGGGAGCTCGTTGAGAGCAGGTTGCACTCACCAAGCGCCTCGTGAGTTGCCGCGATAGCGTACTGGGAAAACAGGTCCTGCTTCTTCTGATCCTTAAAATCAATAAATGGGTCGGGGCTAAATCCCTTAACCTCAGCCGCTATCTGAGTCGCAAAAGCAGAAGAGTCAAAACGCGTGATCCGCCCGACTCCAGACCGGCCCTCTCTTGCGGCCTGCCAGGTGTCCTTTACGGTTAATCCAAGCGGGCTGACTAAGCCCATTCCAGTTACTACTACTCTGCGTTTTTGCATGAATCTATCCTCATGTTAGCCCCCACCGCTCACGCTATGTGGGTTCCTACACCTCAGAGGGTGTTGGCTAACCAGTACGGTCCCTCAATTAAGGAAGCGTTCCTGGCAGAGGAGTTGTACCACACCGTGGGGATATGGGGAAGCGCGAGCAAATCACCGTAACAATTTTGAATAACAGGATAAATCCGCTCTTATATCACTCAAGCGCCTGAGCCAAGACCTCGAAAGACGTGCTCGATGGAGCCATTTGGCCTACCTCCTTGAGCTTGGTAAGGTAGCGCGTTAGAGCCGGCACTGTGCGCGGCACACGCGCCAATATAAACCGCCGCTTGACCTCCGTTAGCTTTAGCCCTCGCTGGGCACTCATTGCCCGTAGTATTGCATCCAGATCACGCTCCTCAGGCTCGTTAATCATAAGCTGCACGCCTGCCGCCAATCGACTTCGAATCTGAATAGGAGCATTAACTGCGTTTGCAGACAGCGAGCTTAACAGCACCAGCAATCCCTTTTCCTGCAGCACATAATCAGCAACCGCGGTGAAAACCCCCTCTGCCGCCGGCTGGGATATCCAGCGCTCGGCATCGTCTACGATAAACACACCACCCTTTCGCGCTCTAGTTCGCGCTGCTGCATCCAAGAGCCATGGATTCACGTTAGCCTCTGAGAGAAACTCAACGGAGCGGCCAAGCGACTGGAGCAATCCTGCGCAATAAACCGATAGATGAGTCTTGCCAGACGCAGGAGATCCATTGATGTAGACAAGAGCAAATCGTTGCTCGGCTGCTAAGGTGATAAGAGTTTCTGTAATCTCGCGCACTCCTATGTGAGCCACGAATGTTTCTGACGAATACGCCAGGGTTTCACCGAAAGTGAGCGTGAGTTGTGATTTCATTTTAACCTAAAATTGAGGTCGCTTAATTACAGGTTAGCAACCCGCGAAGATGAAGTCCTCTGGATCGCTTGTGCGGCTCCAGACCCTAGCGCCTAGATTACTTACCTTTCGCTCGAAGTGTTCATATCCGCGCCGCAAATGATGAACCTCATGTAACTCAGTTTTACCCCGAGCAGCAAACCCGGCGATCGCCAAAGCCGCTGCCGCGCGGATATCGAGCCCGTCAACCGGGGCCCCGTTTAGCTCACCGACTCCGTCGATCGTTACAGTGCGATCCATGATTGATATTTTAGCCCCGAGTCGCGCCAGCTCTGAGGCGTGGCCGAAGCGACCCTCGTAAATTGTCTCCTCGATCGTGCTTGTACCGTTTGCCAGCGCAAGTGCGGCCATGAGAGGCGCCTGAAGATCTGTAGCAAAACCTGGGAAGGGCGCGGTCTTGACGTGAACTGCTTTTAGCTCACCATTACTCTTAACCGTAACGGAGTTCTCCCCACAATGCACTCCCAATCCCATCTGACCAAGAATGTCGAGAAAATTGCCGAAGAAAAGTGGATCTACCCCCTGCACTGTAACCTCTCCGCCGGTCATCGCTCCCGCGAGGAGGTATGTGCCCGCCTCAATCCTGTCGCCGATCAGGTTTGCCGATGTGCCGTGCAGCTCAGCTGTGCCGCGAACCTCAATCACACACCCACCTGCACCCTGAACATCCGCTCCCATGCCGTTAAGGAAGTTAGCAAGCGCAATCACTTCCGGCTCTTGAGCACAGCCTCGCAATACAGTGCACCCAGGAGTAAGGCACGCGGCCATCATCAGTTGGTGCGTAGCGCCGACAGATGGAAAGCGTAGGTCAATCGTTGCTGGCCTTAGACCTTTTGGAGCGGTTGCATGAACAACTCCATGCTTGAGAGATATATCCGCTCCCATCTTAACCAACCCTTCGAGATGCAGGTCGACCGGCCTTGCTCCGATCAGATCTCCTCCAGGTAGGGCAACACGGGCTGCACCGCCACGCGCCAGTAACGGCGCCAGCACCCAGAATGAGGCACGGAGAGCCTTCACCAAGCTGTAGCTTGCTTCGGTTGCACGCAGAGATGGTGTCTTTGCACGGACGGTATTTCCATCGTATCGCACCTCTGCTCCGAAGTGCTCTAGAAGATGCAAAACTAAGCTGGTATCTGTCAGGTTTGGTACGTTACTGAGCGAACACTCCTCAGAGGTAAGCAGGGTAGCGATGAGCAAAGGAAGCCCAGCGTTCTTTGCCCCTCCTACTACAACTGTACCCGACAGCGGCTGACCACCCAGTATTTCAATATATTCCGACATTTACGCTTCCCCACCGACGTCCAAGATACGCCCTTGTTATGAGTATGGCAGAACTATCGCCTAGAACAATAGCAACTAAATAAAAATATTTACGAATAAGGGATTGTAGACCGGGCACGGTCAGGTGTGAGCAGATAGGCGCGCCCCTCAGGATTGCCGGCCCGATAACTTTTAGGAGCATTTGAATATGACAGCAGGTGTTGGTGGTTATAACGGAAACAGTATTGATGCAGCGGCAGTCACGGTAGGAGGCAACGTGTCTCAGAGTGAGGCGAACCTGATGGAGGCCTATAGCCTTCGTGAGGGCACCAAAGACGATGTGCTAATCGCCTTGGGCAACAAACTAGGGATCGTAAAATATCAGTATGTAGTCGATGATAAAGGCAACATCGCCAAAGACAATAACGGGAACCCAGTTATCGCAAAGGACAACACAGGAAACGCGATCCAAGTGGCTCCAGACCTTAAAGGGTTACAGATGATCGCCGAACAGCGCTACCAGCACTCCGGGCGTATTTACAACATGTTCTCCTCCTTGCTCGATAAGATGGACCAAATGAAGCAGCGCGTAATCCAAAAGTTTGGCCAGTCGTAATTGAAATCGGTTAGCAGGATGGACGCATAGTAAAAGAAATACGCGATAGCGTGGAAGCTACTCGAAAAAGCAGCTATTCTTCTCCTTTTACTCTGCGTCCACGGCTACCTAGTACTCTGGCTACCTAGCACCCTCCCGGTTCTAAGGCGGAAATACGAGAAGAGAGGGGAGATGATGGAGCGGGCGACGGGACTCGAACCCGCGGCATCTTGCTTGGGAAGCAAGTACTCTACCAACTGAGTTACACCCGCGTAGAGCGACATGCGATTATCGGCGCAGAAACCCCCGTCGCCGACTTCTTTCAGGCCAATGGACGTTGCCTCTTCCGGACCCATGGGCCCAGCCCCTGGCCTAAGCGCAAATCTTGGCGCAGCCAAGTTTGCGCAGGAACGATATCTGCGCAGGAACCCTACCGGCCCAGCGGGGTCCAGGGGCCAAGCCCCTGGCCGTCGCGCAAATCTTGGCGCAGCCAAGTTTGCGCAGGAACGATACTGCCCAAGCCCCTGGCCGTCGCGCAAATCTTGGCGCAGCCAAGTTTGCGCAGGAACTATACTTGCGCAGGAACGATACTGGAGCGGGTGAAGAGATTCGAACTCTCGACCTCTTCCTTGGCAAGGAAGCGCTCTAGCCAACTGAGCTACACCCGCAACAACTGCCTTCAGAAAGATTGAAGTACCGCGTCCCCCGAAAAAAGTCAACCTCTAGGCGTCCCACGTCCCCTCACCCTGTGCAAAGTCAGACTACCCTAAAATCGCCCGTGGTAGCGCAGCTAGTGCTGTCCTTCTCGGCGCTTGGAATATTGTAATTACTCAGTTATTACAGGTAGAATCAGAAAGCGACGATTTAAATTGATGGCCGTTCGTGGCGGTAGATAAGGGAAAGGATTATGAGCGATTCTTGGGATGAGCGACGTAGGGCGCAGGAAGAGGGCTATTTTGACAACTTGAATAAACAAGCGCTTTCGCGTTTGGCAGCTAAGAAGGGTCAACCAGCCAGACCGAGCCCTGCGACCGGCAAGCCAATGGAGATCGTTACGATTATGGGGGTAGTAGTGGACCGCTGCGTTGACTCCGGTGGATTGTGGCTTGATGCCGGCGAGCTGGAGCAACTGATTGAGGCGGCCAAGAATAGCACAGCCTCCCTTAAGGATTTTATCGCCCTAGCCCCCTCTCTCTCAAGTACAGCTACTGTTACAGGTGGCAAACCAAGCCCGGTGACGGCTAAGCCCATGAACCAGGATAAAGTTCTCGGGGTGGCGATCGATCGCTGTCCGGAATCAGGTGGTGTCTGGCTTGATGCATCAGAGCTTCAACGCCTACTCGATTCATCCCACCAAACACTCACTAGTGGGATCAGGGATTTCTTTGCCCTACTACTCGGCAAAGAAGCCAAGTAGTTTTGCACCAAGTTCTCTTCGATATCATCTGGCAGGCCATCGAATAGGCTATTCCATGTCGTTACCAGATAGCGTTTTTAGGGAGCAAAATATACCCAGGCTCAAAGGCACTACAGCTGCTAATCCTACAAATCAACAAATTCCAGCTCTAGCTCTGACTCTCCTCTACGCGCAACAAGCATGCGCTTGTTGCTCACCTCCTGCCAGCCGTGATCACCATCGACCGGCTCGGATGCAACCGTTATTCCCTCGGTAGTAGGCTTTATGTACAGTGTGTAGTAGCGACCAAAATCGTGTTTACGCTCATGCCGATCATTAAAGCAGCGCCACGCAAATAGTGCATGCGATGTAAGCATGAGGGCGTTAATCGACTTATACTCCCATCTAGACGCGCAGATGCTGACTATCTCCGCTACAGCATCTTTGGAAAATTGATCGATACGCGTCGCTAAAAAATCAGCAAAGAACTTCGACTCCGAGAGCTTGAGCCTCTCGGCCTGAGCCATCAACGAGCCCACCCCGCCGTTATGACAAAACGCCGCCGCGCCGCTTTTAGCTCGCATCTCAAAAGGATGCGACGAAGCGAGATTAATAGCGAGACGGGGAGATGCCTTGCGATTGTGCGCAATAAACATCGTACTATTGATCTGAGAAACAAGGCTCTGAAACGATTGGTCCCAGCAATCCTTCTTGCCACGCTTTTCAATGCGCAGGGACGTATCCTCAAACCAAGCGACACCTGTCCCATCACGGTGCTCCCCAAGCCTATCGGGATTGGCTAATGTACGACCACTGAGAGACTGCTGGTGCAGCGAGTGTGAAGCTTGTAGAAGCTCGTAATTCGGGCTTTGCATCTCTCTTGAAACTTTTCCTACCATCCGGCACATAGTCCACCTTGTTGATTACTCCAGCCGCTATTCATCCTAAATTCGCTAGCTACAGCGGCCAAAACGAAAAAGCCAAGGGCAGAATCTCGATTCAGCGCCCAGCCTCAGTCGTTATCGCCACACTCAACCGTACTTAACATGTACTTACCCCGGTCGCCGAGTTTTAAAATTTCAAAACCTGGGGTGCCGTGGGGATCTCTTATAACCTCCACTCCTTGCCCAGAGGGCACCACCGTGAGGGGCCTACTCGCTGGCATCAACGAGTGGTAGGCAACACCTTCAAGATTTTTTTCAAACCTGTGGTGCAGGTGCCCAGAGAAGACCCCGCCGACCTTGTCTAAGTGTTGTTTAAGCAATCCGTGGAGCTGCACCCCGTCCTCTATGATCTCCCTCCCTGAAATCCAATCAACGCCGAAATTATTCGCCGGATAGTGAGTAAAAATCCACGCTGTGCACCCCTCTAAGAGTGCTTGCAGTCGACCGCTAAGCCACTCAAGACCTGCGTCACCAATAAAAGCTTTGCGCTTCTGGTCTTGCGTTAATTGCTCGCCCGCCGGCGCGCTATCTAGAACAAATAAGACGTGCTCCCCATGCGTACAGCTATAGTGCGTCTTTGCTTCATCAACGCAGGTATCGTCTGGCATATCGCTTCGAACATGGTATTTTAGAGCTTGGCGATCATCGTGATTGCCCGGTGTTACAAAAATCTTACCCTGGATGTCGGCCGATTGCAGGCGTCGATCAAAATCCGAGTATCCCTTTACCTGCTGGCGATCTACGAGATCCCCTGGAAGTAACAGAACGTCTGCCGGATGCGCCTGCACCTTCTCTAGCAGCCACTCTACACGCCGCTGTGAATTGTAGGGACCACCCGGCATCCACGTATCGTGTGAGTTACTCGGATCATAATGAATGTCGCTAATAACATTGACTTTTAACACTGGGGCACCAATATTTTGCACGAATCGATGAGATCCCAGTATATCCACCCTGCGCCTGCTAGTCCAAAACGCCTTCCTGCCCTGGTCTCTGCCCTGGTACTCTCTGCCCTGGGCGCTGGTCTCTGCCCTGGTCCACCGTAGAAAATGCTACCCGTCTGCCTGGCTGCCCTGGTGCTGCCCTGGTACACCGTAGAAAGTGCTAGCAACATCGATTATCATTGAAGGTTTAACGAGTATGCGTAGCGACCCGCGTACCTGGGGGCCTGAGGTCACTGATATGGTGCATGAGGCTGTGACCTTCCTGGGGTGTGCACCTAATAGGATCGCCTGAAGTAATCCTATGAATCGTTCATCAGCGATACTTCGCAAACGTACCGTTGCTCACTGTTCGTAACTCCACTGGCATCCTGAACTCTCGCTGTGGAGAAATCCCGTATGTACCGCCAGCACCCGTGAACGATGTTAATCCAGCCACAAAACCTCGCAGACTATCTCCATTACACCGATTCTGCAGCACGGCCTGGCCAAGCATCTGCACCATGTCATAAAAATTGCCGGAACAGATTTCAGGGTAGTTACCACCATACTGCTCGCTAAAATCTCGCACAAACGACTCAGTAAAATGTGGTCCCACGTACACCACACCCCCTGCCCTGGTACACCGTAGAAAATGCCCCCCCTGCCCTGGTACCCCCTGCCCTGGTACACCGTAGAAAATGACCGTTACTTTGTTTTGAATGACGCAACTATTCGGCGATTTTTTCGAATATGTGGGTATGGGCCGTACAATCCGCATAGTTCGTGAAAATACCCTTTATGAGATAACCCCGCGAGCGCGGGAGGGCTTACCCCTGCCCCCAACCGAGACAACCAATCAACTCCTCACCGGCATACTCTCTCGGATTCAGCGGGATGATAAAGTTACCCTCTGCAATTTCGTGGAGATGAATAATCATTCTCATCAGCACGTTATTCCTGATGACCCGCACAAACACACCAAGTTCTACATGGAGTATCAGAAGAAGATCACTGATACCGTCCGCAAGCTCACCAAGTTATCCCGTCTTCAGCTGTGGGAGGAACGCCCTAGCGTGATGCGGCTCGTTAAACTTGAGGATGCAATTCAGCGCTTAATTTATATATTTCTTAATCCCACTAGAGCACGTCTGGTATCAACTATCGACGAATATCCAGGGTTAACTACCTGGGAGGCTTTCAAAACTTGTCAGCCTTCAGTAGATGCAAAAGTCTCAGTACGTGCGTACTGGACCCCAGTGTCTCTTCTTGAGCCTCTTCCCGAGGGAAACCGGCTCTCGCCTGCTAACGATCGAGCGATGGCGAAAAGAGCAAGAGAGACTGAAGGCACCCAAGAGCATGAGCTAGTAGTTCAGCCTCTTTCTTGGCTGCGAGCCTATGGCGTAACCGATCCTGTGCAGATAGAGGCTATTCGGCAAAGGATTATAAAGGCTGTGTACGCTGAGGAGGCTGCCATGGCTAAGGAGCGCATTAAAGAGGGCACCTCTATTATTGGAGCTGAAAGATTAAAACAACAGGTGTATCTTCGACCACATACACCTAAGAAAAAAGGTAGGAGAATATTTCTAATTTGCGGCGACGATCAGCTACGCCCCCAAGAGATCGCATCACACAAAAGAATCTGCAGGGAGCATCGCGAATGTTATCGATTGCTAAAAGCAGGGCTTCCGCACGAGTGGCCTCCTGGAACCTTTATCCCTTGGTTGCCCCCAAAGACATGTAGCCCTGCGTATCCCGTCTCCGGGTACTGATCATCTATACAACTCTGCTCACACGCTGTAACAGCGTGGTTGACTCGGCACGGAAACGCTGCGCCGATCACAAAAAAACCGGCGAACATATGCCGCTACGGCAACCTATTTAGTTGCCCAACCCATAGCAAGGGATCGCCCTAACGTGCCATCATGGCCCCACTGAAGCATCTTGAGACAGTTTGCTAGCGGATAGGATCCGAACAAGCGAAATTAACCTTACTCGCCTCGAATCTAGAGTGTACCAGCGGGGAAAGGGAAACCAGCGGGGAAAGGGCTGATAATGCTCGGTACTATCGAAATCGTAAGGTAAAAGCTTTTCTTGAAACATCCAAGGTGGAGATCATATTTTTACCCCCGTACTCTCCGAATCTTAACCTTATTGAACGCTTGTGGCGATTCTTAAAGAAAATCGTCTTATACAATCTGTACTACGAGCGATTTGCTGATTTCAAAGCCGCGATTCTGAAGCTTCTTTGCTAACATCAAGCAGTACCGTCCAGAGCTAGAGTCTCTCATGACATTAAAATTTCACACGCTTGAGCACATAGGAGTTTGTTGTCTTCTACGGCGCAACTTGGCTAAGCCAAGATTGCGCTCGCTCAGCAATTCTCATTCATTTTTTTCAAAAATGAATGAGGCTGGGTTTAAAAGCTGGGCAGCTCAACACCCTGAAGCCATGCTGGCCAAAGTTCGCGTGGGACACAAAAAGAAAGGTGTTGCTGTTTGAATGGGTGAAAAAACTTAACCGCGTACGACATCAGGTGCAGCTCGGGGTCGTCAATAATTCCGTAGAATGGGTCTCCGATTATCGGAAATCCTTCGTAGGCGCAGTGCACGCGGATCTGGTGCGTCCTGCCGGTAATCGGCTCAGCTTGAAGAAAAGTTGTGGCGTTTTGCTCTGACTTAGGCGGTCCTAGTCGTAATAAACGGGTACGTGCGGACTCTCCTCCTACTGCTACACAGCGGCGCAGAACCGGATGCCGCGGGTCTCGCTCCAGCGATTGTTCACAAACGCGAGTGCTCCAAGACGGAGAGCCTACAACCTCTGCTATATAAAACTTCTCGATCCAACGACGATCGTACGCCTTCTGAAGGTACCGATTCATCCGTGATGAGAGCGAGCAGAGCACGACTCCACTTACCCCTATATCGAGCCGCGACGGCATGTGCACTGAGCATCCTAAGTGCTGCTCAAGGTAACGCTGCATACTATATCGCTGTTGATCACGTGCTGGGGTTGTTGGCAGTCCCGCTGGCTTGTGCACCACCAGGCAATCTTGATCGACATACAACAAAAGCTCCGTCGAGAATCGCGGGTAAAACGTAGCGACTCGCTCGATCGACATACGTGGCTCGTAGTACTCAAGACGACACGGCGCTGCTAGCGGCATTCCTAAATGAGCTAGCTCGCCAGCCACATATACGCCACCGAGATCGAATCGGGCTGGCCAAGTAGACACTGGAATGTGGGGTAGACGTTTCGCCAACTCGGCCTCTACGGTCACCTCGGTCGGTTCAGAGTCAGATAGCTCCCAGCGCCAATAGGAACTGAAGAAACTAGCAGATATCTTGGCTAAACGCCCCTCAAAGTTGTCATTACTCATAATTACGCCTGTCCCTTGCGACCCTCCGAGGATGACGATAGCATGAAACCATTGTGACTCATTCTATACATCCCATCAAACATCTTGCTCTTAGGAGATTGCTCGGTTTTTTAATTGGTGTAGCGATCCAGCCCATCGTTGCAGTCCCCAGTAGCGCTGCTCCCGATTCTTTACCGGCAGCCTATTCTGGCCAGATTACTGCCAATCAGCTACAGCTTGGAGTTACGCTGCTGCAAAAAGCCACGGCTGTCGACAATCGTGCGCTCTCTCCTTACAGCATCCACGCTGGCCTGACATTGGCTCGGATTGGAGCTGTTGGTGCCACCGGCGCAAATCTGGATACGATACTGTTTTCATCCCCGTTTTCGGAACAAACAATCTCTGAGTATGCCAGCTTGAATGCGGAAGTTGAATCTAAAAACGACTCAAGCATTGCGACCCTTGCCAATTCCGTGTGGATCACCAGCCGAGGCTCATTCACCGGCAAATACCTTGCTAAGGCATCGCGTGGATTTAGCGCTGAGCCACGAACTATTGATTTTCAAGCGAGCGAGCAGGCGCGTCGCACCATAAATGAATGGGTAGCAAGCAAGACCAAGTCTCTGATCCCTAACCTTCTTCCCGCAGGTATGCCGAGTCCGCATACGACTGCCGTTTTGGTAAATGCTTTATACTTTAAAGCTGCGTGGGATAACGCCTTTAATAAATCTGCGACCAAAGAGGAATCATTCAATCTATCTAGCGGCGATGTGGCGACAACTCCAATGATGCACCTAACTGCCTCTATGCGTTACTTTGAAAACTGCGACTGGCAGGCCGTTCAGCTCACATACGCTCATGGAGGGTATTTTTACCTGGTGCTTCTGCCGCGTAACCTTCGCACTTCCCAGCAAGTCGCTGACTCACTTAGAACTGAGCTTATAAACACGGCTATTGACTCTGCAGTACCATCCCGGATCGCTTTGACCATACCTCGGCACAAGATTCGCTTCAGCCGAGACTTAACGGAGCCGATCAGTTCCATCACTGGACCACTGCCGTTTTCGAGCAGCGCAGATTACTCAGGCATGACGGTTCTGCCCACTTCTATCAGCGCAATCATGCATGAGACTGTAGTTAACGTCGATGAGGCGGGAACGGAAGCGGCGGCGGCCACTGCTATGGTTATGACTAAATCCGCATTTTTCGTCGAGGACGAACCCAAGTCGATTACCGTCGATCGCCCATTTGCCTTCGCAATTATGCATAAACAAACAAGAGCTCCACTGGTTATAGGAGTGGTAGGAGACCCGCGAGGATAAACTGTCAGCCTATTCTAACGCTCACGATGCGTTAGCAGATTCGTCAACTCAAGCGCACGCTGCGCATTCATCAGAGAGAGTATCTGTGCCATACGCTTTTCTGGCATGCGCTCCACTAGCGACAAGGCCACCTGAATGTCGAGTTGCTCGAGAAGATGCGCCGCTTCAGGCGGGTTCATTGACCCATAAACATTTGCCAGTTGATCTAGCTGCGTATTTCGCTGCTTATCACCCTTTTCACGCTCGTTCTTGAGCTTTTCCGAGAGCTCTTTTAGCGCCGTTAGCCGCACTGCTACCTCACGCTCCTTTGCGGCGAACTCTCCCTCTCTTTTATCCAGACGCTGACCTCGCTCTTCTAACTCCACACGCCGTGCGTCGAGCGCTGTAAGTATCTTAGCCTGCTCTTTAGTCCATTGGGGGCCTGAAGGCAAACGGCTCACCGATGCACTTGCCTGCTCTATGCGTCCGACTCCACTGGCTTCTATCGCTGAGAGCGTAATTTTAGCGCAACCTAAAAAGGCTATTATTATCAAAGCCATCCCCTGTCCATTTAAGCCAGCACCCGCCATCCTTCGCGGTGCACGTGCTGATAATGATCTTGCTGCTCGGTTAACAGCTTTTGATTCCTGAGCGCCTACCTGCGAATTAGTAGCGGCAGACTTTGAATACGACGCCCTTCCGGTAGCCTGAGAGGCGGACTTGGTCGCTGACTGCGCTGCATTACGCTCAGAAGCCTTATCAGTACCCGAATCGACCACACCCTTGTTTCTTGAGAGCATCCTAGCTTGCATAGCACGTTGCATGTCATCGTATAGGGCCTGCGCTTCTTCTCTGCTCAACTTCTTATCTGTCATGATTAATATCCTCGCGTTGCTCTTTGCACTGCCAATTCATCGAAAAGCGCCCCTTCCTCTCGAAGCTGCGCAGCATCAAACTCCTGACGCTTTTTATCTCTTAGCATCTCCAGGGTTTTTGCCTCTTTACTAACTTCAATGTATCGCTCCTGAGCCGCTTCAGTAGCTTTGATAGCTTCCGTTACGACTATCTTCTGCTGATCGATAGAGTTCGTGAGCCTCTCTGAGTAGGCTCCGAGGCTTGCAATGTCACTTGCAGAATACGTGCCACATTCTTTTAGCCCCACCTGGAGAAATTCGTCCTGTAATTGGGCCAAAATATGTATTTGATGATCGCGTTCAGCAGTGCATCGGACAAGTTCTTGACGCGCCTCGTCACGAATCTGTACTCGCAGGTCGAGTATGCGTTGAAGGCGAAAACGGAATCGCTTCATCTTTTACCTCTCGACGACGTCAGCCATCGCTTGCCAGGAGTCTGCCAAAGATATCGACTCATTGACCTGCTGACGCAGAAACTGCTGCACCGCATCGATCTTCTGCACGGCTCGATCGACACGCACATTCTGACCGGATTTGTAAGCGCCAATGGTTATTAGATCTTCCGCATCCTGGTATGAGGCCAAGATCTCCCGCACTCCTGCGGCTAAACCCATGACATCAGCAGAGACAATGTCACTCATTGAACGTGAAATGCTCTGAAGTATATCGATCGCCGGATAGTGTCCACGCGCTGCCAGACGTCGGCTGAGCACTATGTGGCCGTCGAGGATACCACGCACCGTATCTGCTACCGGCTCGTTCATGTCATCACCTTCAACAAGCACAGTATAGAGGCCAGTTATGCTTCCCCTTCCATCAGTAGTCCCAGCCCTTTCAAGTAACCGCGGTAGCATGGCAAAAACTGATGGCGTGTAACCCCTAGTTGCCGGAGGCTCTCCTGCGGCCAGCCCGACTTCGCGTTGTGCCATTGCCAAACGCGTAACCGAATCAACCATCAAATTGACCGTTTTGCCCTGATCTCTGAAGTATTCAGCTATCGCCGTAGCTACAAACGCCGCTCGAATACGCAGCAGAGCTGACTGATCTCCTGTTGCCACCACAACTACCGAGCGCGCTAGGCCTTCAGGTCCCAGGTCACGCTCGATAAATTCACGCACCTCGCGCCCTCGCTCTCCTACCAGAGCTATGACGTTAACATCACTTTTCGAAGTTCGTGCAATCATACCCAGCAACGTCGACTTACCGACACCTGAGCCCGCCATGATCGCCACACGCTGACCTCGACCAACGGTTAGCAGTCCATTGATGGCTTTAATTCCCAGGTCTAGGCACTCGGAGATACGTGTTCGAGTCACCGGATTGGGTGGCGCCCTGTAAAGTGGAACGGTTCGCTTCATAATCGGCAGAGGCCTACCATCCATCGGCTCACCGAGTGCGTCAATGATACGCCCTTGCAGCTGATTGCTCACTCGCACTAGCGCTGTGCTTTCTGATGCAGTGATAACACCACCGGGGGCTATACCCTGCACCTCTCCAAATGGCATAAGCAGTATCTTGTCATTATGAAAGCCCACGACCTGGGCAGGTATCTTTTGATTCCTTGAAGCTATCGTGACATGACCGCCTACCGCTACAAGTGGACCTGTACCCTCTATGAGCAACCCGCGGACATCCGTTACAATTCCGCGTAGCTCTCCTACTGGCTCGTGAGAAACGACGTGCTGTGCGTGATCAAAGGCGCTGTGCATTATGATTCAGGCTCCTGTACTACCTTGGAGCGAATTCGCTCCCACGCCTTGTACAGATCAAAATCAACCTCTCCAGATGCCGTCACAAGAACGCATCCAGCCCGTATGGAATCATCGCTGACAAATGACAGCGGCTCTCCTGCGACGATTTTCTTTGAATCTCCGTATTCACTTAGCTTTAGGAATTCATAGTCCTGGGGACTGACTCGCACTGCTGAAATTGCCGCTCCCGCCGCAGCCTTGATTGCCTCGCGGGTTACCTGATAGATGTATTCACGTTGATGCTCAACCACATCGCCAACCATACGCTTAGCTACCTGTAGGGCGAGTTCGACAGCCCTAACCTCATTGGTGCGCTGAGTCTCATCAAGTTGCACCTGCATATCCTCCCAGAGCAACTGATAACGCTCCTCTAGCTGCCGCTGAAACTCGGCCTGCTCGGCACGGGCCTCCAATCGTCCGCGCTCATAAGACTGCTGAAGAGCCTCTTTCAAATCCGCATCACCTGATGGTGCTGTCTGTTGCTCGCTTGATGTTGTGTCATCGGCCACTAAAACTGCGCTCTCATCAATAACTTCATTTGTAGCACATTGTGTCTCTGATAATGATGACGTACCAATGTCCGGATTATCGTCCCGATTGACTTGTAAGTCTCCATCCACACCGTCGTGCACTATGATATTAGCTTTAGCAGTGCCCTCATCAGCTAGCTCTGCATCTTGTATTCCTTGGCTAAACTCAAACTCAAAATCACCGGCTTCCCGACTGAGCTCAATGGCGGTTTTTGTAGGCGTTCCGAAGTCAGAGAACATTGCATCAACTTCATAGGCTGCTGCCTGCACAGTACTAAATGAGGCAGGGACGAATTGTGCATCTTCATGCGCATCACTGATCACTTCCCACTCCTGCTCTTGGTACTCCGAGGGTCGGTAGGTCTCTACTGTTACTGTCCCAGCAACATCACTTCTCTGTGGCGCCATCACGTACCTCTTTATGGATTAGATTCGACCGTCATTGAGCCAGTAGCGAATTAACAGAGCGGCCTGCTGCGGATTCTCCTTCACGCGCCTAACGTTTTCTGCAACAACCTCTTCAAACTGCTCTAAATCAATGCTGGGTTCCAGGCCCTCTATGCCACTTTTTTTGTTACCCTCCGCCGCCTCCGATTGAGATTCAGCGTGCTCAATGCCGATGGCACCTCCTTCGCTACGACCAGCAACCGATGAAGGCGCATCTGCGTTAAGCAATTCATTAGGAAGTAACTTGCTCAGATCATACTCTTGCTGCTGTGTCGTGGTGAGGAACTTAACCAGCGGCCTCAGTACAAATAGAACAAACAGTGCGAGTGCTACTACAGGAACCATCATGCCTCCAAATTTGAGATACTGATCGGTCTGATGCGCCTTAGCCAGCTCGGCTTGAAGACTTTCGTCGGGGGCAAAGAACGGCACATTCTCTACCGTAACTACATCCCCCCTGGTCAAGTCAAAGCCAACCGCCGATTTAACGATACCCTCAACCTGAGAGATCATCTCAGGTGTTAGCGCTTCATATGACTTAGCTACCTTCCCTGTTGGCTTACCCTCCGTGTCAAGCTCAGGGGTTTCTAGTGCTTTACCATCAACCAACACCGCAGTAGAAAGTCGGACTAATTTGCCTCTGGCTTGAGAGCTGCGAGTTATTGCTCGTGATATCTCAAAATTCTTAACATTTTCCTTCCTGGAATTCTGCTCAGTTGTTGCATCGCCCTGAGCCAGAGCCTTAGGATCATTAGAGAGATTACTGACGACGCCCGGAATACCCCCACGTTGCTCTGCCCCAGAGCCCTCCTCTATGCTGCGCTCTGAGCGAATAACACGCCCACCGGGGTCGTAACTTTCCTCCTCTCTTTCACTTGATGAAAAGTCTAGTTCAGCAGTGACACGAGCTACGACCTTTCCGGGTCCCAACACTTTTGCCAGCATAGACTCAATACGCTGCACATATCCCCGCTCTACCTCTCGAACATACTGCAGCCTAGTAGCATCTGCGCCGAAATCATCCCCCTCCTCTGGTCGAGCAGAGAGCAAGTTCCCAAACTCGTCGATGATCGTCACGTTGTCTGGCTTGAGCCCCTCAACTCCGCCAGCTACAAAATTGGTGATCCCTTTAATTTGCTTCTTATCAAGCTCACTGCCCGGCTTCAATTTAAGTAATACGGAAGCAGCTGGGTCTTGCGCCTTACTTGCAAATATAGTCTTTTCAGGCTGCGATATATGAACTCGCGCCGCGACTACTGCATCGAGGGACATGATCGTGCGCTCCAGCTCACCCTGAAGAGCTCGTTGTTTCTTCACCATCTCTCCAAGAGTAGTTGTGGCAAAGTTAGTTCCATCAAACAGTTCGTATCCAACCGAGCCGCTCTTTGGCAGGCCTTCAGAAGCTAGACTCAATCGTAGTTCGTGGACCTGGCTGGGAGGAGAGACGGATATGGCATTACCTTCGAGCTGATAGGCAATCTTCATGTCTTTCAAGCGCTGAACCACGGCTCCTGCATCGGTCTGACTCAGGTCTGAGTACAGCACCGTATATTCCGGAGCGGTTGCTACTTTCGAAGCATAGACTACCGACCATACACAGAAGGCTAATAGCACGGGAGCTGCGATTTTTTGCGCGAGCGGCAACTTCATGTACCGGTCGACAAGCTGAGAGAAAACCACTTTGGGATCTAAAGATGGAGCCACAATAACCCTTTATTTGAATCGACCTACTAAACCTGAGTACGAATAACCTCTTCGTACGCTCTGACTATCTTTCCGCGAATTGCCGACATAAGTTGAAAGGCGATATCAGCCTTCTCCAAAGCCACCATCGCAGTATGAGGAGTTACCCCCTCTTTTTTGAGCGTTAGGCCTTCGATCTGGGAGTCCGCCTCATTCTGCAGGCTATTTACCTCTTTGAGGGCATCTGCCAGGGCATCACCAAAGCCACCCTGGGGTGATGAGCGTTGCACGTCGGCCGACTTGTTAGGCTCGATGCCTCTAATCGACTGAATCTGGGGCATTTTGATATCTATTCCGCCTATCGACATATTCTCTTTCTCCCTATTAAGCCTGCGTCAGAAGGCTACGCGCAGCGCTCGACATCTCTCTGCCAGCTTCCATAGCGGTGAGATTGGCCTGGTACAAACGAAGTGCTGACATCATATTCGTCATCTCTCCAACGATATTCACGTTTGGGAGCGCCACATAACCCTCTGCGTTTGCCTCTGGATGATTAGGCTGATACTGCATATTTGGTGGAGACTGATCCTCTAAGATTGCGTACACCGACGGCTTCATTAAAGTTTGTCGATCAAGTGTGGATGAGAAACTTCCCTCACTGAGGGGTATTGGTAGTGCCGTCTGAAATACATCACGTCGCTTGTACGAGGCCGACTCCTTATTTGCCAGATTGGCGGCGCTGACATCAGCGCGCATGCGGCTGGCTGATAGCCCTGCCGCTGCTATTGCCGTAAAGGTAGTTCCCTGACTTTTCATACGCTATTAGCCTCTTCCGTCCCGAATGCTTGCTCTGTAAAGTCCGAACTTGTGCTTCATCAGCTGTGCTGCATTCGCAAAATCACTACCGTTGTCTGCCAACGCTGCCATCTGCAGATCGATATCAACATTGTTACCATCTGCCTTGTTCTTACCGGCTAAGTCAGCTTTCATTCGCGCCGATTGGTCGCGCTGTATATCCATATGCTGGGAGTTAGTACGCGCTAAGCTTTGGGCATCACTTGAACCGAATGCCTTCTCAAGCTCCTTACCAAAGTCGAGGGCCGCGGCTCGATACTTAGGAGTCTCAGCATTGGCGATATTAGAGGTGATCACTGAACCCCGTCGCCAAGAGAGGTCCATGGCCTTTGAAAGCCCCGTCACCGTTTGCTCAAATATCGAGTCTAGTATTCGCATACCCACTCTCCTGTCTGTGAAACTACCCAAAAGACCGAACTACAGCAGCTTTTGCAAGAAGTGTGCTCAAGCGTTTAACAATCAGATCAGAGAGTTAAGTGAGCGCAAGTGCGTCAGCTAATTGACACGTGACAGAACCATTTGCACTATTTTCAGACGCACTAAGGCAACCTAGTGTCCGCACTCTCACGGAGAATCCGCTCGTATCGTCGCCGGGTGGACTGTACCATATGCAGTGGCGATAGCTTGCGTGGATTAGGTAGTATCGCGGCTAGAGCCGCAGCCTCATGTAACGACAGTTGACCAGCATTTTTTCTGAAGTAGTGGCGGGCTGCCGACTCTAGCCCATAGACTCCCTCGCCCCACTCGATCACATTTATGTAAAGCTCAAGAGTCCTTCGCTTACCCCAAACTAGCCCGGCGATCGGCGCCATGCACCATTCAAGTATCTTGCGAACGTAGCTTCGTCCCGGCCACAAGAATAAGTTCTTCACCGTTTGCATGGTGATCGTGCTCGCACCTCGTATCCTCACTCGGCCGTCCGCTGAATCTATTGCATCTCCCACCGCTGCGAAATCCACTCCCCAGTGCGAAACAAAACGTGCATCTTCAGCAGTAACAATAGCCTGTGGAATATAAGCTGGCAGTTGCCTTAGTGGCACCCACTCCCATGAACGAAAACCCGGAGTGGAAAACCATGCTGACTGCACCGCTCTAATCACCATCAGCGGTGTTCCGATCGGGGGCGCGACTCGGTAAAGCAGCACAATGAAGAGCCACAGCGCAAAACCGATGCTGAGCACCTCTATAATTAGCTTTTTCGAGCTGCGTTTATTTCTCCGTCTCATTTGATTGTACCGGTGAAGGCACTAATAACCTACAACATTTGTACCACGCAGGTAAGCAGGCTAAGAAATCGTCGATCCCTGCTGTCTTTTAGACCGCCTTCTTAGCAGCTGCGGCATTCAGCTTCAATTATTTGCCTGCTGTCGGGATTAAAATCTATACGCGATTTTACCACGGTACGCACCGGCTAAATCTGGTGATTTCTCGCAGTAAACTGGACTTTTCACAAGTTTTTTACATTTCCTTCACAAAAAAAGTGAACACTTTAAAACCGCTCCGGTATCCTAATAGTAAGAGCTCAAAAATCCGCTCCTCCTAAACGACCGCACCTTCTCAGGCCGGCCCTTTACGAGGTGTGGAACAATGCGTTCCAAGGTTGCGACAGGTTTTACCTAAGGATTTACTCGAGGTTTGAGTGTAACTCGTGCTCCCAAACTCTTCGGTTTGGAGATTTTGGGAGCGCGAGTTACCACTCCAGGTTTTCAGGTTCTCTGAGCCGTTTTTTTGATGGTTTCTCACGCATTGTTTCCACACTACCTAACCTTACCCCGGCGCAGAACGCATCATCAATAGATATACCACCAGCGCCGCCACTCCTAGACGATAGTAAGCAAAGGGACGCAGACTCCAGCGGCTAACGATACCAACAAACCATTTAATGCTCACCAGCGCTGATACAAACGATACAACAAAACCGATCGCTACAAGTTTCAGGTCTTCAAGAGAGAAAACTCGAACCGCCTCCACTAAATCATGGATCGCTGCTATTGCAAGAATTGGAACAGCCGCCAGGAATGAGAACTCAGCTGCAGAGCGCCGTGACAATCCCACAACCATGCCTCCTACTATAGTTGAAGCAGATCGTGACATCCCCGGCCATAGAGCCAAGCACTGCACTAAACCAATCACAAGGCTTTGCTGCCATGTAAGCTCCTCAACCTGTCGCTGATGCTGCGTTAGCTTGGAGCTCTCAACCAGAAGGATCAGAATCGCTCCGACAGCTAATGCTATTGCTACTGGCAGGGGCGCAAATAGATGCAGCTTAATCTGCTTGCCGAATAGAAAAGCTAAAACCAGCGCAGGAAGCGAAACCAAGGCGAGCTTGACCAGACCCGCAGTACCATAGATTCCCGGCGCCAGGCTGAGTCGAGGATTTCTCCGTAGCTCTCTAAAGTCGGGAATGAGAGACAGGAATCTCTCGCGATACAGCACTAAGACACTCAAGATGGCTCCCAACTGAATCACTATATCGAAGTTCTTGGCTCGCTCTCCTGTAAACTGCAGCGCCTCATTGAACAGAATTAGGTGCCCCGTGCTCGATATCGGCAGATACTCGGTGATACCCTCCACAAGACCGAGAATAATGGCGATGATTGTCTCTGACACGACGCAGCTCCTTTAGTTTTTATACTCTTAGGCAATCTACTGGGCAACTCTACGTCACGCAATCCAACTACTGTATGAGCTTTACTATAGTGTCCTGGAGGGCTGCCATACCGAATACCATACCGACAAAAACAGCTGTGTAGTCAGCCATTACTACGCCCAAGAGCGGGCACACAACCTTGCCTCCTTCAAGCCAATACTGTAGGAATCTG
>JBKCMS010000007.1:0-11283 GCA_046300175.1 Pseudomonadota bacterium | reverse complement strand
CCGCTGAAGTGGCATCGACTTTAACGGTCATCGCCCGCATGCCGGGTGGAATACGACCGAGAATCGGATTGGCTGCTTCATCCGAGCTACCGATATTGGCTTCCATAATCGGTAGACCACCAGGCAGAGTTGCCAGAGTTACGCTGTCTCCGATAAGTTTTAGGTCGCGCACTGCACCGCGGGGAATTTGATGCTCAGGGAACTTCTCTACCCTGGTCTTAATTTCACGAACCAAAGTTCCCGCCGGTACTGGCCGCACCGGAACGGGAACATCGACGGTGTTGTACTCTGGTACGAAGGCTTTGTACTGCTCGCGCACCGGGGGCTGAGTCAACCGCGCTCCCGCAAGATACGCAGCCGATCCAATTCCACATGCTAGCGCTGCTGCTCCTAACATCGAGCCTGTCGATGAATAGCGACGCAGTCGTGACCCCGATACGCGAGTTGCCATAAGACACTTCCCCTTACGACCTAGTCATCAGAGATTCCATTAGTGCGGTTTGTAGCCCAGTTACTCACCGCACCGAGTAGATCGGATAGGTCGCCACCTAGACCTGAAAGGGAGCCCCAGAGGACGCCCGTAATAATCGCCGCTCCGGCGCAGTACTCAAGTAGTGTGTAGCCTTTCTCGTTCTTTCTCGCTGACTTTCTCATCTCATCTCCTTGTCTTCGGCCCTTACGAAACAGGACCTACCTAAGTTTAATTATCGCTTGCGATAGACCACAGCAGAGTATCCACATAGGTCTAAGCAAACTTCGCTATCCGAGCAGAACCGGCTTCGAAATGAGCGTTCCTTCCTCCGGGATGGCATGACCGATCGACAGAATGGGGTGCGCCGACAGTATCGCCGAACCATCCCCATGCTCCTTTGAAGCGCCCGCTTTGCTCGTCTTTCCCCATCTCAGCCTTAGCATCGTCCGCACACACCGAGCGAGTGCGGCTGCCCAACTTCGCATCGCCTTACTACCAGTGACGAGGAGCGATGCCTTGGAAGGCCCTCCATCCACCGGAGTGAGAATCGAATTCAGACTGCGACGAAGAAAACGGTATGGTGTATAGCCGCTGCAAACCCAAGCGGCTGCCTGCGTTGAACGAGCAACTGTTACGTAGGACATCGGACGACCAGCAATCACCACTACTTGCTCCTTGAGTAATGTTACCGGCGCCGAACCAACGCCGTTATCATTCAAAAGGGTGGTAAGCTTTGCGTCAGGGCGCAAAAATCCGGCTATGAGCGAAAGTGCTTGACGATTCGCATACGCCGCACTCGCATCTCGATTGACGACAAAAAATAGGTCATCACACACCTGAAACAAGGCGTTTCTGGCAGATGATACCAAGCCTGAGGTGTCAACGACTACTCGATCGTACTGCATCAAAAGCGCCTCTACTACTGCCACTAAACCCCGCTGTACATGCTGCGCTGAAAAGAGTGTTTCATCACCTCCAGCTGCTGGAGCTACACATACAAAGCGCGGCTCATCGAGCCACACTGAGCGCGCACACTCGGAAACCGTTTCTGAGGTAACCACCCTTTGCTGCTCCACCAGCAACCTGAGCGGCTCATTTACATGCGGGCGCACCTGAAGAAAACGGGTGAGGTCCTGAGACACGACGTCGCAGTCCACCACACACACCTTTTGCCCCTTGGTAAACCACCCCTCGGCTAGTGCCGCCGTAATGAACGTGCGCCCTACACCACCGCGTGCCGAGTCAACAACTGCCAGACGACCGCGTTTCTTGTTCTTAACTCTACGTTGCAATAGCAGAATACGACGAAAAAATTCATCGCTACTCGCTGTATCTACCAGCACATCATCCACGCCGAGTCGCCCGAGCTGCTCGACGAGGCTGAATGAATACGTTCGTGAATCAAGCACGCACAGAAGAATTTTATCTGGAATCTGTTGCCGAAGGGTGCTTACAAAGGCAGCATCACATCCAACAAGTTCAGGACCGATAATGCACACATCAAGTGCGCCATTGAATCGAACTTCCTCGGGAGATAGCAGCTGTAATGATAGGCGTGGAAGAGATGGGCGTGAGTCGGGAGATTTCCAAGACCACCGTTCGATGAGCTCTGACAGTCTGCGACGTCCATCAGCGCTTAGGTCTACTATGCCCAGTTCAATCATGCCTTGCTCCTACGAAATTCGCGAAAGACGACCTGACTGCCAACCGTTTTAAAGAACCTGCTTTCGAAACGCCTGCAAACCAAATGGCGACTAATGAATCACTGCTTTGTATGAGAGCTCTGACCCACAACCGAGCAGGAGGCTAGCACAAGGGACCTAGGATTCGTGCCAACTTTTTTTCTGATTTGCATTTTTTTATGCCCATTCAAGTTAACTATGCGCAATTGCTTTACATACAAGGGTGTATTGATTTCTAAAGGTCTATACCGGTGAAACTGGCGATGTTTTCGCCCTAAATTACTATAGATTGTTGGTTTGATTAGCATCTGCTAATCTCAAGAGAGCTGTCGCTATTTTCTTGAAGCAGAGCTTTTATATTGCAATAGTAGGGAGTTAGTACTGATTCAGAGAGCGAGCAGGTTCGCCACTGTTATGAACCTATTTTTTACAAAAGCAGCTCTACATACTCTTGTTCACGAACCCTCTAATCGCCACTATGTCCGAGCACTCAAACACTCACCTTGAGCTACACCGCAACTGGCTGTTCGGCGGCTATTCGGCTGATTTATCGCTCACTTTTGATGTGACACCGATTCAAACTTCACTTGCGCTAAACGCTGTCGCTCACACTCTTTATTCCAGCGTATGCAAGGACGGTAAATTTTCTGAGCTACTCAACTTAAAGGGCCGTGACCCACACCAGACTCCTCTATTACAGGGCGCTCCAGCGCTGAATGGAGAGGAGCTATTTGCGGTCGGTGGCACCATCGCCACTAGTGCTGATGCCGATGATTTTATTTGGCAGCCCTTTCATTTCGCCTGTCACACAAGATTTTCCCGCTTCGAAGGCTCGCGTACGATCGTCCACTCAACTCACACAACACGTACAGAGGCAATTCCGGAATGGTTACCGTGGTGGGTACTTGGTTCAGCTGCCCCGATCCAACCTTCTTTTTTTCGCCTTGGCCTGGAGTTTTTTACAAGCCGTTTTGTGATTACTAGACTGAGTTTCACACCGGTAGTTACCGAAACTTTCCTGATCGACCTGGTCGATGACACGCTTTCAATATCATTACGAACAGAGCAGCCCTACTGGAAACCGTGTAATCCCTTTGAGACTAACTCCGTGCTTCGGCAATTTAGTTTGGCTCTTGAGCCAATTACCAGGGACCGTTTATCAACGACATTTAAGCGCTTGCTGTCCGCACAAGCCAGTTTTTGACGGAGTCCTGTTTTCCATGTATGACCAGGGGTGTTTTTGAGTTAGAATATCGGAGTTGCGGTTTTTTATAATAACTCCATGAGCCGATTTTTTCCCTCCTTCTCATTTCACTCAAAGGCACACCTGATAGCCATAGCCATGATCGTGGTCTCGATGCTCCAAGGGCTTCTGGGACATTCAGGAGCACCGTGGCTACTCTTTGCTCCTTTTAGGACCCTATTTCGCCTTGAGATTTGGCGACCATTTACCTCGCTTTTTGTAGCTACTTCACCTCCTGAGATTATCTTTGGCGCGCTGATCATATACAGTATCGGCGGAATGCTAGAGCAGCGTTGGACCCGCAAGCGTTTCCTCGCTGTGGCACTTGGCATCCCTCTAATCGCTCAGGTCTTTGTGCTGATACTGACCTTTATCTCCCCGAGTATGTTTCATGGCCTAGCCTATCCAGGCGCAAGGCAAGTGATCACCACTCTCTGGATTATCTTTGGTCTTGCTGCGCACTTCTCTCACGAGCGGCTTAACTTCTGGGGCACACCGATAACCGGAAAAACCTTCGCGCTAATAGGCTTAGGTTTTGTGGTGCTTAATGCGGTCTTTGGTGGTGTTATATTGGTTCTGCCTGAGCTGATTACTGCGGCTCTGTGCTACGTGTATATGTACCGCAACCGATGGTTGCGCTGGAAGGATCGCTTGGCACTCAAGTACTACGACTGGAAGTTACAAAGGCTAAAAGGCCGCACAAATCTTCGCGTCATAAAGGGAGCTCGTAGTGACCAAGAAGACGAAGACGACCCGGGACCGCAGATACATTAGATCAGACCTGCCCAACGATAAAAAAGATCACTACTGCCACCGCCGATACAGCGGCACAGACAAGTGCTAGGGCAGGAGCGCCATCAAGATTGATCTTAGGTCGTAGGCTAAAGTGTGCAGCTAGGGGCGACAGTACCGAGTAAAGCCCAGTGAAGAAAAGAAATCCTCCGAGATAGAGCAAACCATTTGATACTGACTCAACCTGCTTATTCTCCGCCGCAAAAAGCTCGGAGCTACTAAGCAGTCCAACTCGCATCACCATTGCATGTCCCGGTTCTG
Organism: Pseudomonadota bacterium; assembly: GCA_046300175.1. GTDB lineage: Bacteria > Bdellovibrionota_C > UBA2361 > UBA2361 > OMII01 > OMII01. The sequence continues at coordinate 6,833 of JBKCMS010000007.1, read as the reverse complement.
CTCCCACTAAATTACGTTCGTCCACCTGGCGTGTCAGCACTGTATAGTCTCCCTGCGGCAGCACCTCATACCATACGCGCATATCGCCTAAGCCAGGCTCATCAATACTGCCGACTGTGCGCGGAATAAATAGTTTGTTATTCTCTATCCTTAGCGTAGGGTCTTTTAACATATCTGTTGTTACGCTAAGCGGCACTAAGTTACTCACTGACCCAAGTAAAGCCGATCCATTAAATGCACCAAAAGAAGCTACGCCTACTCGTCGAGTGAACGCCTCAAATTTTAGTAATGGGTTTTCATGGCCAGTAGTTTGTTTAAAAGAGAAGAAATCTATCTGGCCCTCGTGCCATCCAAGGGCGTACTGCGGCATATCACTTCCGACCGACTTAGACTCATTCCATTGAAACATTTCAACGTGCCGTCTTAGAATCAGAAAGTTTCCGGGCTTGAGTAATTCGTCTTCAAGAGTTTCGGGAGAAGAAAACCTTCCAGCTGCTACCACAATAGACTGGTTGAACTTACCATCGGGAAGAAGCGGATCGATCTCGACCGCCTGATGTTGCAGATCTGCATTGGTTGAACCGCTCTGTAGCGAGCCTCGCGAGCTACCCCACATCATGAAAAATCCACACAGCAACGTGACAAATGCCAAGCCTCTCTGTACTTTCGCTGTGCCTGCTCTCAACCTACGAAATATCATCTTACTCCCCCGTCATTTAAACTAACTAAGGGCCAAAAATGGCGACCTCACGCGGTCCTTGCGCCTAAAATACCCGTTGCTGGCATCAGATACCGCATCTGTATCCACTACCGATATCATATAAGCCCCGCTAAGCGTGCCTTGAAAAATAGTGCTATCGTCTTTGCATCGTTGATCTCTCCGGAGATCACCCGCTCCTCAAATCCCGATACCGAGAGGGTCACAACCGAGATATCTTCGTCCTCATCTTTCTCGGCACTCTGCGGGTAAAGTTCCCGCGCTACAAAAAGGTGCTGCACCTCATTACAGAAGCCGGGCGCTGGAAGCAACGTACCCAGAGGGATCATCGTACGCGCAGCAAATCCGATCTCTTCCTGAATCTCTCGCTTGGCGCAATCAAGTGGCGCTTCGTTCTTCTCAAGAGTTCCCGCCGGCAACTCCAGGACAACAGATCGGATCGAACGCCGATATTGAGAGACACAGACGATATTCCCCTGCTCAGTAAGCGGCAATACCACCACGGCCCCGGGGTGTTCGATCGTTTCGTGTAGGTACTGAACGCCACTATCGTTCTCTACTAGCTCGCGGATTCCCCGCAAGCGACCTTGGTACAGAACCTCTGATCGTATAACCTTCATCGCTCTCAATTCCCAAATCAAATGATGTTTTATATCTATGCTATAACCGCCCCCTTCCCTTAGTCCTGCCTTTTGTCCCCAAAAGAGCCTTTAAGGGGCAAGGAAATGGCGCATCTGCTCAAAATCACTCCGGCTTTTACCTCCCGCTTACTGCGGATTATTTTGCCCCGTCTCTCCACCCTGCGCTAAAGCTGATTGCCGTTCTAACCTTCTGTTAATACGATCTATCGCGTATAGTTGCTATCCCCGTTCATGGTTTAGGGAACATCGCATCAAACCCAAATGACACCACCTGAATCTGCATCTCCAGCTGATCTACAACACACAGTACACAACTGGCTTGAGAGCCAAGAATCCACAGCCAATCAAGTTGAGATCAGTATCGTAGTCCCAGCTTTCAACGAGGAGCGCCGACTACCACCAACTCTAATCGACATGATCGACTACTTTGATCGTCAGCCGTTCACTTACGAGATTATAGTGGTTGATGATGGTAGCAGAGACGGCACTGCCGAGGTTGTCCGTAAGTTCGAGCGCGTTCGACACCAGGTCAAACTAATTCAACTCCCAAAGAATCAAGGCAAGGGTCACGCCGTGCGACTAGGTGTACTTAACACTCACGGCAAATACGTTCTCTTTGCTGATGCTGACGGCGCTACTCCGATTGATCAATTTGCTCGACTTTACAGCGCGGTGCAAAACGGGGCTCAGATCGCTATCGGGTCTCGCGCTCTAGCCAGTTTAGACACAAAGGTCTCAACCTCGGTGCATCGGCGACTTTTGGGGAGAATCTTCAATCGCTGGGTAAATACCGTACTACTCCCATCAATTACAGACACTCAGTGTGGCTTTAAAATGTTTACTCGTTGCGCGGCTCTCTTTCTCTTTCGTCGTCAACACTCAGATCGATTTAGCTTTGACGTAGAGATTTTATACATAGCCACAAAAGCCTCACTGCGCATACAGGAGGTTGCAATCAACTGGAACAACATCCCAGGCTCGAAGGTAAACCTGGTAGTGGATTCTCTTAGAATGTTGAGGGATGTCTTACGATTCCGAGTACTACACCGAAATGTTACCAGCGACGAGTTCTCAGAATTTGAGAGGAGTCAGCTACTACCTCTCCCGCGTTAGCATCCGTTACACAGATAGGATAACTGCTAATAAGCTAGCCCCTACTGCGCACTAATTGCATCCTCTGCCCCGCAACTCCGTGCATAGCAGATACAGAGAGCTCGCAGACTACCGGAGAAACTACCACGCGCTAACTACCACTCCAGACTAAAGAAATTGGCTAGCTACGACCTCTGTCAGTTTTTTGACACTTGGCACCCTGTTTGCTCACCTTACGATTACAAAGCGGACGTAAGAGTAGCTTGCAAGGTTCCATCTCTCTCTCTCTCTCTCCTAATCTCTCCCTTGCAAGCTACTTTTCGCTCCTCTTTATTTTCTCACCCCCCCTTCCCCAGCACCGCATCTGTGACGTACTCTCCACGCATGACTTCATCAATTTTAGGCTACACGCTAATTGACTCAGGTGCTGGTCGCAAACTAGAGCGCTTTGGCGATATTGTAATCGATCGGCCCTCATCTCTTAGCACCTGGCGTCAACGCCAACCTGCAAGTTCGTGGGAGCGCGCCCACGCACGCTACTTACCACCTGATACCTGGCAGCGCGCTAACCGTGAACTCTCCACCTGGAGCGCCTCGATCGCTGGGGTGACGATCGAGCTGGAGCTTATGTCCAATGGCCAGGTAGGTCTCTTTCCTGAACACGCGCTATATCTTCCTGAGGTGGGGAATGCGATTAAGTCGCTATCAACAGGAGCCAATCGCCCTCTTCAGGTGCTCAATCTATTCGCTTATACAGGACTTGCCACCTCTTACTGCGCTGGATTGCCAAACGTCCAGGTGACACACGTTGACCTCGCTAAACGTGCCATTGAGCGTGCTAAACACAACGCATCACTCAACCATATCTCGGCTGACAGAGTGCGCTGGATAGTCGATGATGCGCTCGGTTTCATGGCTCGCGAAGCCCGCAAAGGTAACTGCTACGATGTAGTGATTATTGACCCCCCCTCTTTTAGTCGGGTTTCGAAACAGAACACCTGGACCCTAGACGAAAAAGCCCCTGAGATCGTATCTCTTGTTTTAAGCATCCTGCATCCAGATCGGGGTGTTGTATACTTTACAAATCACTCCTCAGCGAGCACCTCCGACGTCGCCCGCAACATAGCCCTTGATACCTTTGCTGACCGTGATGTAGCGATCGAAATCAAGTCGCTCGCTCTAAACGAAGAGTTTTCGCCGCGTAGACTACCGGCCGGGTCGCTAATTGTGCTATCACACGGGATGTAATTAAAACCCTAAAAAGAGCAGTTGCAGGTCGTTAAACCTAAATTGGCGCATCTGCTCAATCTATAAGGAGCCAGCATGACACCTTCTAAACCTTCAACCTCCTCCAGTGCCGTCGAGAACGCATTTAATTGGCGTTACGCCACTAAGCGCTTCGACCCAACCAGGACGATCCCGGCAGATGCATGGCGTACTCTTGAGGAATCACTTAGGCTTGCTCCATCATCTTTTGGGCTTCAGCCGTGGCATTTTATCGTTATAACTAATCCCGATCTGCGAAAGGAGCTTCAAACGCACTCGTGGAACCAACCGCAGATAACTGAGGCCTCGCATCTGGTTGTGATCGCTTCTCGGCGCACACTCGATGAGCAAACGATCGACACCTTTATAAACTCGCTCGCTCAAGCAAGAAACCAAGCTGCCGCTGACCTTGCATCTTATCGCCAGATGATCTCCGGGTTTGTCGGCCACTTAAAGGAGACTAATGCAATCGAAGCGTGGACGACTAAGCAGTCGTACCTAGCTCTTGGATTTCTGCTCTCATCTTCGGCTATGCTCGGTATCGATGCCTGCCCACTTGAGGGGATTATTCCGGCTCAGTACAACAAGCTACTCGATCTTGAGAACAGCGAATACTCAACTCGTGTGGCATGTGCCCTTGGATACCGTGCATCAGACGATACTTACGCGCAGGCAGCCAAATTTCGCTTTCCTCGCGAAACCGTGCTCTCGTGCCGTGACTAGCACTAGATTGCTGCTGCGATCTCGGAGGCGACGCCGCTATGACAACACACAGACGTTGGCTTGCAAAAATTTTCTGCTGCTTGGCTCTGTGTGTAATCAGTCTAGCTACGTCGTGGCCACTGATCGTCAGCAGCTCTAAATACTTCTACCACGAGGACGACGCGCACCACTTTAATCGCACGATCGAGATGTCGGCGCGGCGCGACCTAAATCCGTACTACTTTAATAAACCAGCGCTACACTTCTACCTGCGAATGCCACTTGTCTACGCCGCCGCGTGGTACGAGCGGCGCGCTGGCCGCCTCGATTCCCTGCGCGACATCCGCACCCGCGACCCATACGGCCTCGCCGGGTACGCCTACACACCGTCGCATCCGCGCATACTAGCGCTGCTACGACTTGAAAGCGCTGTGTGGAGCGCTCTTATGGCAGTAGCTACCTTTTTAGTCGTCGGGCTCCTCAGGCACTCGATTCGTGTAGCGTTTGCCGCTGCGCTGCTCGTCATCGCATCCCCTGAGGTTGTGAGAAACTCGTATGTAATCGGGGTCGATACGCTGATGGGGCTACTGTGCATTACAACGACTGCTTACGCCTTTTGGGCGCAAAACCGTTGCACAATACAGAAACTAGCCATCTGTGCCCTCCTGGCTGGACTCGCCTGCGCTGCAAAATACAACGCTGCTCCGATAGTGCTTGTGCCTCTTGCACTCTGGTGGCTTACAGAGAGGTCCTTTAGAGGTCTTATCATCGTGACCGCCCTCTCTGCGATCGGATACCTGATCGGGGCGCCGTATACACTGCTAGCCTGGGAAGAATTTATTAAAGGAATATCTTATGAAGCGTGGCACTACGGCGTAGCGGGCCACGAGGGCCACACTGCGGGCCGTGGCTGGCCACAAGCGCTGCTCTACCTTCGCTGGGTCCTCTCCGATGGAATTGGTGTTAGCGCCGCAGTCCTGGCTCTCCTGGGAGGATCATGGCTATCGGTGTACGACCGAAGGGCATTTATCTTGTTGCTGGCTTTTCCGCTCCCTTACGCCCTACTGATGATAGCGCAAAAAACGCACTTCACCCGCAATATGGTCGTTATGGTGCCCTACCTAGCAACGCTGGCTGGAGTCGGCATCGTTGCGCTTATTAGCACGGTAAGAGACCGGAGGTGGCAGCACCTGCTCGCAGTTATCATCGGCCTGATCGCGCTCTGGCCAATCACACAGCTCTCACTAAACTTAATCGAAACAAACTACCGGCAACACGACTCACGTGACACAGCCATAAGTTGGATCGCCGAGCGCTCTGGGGTGCACACCACTAGCTCTACTTCCACCACCCCCGACATCGCTGTTGCCGGAGCCTTACAACTTCCTATACGCACCTTTACTATGCCCGGGGTCGATGCCTTTAGCACTAGCAAGCTGACTCTGGCGCACCTTCTCCAAGCAGGATACGAGTACATCGTTATCCCCTCTGATCTTGCCCACCTCGATGCTGAGTTGACCGAGATCGTTGCTAGTATCCCCGGCGAGCCGTGGCCGCAAAGAGTGCCGCGTAATCCAGCTATCTCGATAGTCCGAGCGAAGCCTCACGGGATCGATAAAGCTGCACGTCGTGCACCGAGCACTCTCTCGTTTATCGCCCAGAGCAACCAGCTGCGGCCGAAATGCCCAACGCAACCCGGAGAAGATTACTGTTGGATAACAGCACGGGTCACCGAGTTAACATTCCCGGCGCTCTCCGGCCCCGGCACCTTTGAAATTCGCTCCCCCTGGCCAGATCAAACCGTGACACTCACCGACACTCACGGCCAGCTGCTCGCCTCGACCAAGCTTACCGCAAGCGAGCAGTGGGAGACCCTACCCATCCCCGCGAGCCCGGGCGGCCAAGCTAGGACTATGCTCCTGACCGTAACTCAGGTCCATTCACCTCAGTCACGCGGGGTCAACCAAGACACCAGGCGACTCGGAGTGGCGGTGAGAAATGGGGGCTAGCAAGGAAAGCACGTTAGTTAGAGCCCAAGCAATGCGAGGCAAGGAAAACGAGCGAAACAACCGGAGGTGTATCCACTGAGATACACTCAAGAATTTTCTCGAAAAGCTTGACGAAGTCGCAGCCCGCATATCGTCAACCGAAGCAGAAGATACTTTTCAGACCATTTCCCACTAAAATCCCTCCATTTTTCTGTCTATCTGTATGACACCAGGTAAACTACCGCCTCAGATTTGGGCCCGCACCAAAAAATCGGGCCTATAGCGTTTTCCAAAAGTCCGTAGCGAAATCCCGAGTTTTGGAGAACGCTATCGATTCGCGGATGCGAATCAAAACAACAACCTATAGTGATGTCCAGCAAAAGCCTTGCCAGTTTTACTGGCACGGACTTTTGCACGTCACTATAG
>JBKCMS010000006.1:0-4156 GCA_046300175.1 Pseudomonadota bacterium | reverse complement strand
GCGCATGAGGGGTGGGGAGTTGTGCGTCTCAATGGCGGATTTCTAGTGCTGATGATTGCCGCAGAGCGCCTCCATTGGCGGTAAATAATCGGCCGCCCACAAAAAGTCGCCTAAACTACCCATGGCTTTTATCCGATGGCTTTTATCCCGATGGCTTTTATCTCAGAGACCGCGCGTACGGAATTAAGCGTCAGATAATTTGAAATCAGACCAAGATTTGGAGCGAATTTAGACTGGTATCTGTTTCTGTCAGGATATTGTGTCTAGCTCGATCCGAAGTGGAAACTTGTGGGCGGATTCATCAACGGGTAGCTTTCGGGCGCGCGCCCCCGTGAGAGAAATAGCTGGGGCAATCAACGACCCGAAATAAAAAACCCTCCGGAATAAACTCCCTTTTCCAGGGAGTTTTCCGAAGGGTTTCTAAAGAGACAGGTAGGAACTAAGCTTTTGACTCTTCTGCACGCTTCTCAAGGTACTTCTTGTGCAATTCATCTTGCACATTACGAGGTACAGGAGCGTATCGAGAGAACTCCATGGTGAACTCTCCCTTACCCTGTGTTGAAGATCGGAGGTCTGTCGAATAACCGAACATTTCAGTCAGAGGTACTTCGGCCTCAACCGTGGTGTTACCCTCGGCATTTTGACTGCCTTGAATTATTCCACGGCGTTGGTTGATTCCACCCATGACTGCTCCTTGATACTCTTCAGGAGCGTTCACCTCGAGTTTCATAATTGGCTCAAGCGCAACTGGCCCCGCCTTCATGTACACTTCACGAAGGGCAGCCATACCAGCGATCTTAAACGCCATGTAAGATGAGTCTACGTCATGTGACTGTCCATCTTTGAGCGTGACTTTCAAGTTCATGAGCGGGAAGCCGATGAGCGGCCCCTTCACCATTTGCTCTCGGAATCCGTCATCAACCGCCGGGATAAACTCCTTAGGGATACGACCACCGACAACTTCATCGATAAATTCGTAAGTCTTCTTCTCCCCATCTTCGCCAGCTTCTGTTGGCTCGATGGTTCCCACTACCTTCGCAAATTGCCCGGATCCACCAGTTTGCTTCTTATGAGTGTAATCAAACTCGGTCACACGTGAGATCGTCTCTCGGTATGCCACTTGTGGCATACCAGCGACTACTTCACATCCGAATTCTCGCTTCATACGCTCAATGTAGATCTCCAGGTGAAGCTCACCCATACCAGAGATGATCGTCTCGTTCGACTCCTCGTCTCGAGTAACCCTGAATGTTGGGTCTTCTTTGCGGAACTTCTGGAGTGCCTTTGAGAAGTTTGTGGCTGCATCCTTCGACTTAGGAGCAACTGCCAACGAGATCACAGGCTCAGGAACGAACATCGAAGTCATCGCGATGTTAACCGTTGCATCGGTGAAGGTATCACCAGAAGCACAATCAACGCCGAAGAGAGCAACGATATCGCCTGCGGAAGCTTCCTGAATATCGACCATCTCACTCGCATGCATACGAACCATGCGAGGAATCTTCACCTTCTTTTGGTTGGTGATGTTGGTGATAAAATCACCTTTCTTCATGGTTCCTTGGTACACGCGCATGTACGTAAGTTGTCCATACCGGCCATCGTCCAGCTTGAAAGCATACGCAACGAGCGGCTTCGCTGGATCGGTTGCTAGCACAACTCTCTGCTCGCCGTTGTCGATATCAAGACCAACGTTCTCCTTCTCCGAAGGGTTTGGAAGGTAATCAGCGATTCCATCAAGTAGCTTCTGCACACCGCGGTTCTTGAAAGCCGATCCACAGAATACAGGGACAAACTTCAAAGCTATTGTCGCCTTACGGATTGCTGCTTTGACTTCCTCAACGGTCGGTACCTCCTCCATCAGGAACTTCTCGGCGATCGCATCATCAACGTCAGCTAATTTGGCAATCAGTTCATCACGGTACTCTTGTGCTTGCCCCTGAAGCTCGGCTGGAATGTCTGTCTCGATGACATTTTCACCGTTTGCTCCCTCATTTAAGAAGGCTTTCATGGTGACTAGGTCAACAACTCCTGAGAGCGAGTCTTCTATCCCGACAGGGATCTGCACCATCACTGCATTTAGTCTGAGTTTCTCACGCAACCCTTGCATAACTCGGAACGGATTTGCGCCAGCTCGATCGAGCTTGTTTACAAAAGCCAGTCGAGGAACGCTGTAACGCTTCATCTGGCGGTCTACGGTGATAGATTGGGATTGGACACCAGCAACACCGCACAGAACGAGGATAGCCCCGTCTAGCACTCGCAGGGAGCGCTCTACCTCTACAGTAAAGTCAACGTGGCCTGGGGTGTCGATTAAGTTAAACGAGATATCTTTCCAGCTTCCGAACGTCGCAGCAGACTGGATAGTGATGCCTTTCTCGCGCTCTAGATCCATAGAATCCATAGTCGCGCCAACACCATCTTTACCGCGAACTTCGCGAATGGTGTGAATTTTTCCGGTATAGAAGAGAATACGCTCAGAAAGCGTCGTCTTCCCGGAATCGATGTGTGCTGAAATTCCGAAATTTCGAACTTTATCCAAAATCCACCGGTCCTGTGCCATCTTTCTTCAACTCCTTTCGAACAATAAAAAGCCCGTAAGGATATACACCAAGTCGATTGCTAGGAACATCGATCGTTTTGTGTAAGTAGTTGAACTGTGGTGGCGGGCCGATAATCGTTCAGGTTAGATTGCTCAGATTATGGTTAAAATAGGAGGTCTGTGTTTCCAGGCGAGGGTATCAAGGGTTCAAGCAGGCTGATATTACCTGTTATATGCCAGCCAGGACCTAGCCTTGCCAGTCGAGCCGCGTTTGCTTTAGACTAGACTGCAGTCATAACTAGAGTCATACTAAGCAGCGCCAATGAAAAAAGTTAGCAAAAGCACTCTTAAAGCAAAGATGTTTGAGTACTTTCGTGAGCTTGAAGAGCGTGGTGGTGAACTTATTGTCACTGACTTCGGAAAGCCGGTCCTCAAGATTACACCGTACTCCGCCGGAACCGGAATAGATGAGCTATTTAAAGACCTCAGGGCCAAGGCTCGTATCTCTCGCCAGGCTGCAATTGAGGATACCTCTGACGAGTGGAGCCAGAAGTGACGGTAGTACTCGATACATGTGCTTTGCTGTGGGTCACCTTAGACCCAGATATGCTATCGCCCAAAGCCCAGAAAACCATAGCAAATGCTGAGGCCCTACTCGTTAGCTCGATATCTATCTGGGAAGTGGGGGTTAAGTGGCGTGCAAACAAACTCGAACTTGGTGCATCTTTTGAGGAATACGCGGTGAGGGTGTGCTCATGTCGAGACTTTCAGGTAGTGCCAGTTGATGCGCGATTATGGGCTAACAGCGTGATGCTTGAATGGGAGCATAGAGATCCGGTAGACCGGCTCATAGTGTCGCTCGCGCAGCAATACGATTGCGCCTTAATATCCAGCGATAAGCAACTGGCGCAGTTTTATCGACGCTGTATCGAATAGCATACTCTCTTCCGCCACAGTTTTACCGCTGTAGGGGCCCACTGGTTCAAAGAGTTGATAAAATCGTTTCGGCTAAAAGCTAGAAAGCTCGGTAGTCAGGGTGTGAGGGGAGGATTCTCTGCCACGAAACTAGTTTGAGGTGTAGAGTATTTTTTTCGTTACGATCGCGTGAGCCACTTGTGGTAACGAATCAACGGTGTTGATGACGGTGAACAAGCATGACACCTTGTTGACTATAAAGTGTTTCTTGATTCGTGCTAGGTGAGCCGCCTAGCCCCAAAAAAGCTGCGTCAGTCAGAATCACCCAGGATTTTGCGGCCTAACGCCAAACCCGAATGGTGCACACTAGAAAGCATTAAGCTATTTTCGAAGATATTTTCTTCTTTGGTGAGACTCATGAATTCGTTCAAGCGCAGTTTGTGTCGAGCCTCAGGCTTTCGGTACCAGAGCACGAGCAGGCCACAGTCGAGATCTGCTCTTGTGAGCTCTACGTAGAGGGATTATTCATGGGGCTGGGTTGCTGGGACTACTGAATTAGAACCGGTCTCAAAAATAGCTTCGTCGCGAGGTTGAAGAGATGCGAGGCGAGACGAGGAAAACGAGCGAAAAAACCGGAGGTGTATCCACTGAGATACACTGAGGATTTTTTCGCGAAGTTTAACGAAGTCGCAGCCCGCATCT
>JBKCMS010000005.1:0-13876 GCA_046300175.1 Pseudomonadota bacterium | reverse complement strand
CCTACATATATCCGACGGCACATCAACGGGCGACGTTCGAGTCATGCTGGGAGATGCTACTAACAATGTCTTGCTAATTAGGAACGGAGCAACTGACGAATGGGTTAGGTTCACTGGTGGTGATGGCGTAGTGGACGTGTTTAGCAACAAGGCTTTGATCTTTAGGACCAATGCCACTGAGCGCATGAGGATTACAAACGTCGGGGAGGTTCTTGTAGGTGGCAACGTAGACAACGGAGCATACAACCTACAGTGCAACGGCACTGGCGTGTGGGGCGCTGGAGCTTATGTGAACGGCTCTGACGCGAGGATTAAAGAGGACGTAGCTCCAATACCAGACGCGCTGCCTGTTATTCAAAAGCTCAACCCAGTGTCGTTTAGGTACAAAGAGAGCTGGTCAAAAGATCAGGCAATCCAACCTGGCTTTATCGCGCAGGAGGTTGAGGTCGCGCTTGAGGGCACATCTTACATTGATGGCATTGTGCAGCAGGGTGGGAATTATATGGCGCTGGCGTACCAGAACTTTATCCCGCTGCTAGTCAAAGCCATTCAGGAGCTAGACGCAAAAGTTGAAGCGATCGAGGCGCAATAGAGGACTACAGGAGCCAAGGGGCTTGGGGTAATATAGGGGAACTATGGCAGCGGGACTTTACGACATCATAATCGAGCAAGGGGCTACGTTTACCCTTAACGCTACATGGAAAGACAGCACAGGAGCACCTGTTAATCTTACGGGCTACTCTGCGCGTATGCAGGTGAGGCCAAGCTACGAGAGCGAGGAGGTTTTAGCCTCTTTAGTTTCTCCCACCAACATTACCCTCGGAGGCGCGTTGGGAACCATAGTAGCTACAATTGCAGCTACGGATACTCAGAAGCTTACCATGCAGGAAGGCGTATACGACTTAGAGCTTGAGATAGGCGGTGTGGTTACAAGACTGTTACAAGGCAAGGCGATAATCTCCTGGGAGGTCACTAGGTAGGTGAGTGAGCGATTTACTGATTGTCGAAAACCCTAATCGCGCATTTATTGTTGTCAGGGATGACAGCGCTAAAGGCACGGTCGCAGTCAGCGAGGCTTCGCAATTTGTCAGCATCTCTGGCACTCAGACAGTAGTAGTCACCCAGACCGTCTATCAGAACACCGCATCCCCAAGCCTTCAGGACACTGTAGTAATAACCAGCCCCACACAGCCCTCGGTTGCGATTAGTTCCCCAGGCCCACAAGGCGCTCAGGGGCCCCAGGGGGAGGTTGGGCCCCCTGGACCTGCGGGAGGTGAAGATGTTGAGGTTTCGGTGCGTAATAATACCGGGGCCGAAATTCTAAAAGGGCAGGCTGTATATATTACGGGCGCTACAGGACAAAGGCCGACTATCGCCCTCGCAAGCGCAGCCAGTGAGGTGACAAGCTCTAAGACCTTTGGAATTACAAAGGACACAATTCCCAACAATAGCACTGGGGTTGTTGTCACCTTTGGCTACGTTCACAATATCAATACTAACGCCTTCAATGAGGGGAATACCCTCTGGCTCTCAACGACCCCTGGTGGTTTGACCAATGTTAGGCCCACGCAGCCAAATCACGGAGTGCATATCGGGTGGGTCGTAAAGAAGGCCGGAGGCGATGGGAGCATATTCGTTCAGGTTCAGAATGGCTTTGAACTTCATGAGCTTCATACCGTGTTGCTTACGTCCGAAAAGGACGGGGACGTTCTTGAATACGATGGCCTTACGGACCTATGGAAGAATAAGGCCCCAGATAAAAGCCCCACATTTACATATACGGCAGGGGCGCTGACGAGGGTGGACTATGCCAGTGGTACCTATAAGCTATTGACCTATACCGCTGGAGTATTAACGCAGCTACAATATATACTTCCTGGGCGTACAATCACTAAGACTTTTAGTTATAATGGCGATGGAAGTCTAGCAAGCATTTCACAAGGCGAGGTTTATAATTAACTATGGGCGGAATAGCGATATACGACATATATCCCGCACCATCCGGCTCTACTGGTACGGATTCGTCATACCCCATACCTAGCAATCTTTTGGACTACCTTTCAGATTCAGGAAAAAGCTCGCTGCTATCAGTGTCAAACATTGGAGCGTCTACGCTTGCAAAAGTTCAAACCTCTCTTGAGGTAATCGACAACCTAACGGACTTTGAAACCTACCTCCTCGACGGAACGGCTCTTGATGGATTAGCCAATGGCTCATCTTCGACGGCCTTTACTTATCCCAACGTCGGAACCTCTCGCTTTGTTCGAGTAGTAGTTATCCTGGGTGAGATTACACCGATGGGTACTCCCAGTGTAGAAATAGTAAGTGGACTGACTGCATATACCTTAAGTCTTTCAACGGCGACTAGCGAGAAGAGGTTGGAGTTTAATGATATACCGGAAGCGTTTGTGAATAGCTTTTCAGTGGTCAATAAAACTGGCGTTCCCTTCGCATCATCGGGCAATAGCCTAGTGGTGGTGGGGTTATAGCATGGCAAATATCACCGTCAGCACAAGTAGCAACTTCGACGATTCGGCGAACCTCGCGCTCAATAACGGCGAAAATATAACCATCAATAGTGGTGCAGTTCTTACAATCAATTCCGACGTTCGCTGGGGGCAAAACGCCGCTGTAATTGGTGACATTGATGTAACGGAAGGCGAGCTTACAATAAATGCTACGGAAACGTGGTGGATTCCTTTTGATGCTTCTAGCGGAAATGTTCCTGTTCTTGGAACGCGAGGAACGCCAGATGTTACAAGAGGTGGAAGTAATGTTGGCGAGTTTCTAGGTGTCTTTACCGCCCTTGGGGTTGCTCCCTCTGCGTCGGGTGGGGCTATGCCAACAAGCGGTTTTGTAAAACTAAGAACTAAATCAACAACGCTAGCCGATAATGATGTACTTACCTTCGCAGGTGGTGCAACAATTACGATCAATTCTGCAACGGGTGGTCAATCGGGTTGGTTACATTTCGTTGGCGAGGAAGGGACTGGCAGCAGCAGCGGTAGGGCATTAGTTCCAACGCTTGGAAAGATTACGACTCGTGGAGACATGTTTCTACTTGGTACGGGATCGGGATCTTCGGGACAAACTTTACAATATTACGTGGCTGAGTTCTGCCCTGCTATTCAAGTCGAAACAGCTAGTGGCAGTGGCGTATATGAGTGGTGGGGTGTATGCCCTGCGGCGGATTTCTCGGCTACGAACATAGCGACCGATGGTCGAGGACGATACTTCACATGCTCCGCCGCTGGTTTGATTACATTCGGAGGCGCTACTTTTGGCAAGCTACCACCAAGCGGTGCGAGAATCCGTTGTCCAAACATCCACGTTAGTAGTTCAACGAGCGTAAATTGGAATGCCAACACATTAAATGCCAACACGGCTAACAGGTACTCATTTCAGTCTACCGGAGGGATTCTTGATCTTGAGTACACCGCATTTTGTGGTTCGCTCGGTTGTAGCGGTTCGGCATTGCTCAGTGCAAAATACTGCACGGGTGTTGATTCAGCGTTCAACGACGGACAAACAGGCGCATCGACTATAAGTAACAATAAAGAAGTCTATTACGAGGAATGTGCGTGCAGTCGTTTGGGCGTCAATTCACTGCATTTTAGTGCGCTCTACTGTCAGAAAGTGACGTTCAAAGATTGCTGCAGCTTCCGTTCAAGTGGTTCCGGCACAGGAACATTCGGATTCTCTGTCCTCAACAGCGACCAGATTCTCATAGAGAACCCGCTGCTCATATCCAACGGTACTGTTACAGCTTTCGATGTAAGCTACAGCACAAACATAACAATAACAAACCCAATACTGGTTGGAGTTGCGAGCACACTCGGCACGATCACAGGCGTACAGGGAATAAAGATTTCAGGTATAAAGTTCGATGCCAAGACGTGTACAGCCTCAACAACAAGTCAAACCCTTTTGTCATTTACCAACTGCACCGATGTGTTGGTTGATGGGGTCGCGTACTGGCAATCCAACGTGCCCCCGTCATTTTATGTCATATCGTTATCGGCTCAATGTTCAAATGTGAGGATTCGCAACATCGGAACCCGTGCCGCCCCGTTTGACGTAACGGGTGGTAGACGTATTGTTACGATGACAAACTGCAAACGTGTGCTACTGAATCGGATATATCAAACTGGAGGAAATCAATCTCCAGATACGGTGTATCTGGTCTCAAACTGTGATGAGCTGTATTCAATCGATTGCGGCAACGCAGTCAATTACAGCGACCAATCCGCTTTCCCAACAGTATCTAACACGACATTCTACCGGCGCACAGCGACCGGTGGGGCAAAGGCGTATTCTTCTACACCGTCAACTGGTTTAACGGCCACACAGTTCATAGCCTTCGGCACTCACTTTCAAGAGCAGGAAGTCTCATCAACAGAGGTTTGGCTTACTGTTAATTGTGGTACTGAAAAATCAGCAAGCGAATTTTCCACCAGTGCTTATGTTGATGACGTAGGTCTAATAAAAAGAGACGGCAATAATGGCTTAATGCTGCGTGCTTTAAACGATCAAGTAACGTGGACTTGGACTTACTGGATTTTAGGACTTACAGCCTTTGCAAATACGGCTCCATTTATCAACGGAACTAATACAGGTAACTTTACACTTCAATACGATTTAGATAAAGGTACAGGATTTAGCGGCACTTTTAAAACGCTTAATGCTGGTAATCTTAGTGCCGAGACAGGCATATTACCAAAGGGTGTTAAGGTCAAAATTCGTGCAATTTGTAACACGGCAAATACAGCTAATTTGCTTCGAGCTGTAAGTATTGTTGGCACAACATCATCAACTGATATTGTTAATAATTATTATCCTTATAACGAACCACAGGTATCATTAACCAATATGACCACAGGTTCAATGGCCGCTATTTTTAGAAATAGTGACGGTCGTTTACTTGATATAAAGTCACATACATTACCTCGCTTATATCCTGCGTGGTTTGTTGATGCAGCAGTAACGCTAAGAGTAAGAAGAGCAGGCTGGAATGAAGTAGAATCAAGTTTTACACTAACAGAGAACGGAGCAGCATTCCCTTTAAGCCAAGTTGACAACGCTATTGCAGATACTAATCCGGGCGCATTAGCCATTACAGTTACAGACCATGGTGCAAGTCCAGTAACTTGGAACAGTAAACAATGGTCAATTACCGTAACCGTTACAGGCTCTATTTCAGCCGCATCTATAGCTCAATTCCTTTCCTGGCAGACTGCCCAAGACTCTTACTCACTAGGTGGTGGATTCCACAACATGGCTTGGCCAGCGATGGTAATTGCTGTTGGAACTAACTTCGAAACCGCACGAGGGCAGCTCTTTGGTTCCGCAGGAGCAACTCTAAAAGGAGTTAGAATCGTCGATGGCTCAGGAAATGAGGTTCCAGGCTTTGCTCGTATGCAAGCCGATGATGGAACATACTATAGCCCTGCGGCTTCATACACTCTTACAGTTTCTAACATCGTAACTGACTCTAGGTTGCTATTAAGAAGAACCGACACACAGGCGGTTATTTCTAACGTGGCCGTCACGACAGGAACATTCACCTACAGCTACACTCATACTGCGGACGTTCCGGTAGAGATTGTTGTTAGGAAGGCAACCACAGCTCCCTTCTATCAAGAATGGCGCACGACTACGACTTTGAGTAACTCAAATAACAATCAGACGGCTAATCAGATTTTGGATACATAAAGAGGACTTATGGCTATAATTGATGATTTTAGCATTTCAGCGACCGGAGACATACGGCACGTTTCGGGTACTACCG
The DNA here is from genome assembly GCA_046300175.1 of Pseudomonadota bacterium. Lineage (GTDB taxonomy): Bacteria > Bdellovibrionota_C > UBA2361 > UBA2361 > OMII01 > OMII01. The sequence continues at coordinate 8,088 of JBKCMS010000005.1, read as the reverse complement.
TTTATTCGGTGCTTGAGCTTCATGCGTGGCTGCAAGACTTAGCGGACGATGCTAATGCTATCGGAAATGACAACCTCGACATCCTCGCGCCCAACCCATCCAGGCTAGACGGTCCTCGTGACGTAGCGGTAGCTTCTCGTCTTAACCTTCTGACCTCTGGCGCAATCGCATTTAACATTGACGATGATGCCGCTCAATATATCAACTTCGGTTCAATCAAACAGAGTGGTGCCAATGTTCAATACTCTGGCCTAAAAACTATCGGAGGGATCGTCTCCGCTTCGCCTGTGTATGTGGTTCAGAATGGCAGCAAGCTCACAAAGTTCTGGGCAGATGGACACGTTCAGATTCTTGTAAAAGTTAAGACGGGCGGTACTTTAATCGCATTAGGAGACGTAACGGCTTTCTCCCGCAAATGGGGACAGAGCTACTCGCACTTCGATGTAAACTTATCAGCGGGTGGCGAAACTTCAGCAGCTCTTTCTACTGCCGTTGATTCTGCGATTACCCTGACAGAGGGTCAGGCCGCACTACTTTCAACTAAAGTAACGGTCACTTTTGGCGATACAACACAAGACCTTAACAACGGAAACGGCTCTAAACTTTACAAGGGAACGATTGCTCTATCTGGCGGTTGTACGCTTCAGGAGGCTTATCAGTACCTTCAATATCTGACTAGGGAAACCAGCGCCGCCACTCTTAACAGTGTCCCTGGATGGCGTTACAGGGTGCTTGACTCAGCATACACAGAGGTGCCATCAGCGCCTTTTGGTACTTTTGCCGGAGGTACTTTCTTCGTAGCTCAGGGATGGTATCTTAGCGGCGTATTGCCAGCGGAATCGACTCGCTACCAGCTAATTGCTCATGACGGCACAACTCAGGTACCGCCTACGTTTGCGACGATTACAGTTGGAAACCTTATCAGTGGCGACCGAGTCCTTGTAGCCCGAGATGATGGTAGCGGGAACATTCTAAAGAATGAGTACACGCCAGTAGCCGCAAGCTCTGGAGCTACATCGCTGACTATCGTAGAGTCCATCAAAGCTGATACACCAGCCAGTGGAGTCATTCGTATTAAAAACAAACGATACACTTACGCTTCTTACACAGCAGGAACAAAGACGTTCAATACTCTTTCTCCAGCTTTGAGCGAGAATATCGTAACTGCTGATGATGTATTCGTTCCGTATATCGACAAAGCGACTACAACGACAAGCGAGAGTTCTTCGTTTACATACGCCAGTAACTTTAACTGTAGGGTGGATGTTCGTAACGGTTCTGGAGTCGCTCCAATCATTCCGTTCACAACCACGATCTCAGTGACAAATGCTGGAGCTTCCGTAAACGCTTCAAGAAACAGTGATGTATAATGAGCTACTACGTTGCACCGTTCACCTTCAACTTCCAAACCAATCTTATTGAGATTGACTCTGGAGTCGTGGATGTCGACTGCAACGTACTTTATGACGCTATCAAGCTGGCCCAGTGGTCAGAGGAAGGAATTATCTATGCCAGAATCGGAAAAGGAGCAGGACTCGATCAGCTCGGGCCAGGCGTCCAAGTCGGTATCACCGTCGAACTACTGGGGGCGTGGCAACTTAAATTTCCAGCAGGGAACTACGTTGCCCGTATCGCAGGGGGAAACCTCATCGGCGGGCCAGGGGGAGACCCCATCGCCTACTCAGCCGGAGTCCAAGCCCTCCTAATTCAGAGTGCTAACGCTACAGTGGTAACTACATCTGGCGGTGGTGGGGGTGGCGCGACGGCAGCAGACATCTGGTCCTATGCGTCAAGAACTTTGTCAGTGGGCGGGGCTTCTAATATAGCCACGGCTGTTAGGACCGAGCTGGCAACAGAGCTTGGGCGTATTGACGTCTCTATGTCCTCAATCAAAGCAAAGACCGATAGCCTTCCAGCGGCTCCAGCCTCCGAGGGTAAGGTTCAGGAGGCGGTGAATGCTGCCAAGCTAGCAGCCGCCCTAAGCGCTTAAAGCTCTCGACCTAATCGTGGCTTGAGTTACGATAGGCGCATGGAAAACGAAACTCTCACGCAACAAGACGTTGAAATACTAGTACGCCTTATTGGAGACGTGCGCGTAAGCCCACTAGATCAACATGCCGTGTCAACAGTAGCGCTTCTTAACGCCCTGGCGCAGAAGCTCTTGCTCCTCGTCAAGCCTAAGGGGGTAGATGAGACAACAGGTACTGAGGTAGACTCAGTGAATGTAATGCAGCCATGATTATTAAGGGTTTCCTGCTAGAAATGATGGACAAAGTCGACCATGAGACATTCAGGTGGATCGTTTCGGGTCTCCTTGGAATCATCACCTCTATCGGAGCCTTTTGGCTTTCGCACCTCACAACGCGCCTTGATTCTGTGGCTCAAGAGGTCTCACAGCGTAACCAACGGATCTCGGCGCTTGAGGCCAATGTAGATGGCTTCAACAAGCGGCTAGACCGCATCGAGTTAAAGATCGACTACCTAATTCAAGGCAAACAAAAATGAGCGCATACGTAGCAAAATTTCAGCGTGTCCGTCCAACGGCCAGCACCGACCTAACCTTTCCAGCAAGGACGCCTACGCTCACCGCGCCCACCGGCGCAGGAGTCCTCCAAGACCCTATTGTTGGAACCCAGACCCCTGAGTGGGTACAAGTAGTGCCATTCGGTGATGGTGCTGACAATTCTACTTTTGACCTTCGCGTAATTGGCTGGAAGCCCACGGAGCTTGGCCTTTGGGTTCCTACTCTTCTGGCCCAGGCAGCTTGTACGCTATCAGCGGCTTTGGGCGTTGCTGCTACTGAAGTGCTTAACACTCAGCGGTTTGCCGACACCATCGCGCTCACGCAGGTATTGGCCAACGTAGACTCAAAGCTTTCAAGCCCTGCAAACGACACGATTGCTAGTTTCCAAGTGGAAACCCGTGGCTCTGTGTACCTTGAGATTCTTTTTGACCTTGGAACTGCAACAGGAGCCAACGCGCTCGTATCCTGGGTATAGCTATGGACGCCGACAAAGCGAGGAAAATGCTGGAGGTCGATGAGGGCTTACGGCTGAAGCCTTATCGCTGCACGGCGGGCAAGCTTACAATCGGGATAGGCAGGAACCTCGACGACGTTGGGATTTCCAAAGCCACTGCTTACCAGATGCTCGATGAGGATATAGCTACGGCCACTTCAATCTGCCAACGCCTCTTCGGCGATCAGTTTGCCAAGTGGTCTGAGAACCGAAGGCTTGGCTGGGTAAACTTAGCGTTTAATCTTGGCCAGACACGCCTTATGCAGTTTCGGAATACCCTGCGAGCGGCTAGAGCTAATGATTGGGCTGGGGTAGAGTCAGGACTTAAAGGTTCTTTGTGGTTTCGACAGGTCAAGGGGAGGGCCGAAAGGGTCATCTCCATGATCTGCCACGAGCGGTTCCCATATGATTAGATTTATAGCTCTCATCGCGGCTCTCTCTCTTGGCTCTGTGGTTGCTAAAGCCGAGCCATTAGACGGGGCAAGCTACATAGGAATATGCAACCCAAGCTTCCCATGCTCTAGAGCTCTTCGCGCTCTCGATGCCGCGCCAGTAAAAGCCATCGGCTACCTTGCAGACGCATTTGGATATAAATGCGAGTGCGTGAGAAAGTTTCTACAGGCGAATGGCCCTAAGTATGTGCGCGTACATTTTGCCAATGGTACGTGTTTCCCAGAGAGGGGAAGGGTCTGCTCGCGCTTTGACGTGTTTCGGAAAAGAACATTGAAGGCGACCGAGCGCGAAATCCTCCAAAAAAATGAGAGGACTCTTGCGCGCTATCGAGCAAGCGTCGAGAGGACTGTAAAGATACTGGCGGCGGCAGATTCTCAGACTCAAGTGCGTTACTCCCTTTGTCTTGAGTGCCCATTGTCGAACAAGGCGCGAAGGGTGTTGTTGCAGGAGGCTCTAAAGTTTGTCCCGCAAGAGCAGGTGGTCGACTCTGTCCTTACGCAAAAGTGCCTCAAGGGTCTTATCTGCGAAAAGCACGGAGAGTCTCCCAAGTTTCTCCCCGGGCAGCGATGCATTGGTGACACCGACGGCGTCTCGTTCCTTGGCACGGATATAAGACAATTTAAAGCTGCCACATCTCAATGCGAGGCCAGATTCTACTGGGCGTATGGATTTAACCTCCTAGACCCATCGTACAGAGGGGCATTTATAGCGCCATACAGGCGCAAAGAGCAGCCAACAGGCTGGGAGCTTGAGGCCTTGGGGACATGCCTATCTGGGGACTGCTGATAGCGCTCCTGTGCGCCTCGTGTGCGGCCATTGATGCGGATGTGTGGAGCGAGGCGTCCCCACGCTGCCCGGGGCATGAGAGCGACAACGGGGGCACTCCGGCAGTGGCCGGGGGGCACTGTAAAGCAGGAACTGGTTTTATGATATCCTACATCAGGAAGTTCTAAGGGAGATTGATATGAACAAGATACTCGTTTACCTCTTTTCAAAAACAGCACTTGGCAAAAAGATTGACGGGAAAAAGACGTACATCGGAGCGGTGCTTGTGCTTATTGCATCTGCGCTCCATGCGCTTGAGGGTCTTGCGCCTTTATTCCCTGAACATGCATGGATTGGCCAGGCTGCAAAGGGCCTTAAGGACCTCGCACAGCAACTTGCAGCGCTTCTCGACACGCTAGGGTTGGGGATGCTGGCTGTTGGCGTGTTGCACAAAAGGGCTAAGGATAAAGAATAGTGCTCTAGAACACAGGTTTTGCGAAAGTGGCAGCGTGCATTCAGCACGTTAGCCACTTTTTTTTATAAAAGCGCTAAAAACCGTTGATACAAATATCAATCTGGCCGAATCATATACTCAAGCAAGCACAACAGTGTGCCGCTTAATAAGGAGGCAAAAATGATTCGACGGATTGATTACAGCGAGTGGGTTCGCCGGGTGAACCAGCTGCTCGACTTCTGCATCGATAGGAAGGTAGAGAGCTTTACGGGCATCTTCTGGGAAGAGCTCTACAATGCTGGGTACAACCCGCTGCAAGTTTCAATGGCGCTAATTGAAGAGTACCAGTTGGTGCTTCGCGCTGAAGATTTCGATACCTGTAAATAGTGTAATTGGAGGCAAAAATGAGAAAAGCTGGAAAGATGATAGTGTTCGTTGGTATGGTTGTTGTTGCTGCTGCCGTTTCGGGATGCACCGGGATGGAGATAGGTGGCAAGGCGTGGATCTCTCGCATCGATGAGAGGCAAGAGAGCCAACGCACTTATCGCGAAGCAGTTCCACTGAAATGCTACTTCGTGAACTGTGCGCCTCAAGGGGCGCAAGAGGTTCAGGGCTCGTAGCAATAAAGGGAGATTATTATGTTTGAAAGCATCAAAGCGAATATCTTTACGATACACGGAATCTTAACTACGTTAATCCATGTATTCCTTGTCGTTGGCTTTATGACCTGTTGGGTTGCGTTCCAGGTGCAGTTTATGGGCAATCGCCCAACAACCTTCTGGTCGAATCAGCCAGCGCCACACCCTACCCCAGAGAAAGGCAAGAAGTAGGTGGCTACTAAAAACAAGGAGGGCGGCGGGGGTGCCGTCCTCCTTTTTCTTTTAGCGACAGCTTTCATTTACCCTACATTACCGTCACCGCAAGTAAAGCCAAAGGGTGTTCTCGACTACCACTTGCTCCGATTCTGGGGGGCAAGCCCCGAGGCTCCGCGCTCGGTAATCGAGCATGAGGTGACCCTTGCTGCTGATGCTCATGGGATTGACCACAGGCTCTTTAGAGCTGTGATTAAAGTTGAGAGCGGGGGAAATCCACGAGCTCTTTCGCCAGTAGGGGCGCGTGGGCTTGCCCAGGTAATGCCCGCGAACTCTCGGCGCTGTGGACTTCGGCACTCCGACCAGCTCTGGGACATTGTGAGCAATGTGCGGTGTGGTGCAAAGATTCTCTCTGAGGAGATTAGCAACTACAACGGCGATATCGTTAAAGCCCTCCAGGCGTACAACGGTGGGCCAAGGTGTGTTGGTCGATGCTCGGAGTCCATTCAGTACTCAGCTAAGGTCCTCGCGACCGCTAGGCGACTTGGCTAGTCATCGGTGTGCGGAAAGTTTAAGAGGGCAAACTCTCCGCACACTTCTTGTCTTGCCTTATCTACTGCACGAGCGCACTCCTGCTCTGATTCAAACAACCCGCAGTGATACCTTTCCCCCTCATAAACAAAGGAGCCAAGCCACTTCTGGGCTTTCGCAATAAAGCTTACTCCCTTGTACTGAGAGGTACCTCCGCGACTGCGGGTGTTTTGTTGGTTCTGGGCATTGGTGCATAGGCGCAGATTGCACCTACGATTGTCGAGGGCATCGCCATTGATATGGTCCACCATAACGCCCAGAGGGGCCTTGGTGACGAGGCGATGCATCTTTACGTTTGTTGAAGCGTAGTAGAGAGCGTTATCCCTGCTGCGATGCGGATGCCAGCGATAGTTAGAGACGAGCTCGAAATCCTCGTCGTCAACTATTGCAAAAAGACCCCGTCCTATAGGCACCCTCATCGGCATGTTGCGGAACATACCCGCACAGAAGTAAAGCACAACCACTTCTGCGCAACGTACCATTGTCGAGCATCTCGCGCACGGCCATTGTGGCGTCATCGGGCGATATGCCTAGCTTAAAGAGCGCATAGTACAATGCGCCTTCGCCTATTGCAGCCATTCCACACGCCGTCATTGCAGCAACTACCTTGCTTTGAATGTTGTTCATATTGCCTCCACGGATAAAAGAAGCCCAGTTTTTTTCCGTGCGGTGGGAAACTGGGCAAGTAAACCACGTTTCTTAGGAGGCAATCCATAAGAAATCTTGAGAGCTCTCACAATCGGGCTGACACGCCGTAGGCTACTTGTGAGATACTACTTGTACAGGCTGCCATAAGCGTTGGTTTATGAATTGCCTACTACATACATATACGATGACCAGGAGGGTAGCAAGTGCTGACTCGGATCTTTGACGCTCCATCTGTTGATAAGCTCTCAACGCTGGTCTCCATCGCGAAAGATAACGGCCTCGCGGTGTCTATCGACTTCATCGCCGGATCGCGCAAAAGTAAAATCGACACCGAAATCTGGATAGTTCAAATCTACGATAAGGATGAGCGATTAGTCGTTTCTGCAAACGGCAAAACTGCCAACGATGCGATTAGAAGACTGCACGAGAATTGGTTCAGCAAGACCGCGCCAAAAACGTAATAGAGAGCAATGTCTTAAAAGGTGAGACGTTGCCAAGGAAGCCAGAGGCACCGCTGTCGTTTGAAAGCTTGAGCGAGTATGCGTGTGCGAAGCTGCTTGAAAAATACACGGGCTGGAAAGGCTGCGAAGGTGTATCGTTTCAAATCCCCATCGGGCGTGCGGTGTTTGACTTTCGCGTAGGCGACACACTCGTCGAGTATCATCCAATCTCTTTACGCCGGGAGTTCTTAACCGATGGCCTTAGGGACATTATGCCAATTGTGCATAGGCTCAACAGGCGCAGCAAGCTGCAGATTCTTGAAGCATTAGCCCAAGAGCTTGCAGCTCAATACGACAAGCGCAGGTCTCAAACGCTTGCAGCTCACGCGCCTCATGGAGAGTGTTCTCTTATCTGCGCTCACACACCAGAGGAGTTTATCAAAAACGTAGTATATCGTTTTGCCGATAAACGGTGCCCCAACATGGCGCAGATGCTTCATGAGTTTCGAGCTCTACAGAGAGAGTTTAATAAGCGGCGTGACCGGCGCTAGAGAAGAGCTACTACTTCTTCTTTAAAACGTCAGAGACGCTCTTTCCGCTCCACATCTTGCACGACCAATAGTTGGCTTTCCACTTGGGCCCCGGGTCGTCGCAGTTGTGCCGAGCGCGATAGTTCTTCCTGCGCTCGGGGTCATCTCTCTTGATCTCCATGTTTGGGTCGCCGAAGTTGACCTTGACGATATTGCCCTTGTCGTTCCTTACATACACAGAGAATTTCTTTGGGCCATCTGGCGTGCGGAATGGTTTGTTGAGGGTTACCTTCTTGCCGTCTTTCTCTGCCATATATCTCAAAGCCTTTATGCCTATCTCTAGTAGAGCCTTCTGGGTCTCCAGATGTCTAGTGGGGT
>JBKCMS010000004.1:0-2538 GCA_046300175.1 Pseudomonadota bacterium | reverse complement strand
AGTAGATTCCACTGCCGCGCACCACGCTACCGACAATCCGGCAGTAGGAGCCTTCATATATCGCACCAACGACGGCACAGGCGCATTTAACGCCTATTTGACAAAGCTGCGTTGGAACTACGCCGATATCGGCGCTGCCTCGACTGACACGATTGAGATACGACTGTTTGGAATAGAGATGGTGTATGTGCCGCAGGGGGCTTTTTATGCTGGGGATGGCGCGAGCACGAGCCAATTCCGCTTTAAGCAGGGAAGCTCTGATGATGATCCGTGGTATATTACTTCGGAAAACCCCATCAATGTTTCAAACGTAGCCTCTAATGGATACTATCACACTAATACAACCGCTGGGAGTGGTGAGTTCGCTACAGGGGCCGCCTTTACCATACCTTTAGCCTTTCCGAAGGGATTCGGTGGATTCTATATAATGAAGGGAGAGATAAGCCAGGGGCAGTGGGTGGCTTTCTTTAATACTCTAACATCTACTCAGAAAACCGCTCGGGATATCACCACACAAACCGGAGATGTTTTAACCCACCGAAACGCCATAACTTGGACCAGCGGAGACGCAACTAACGCCAACCAGGGTAGTGGTAATAACCACGCTGCTGTAGCGATGAACTTTTTGAATTCCGACGATCTGCTTGCTTACCTCGATTGGGCTGGCCTACGACCGATGAGTGAGCTTGAGTTCGAAAAGGCGGCTAGAGGGCCGCTAACTGCAGTGGCTGGCGAGTATGCCTGGGGTAGTACTAACTCTACTCATGCAAGTAGCATTACCGATTCCGGTCTAGTGACCGAACGGGGCCAAGCTGGATCGAACGCCTGCTACTCCTGGGGATCTTTTCTTGATGGACCTCTCAGGGTGGGAAGCTTCGCTAAAGGTGTGACAACCAGAGAGGGATCAGGGGCTGGCTACTACGGAGCGATGGAGCTGTCGGGTAATGTGTACGAGCGCCCCATCAATATCTCAAGGAATGTAAGTCTTGCATTTAAAGGGTACGTCCACGGCGACGGATCGATCTCTTCAGCGGGCATAACAGACGAAGCGGGGTGGCCAGCCACGCAGGATTCTGTGGGGTTTAGGGGAGGCGCCTGGAGAGACGGCGCCTCAGTTATGCGCGTCTCCGATCGTATTTTTGCAGCGGCGCGCACAACCACTAGAAATAGAACCTACGGAGGACGCGGAGTGCGCTCGGCAACAGGTGACTCAGTGATTAGTTTTAATGCGCTAAGCGGACTTGGCACAAACATCGAAGACGTATTCCTACAAGGGATGTGGAACCTGCAGGACACAATCGGCACCGCAGCAACGGATTCATCGTCAAGGGCAAGAAATGGTACGATTATTGGCATGGGATCAAATCCAACAATCACCACTGGCCCCAACAGTTGGCTACCAAGCGCGCTTGACTTCGACGGAAGTGATGATTACGTCGATGTTGCTTCGAATGCTGGGGTGACCGCGTTTCCATTTACGATGGTGTCGTTTTTTCGGCCTGATCTATATACCGTTCCTGAGGCATGGGGCGCTGGCCGAGCGCCGATGTCACTACTTAACAATAGCGCAAATAATGTGTACTACGTTTTAGCACTCGCAACCACTGGCAAGATGCAGCTATTACTCAGAAATACGACTTACACCGACACCACTGGAACATCTACAATAAGCACAAGCAACTGGACTCACAGTGCTGCGGTATTTGAATCAGATACTTCAAAGAAGCTCTTTATAAATGGCGCGCTCGAAGCAACTCACACTACTAGTGTAACTTTTAGTAGTGGTGTGAATAGGTTTTTGATCGGGCGATTGCGCACTCTTGCCGGATGGAGTCCTCACTACTGGGACGGTGGCATAGCCGGAACAATGGTATTCAACCGCGCCCTAAGCAAAGCCGAAATTAACGAACTCCGCCTAGGCCCCGAACCCATCAACACAGTAGCCCCAGTCCTAAGCGGCACCGCCACTCAAGGCCAAACCTTAAGCGTTACAACCGGTACCTGGGGTCTAGACGCGCCATTCTCATCGGGCAGTAACGGCACGATCTACTACTCGTACCAGTGGACAAGAAGCGATAACAATTCAGGGCTAAACGAAACAAACATCTCAGGCGCCACATCAAGCAGCTACACCCTAGCCGCAGGCGATGTCGGTAAATACATCCGCTGCTACGTGCGGGCTGGCAACGATGGTGGCTACGATGTTGGCCCAGGGACAGATAGTGGTTTCTCGGCGGTGGTAGGGGGGAGCTAACTTATAGTGACCCCAACTTACCTGATTGAGCAACTTAGCTTGCAATCTTATGATAATTAGAGCTTAACCCTAAAGAGGGATCGAATTTAAGTCGATTCCTACATGGTAAACTGAAAGTTTCCCTGAGCTGTAAAACAAACCCGTTTGCGTGTCATTTGCGTAATGAGATTCATAAAGCGAGTACTTTTATCTCAAATACTTCTGCTACTAGCAGCTGTATTGCCACGTGTGGCGAACGCCAGCGATCTACTGATCTCAAACCTGTCATTTTATCCGCTTAACAC
>JBKCMS010000003.1:0-18247 GCA_046300175.1 Pseudomonadota bacterium | reverse complement strand
GTTCCTCTGGCCGAAATGTTCGGTTATTCGACGGATCTCCGCTCAAACTCACAGGGGCGAGCCACCTTCACTATGGAGTACCACCACTATGCACCCGTGCCGACACACGTCGCGGAGAGTGTAGTGAGCAAGTGATGTTTTAAATGGTGTTCTAACTAAACCGGAGAGAATAATGTCTAACAAGAAATTTGATAGAACCAAACCACACGTAAACGTTGGTACTATCGGTCACGTTGACCATGGTAAGACCACGACTACAGCCGCGCTAGTAGCGGTTCAGGCAGCCAAGGGCCTTGCGACTGTTAAGTCGTACAAGGATATCGCTAAGGGCGGAACTGTTCGTGACGATTCCAAGACTGTAACGATCGCAAGTGCGCACGTTGAGTACGAGACGGCCAACCGTCACTATGCTCACGTAGATTGCCCAGGCCACGCTGATTATGTAAAGAACATGATCACTGGCGCCGCTCAGATGGACGGTGCAATCCTCGTAGTAAGTGCGTCGGATGGTCCGATGCCCCAGACTCGTGAGCACATCCTCTTGGCTCGTCAGGTAGGAGTTCCGAAGATCGTTGTGTTCCTGAACAAGGTAGACACAGTTGATGATCCAGAGCTTCTCGATCTAGTTGAGATGGAGGTTCGCGATCTTCTCTCTGAGTACGACTTCCCAGGTGCTGATACTCCAGTTATCCGTGGTAGCGCTCTCAAGGCTCTCCAGGGAGAGGCTAGTGATATCGGCGTAGGTGCTTTCGACAAGCTCCTCGCTACTATCGACGAGTATATCCCGGTTCCACAGCGTGATATCGACAAGCCGTTCTTGATGCCAGTTGAGGATGTATTCTCAATCGCAGGCCGTGGAACAGTAGCTACTGGACGTATCGAGCGTGGTAAGATCAAGGTCGGTGAGGAAGTTGAGATCGTGGGTCTCCGCGACACTACCAAGACCGTTGTTACTGGCGTTGAGATGTTCAAGAAGCTCCTCGATGAGGGTCATGCAGGCGATAACGTAGGATGTCTCCTCCGTGGTCTCAAGCGTGATGACGTAGAGCGTGGCCAGATCCTTTGTGTTCCTGGCAGCGTTAAGCCTCACAAGAAGTTCAAGGCTGAGGCGTACATCCTCAAGAAGGAAGAGGGTGGTCGTCATAAGCCATTCTTCTCGGGATACCGTCCGCAGTTCTTCTTCAGAACTACAGACGTAACAGGTTCCATCAAGCTTCCAGAGGGTGTGGAGATGGCGATGCCGGGCGATCATATCAACCTAGATGTTGAGCTGTATCAGCCAATCGGTATCGAGAAGACCCTTCGTTTCGCTATTCGTGAGGGTGGCAAGACGGTAGGTTCGGGAGTTGTTACTGACATTATCGAGTAGTAACACTTGCGAAAGCCGCGACGAGCGCTCGCCAACAACGGGTGAGTGGGCGTCGCGGCCGTTTCTGACAGGTTGTGTTTACGGTTTTTTTGTACGGTGATTTGATAAATTCAATGTGAGGATGAGCCATGATTGGCGGGCAGTTAATTAGAATTAGACTCAAAGGGTACGATCACAAGCTTCTTGATTCTGCAGTAGCAGAGATCGTGCAGACCGTTCGTCGCACAGGTGGACGAGTAGCAGGGCCGATCCCGTTGCCGACACGTATTGTGAAGTATACGGTAAACCGCTCTACCTTTGTGGATAAGAAATCACGCGAGCAGTTTGAGATTCGTACGCACAAGCGGATGTTGGATATCCTTGAGCCAACTCAGCAGACGATCGACGAGCTTGGTAAGTTGGAGCTATCGACAGGAGTCGATGTAGAGATCAAGCTTCACTAAAAAAGTTGCAATAGTATTTAACGAGGGGGGACCTCTTCATGACGACGTCAAAGCATTTTCCAGAAGGGCTGCTAGGAAAGAAATTGGGAATGACCCAAGTCTTTACTCCAGAAGGGCAGAGTATTCCTGTGACCATCATTCAGGCCGGGCCGTGTTACGTACTCGATGTACGTGGTCAGGATGTCCACGGTTACAGCGCTGTCCAATTTGGATTTGAGCCTAAGAAGTCACAGCGTTGCAGCAAGGCAGAGTTGGGGCAGTTCAAGAAGGCCGGGCAGGGTGCGTTCTACCACGTAAAAGAGGTCCGCTGCGATGTGCAGGGGTTGGGCTGGAATGAGGTAGGCAAGGAGGTCACGGTTTCTGATGTTTTCAAAGACGGAGAAACCGTAGACGTATCGGGGGTTTCAATCGGTCGCGGATTCCAAGGAGTCGTTAGGCGCCATGGCATGAAGGGACAGCCGATGACCCGCGGTACTCACGAGGTCCGACGGCATGTAGGAGCAATCGGTTGCCGTAAGTTCCCTGGACGTGTGTTCAAGGGTCAACGTATGCCAGGTCGTATGGGCGGTGAGAATGTAACTGTTCAGAATTTAGAGGTAGTAGGTGTCCGTCCCGAGGAGAATATTCTGCTCGTGAAGGGTGGAATCCCTGGCGCTCGTGGTAGCCTTGTTGTTATTCGCAAGGCCGCTAAGGGTGGAAAATAGTAGGGAGCAGAGGAGGTAGTTACGATGACTTCTGATAAAACAAACGCACGGGTAATTGACGGATCGGGCAAGGAGAAGGGCTCTGTGGAGCTTGCTCCCTCCGTATTCCAGGCGCAGATAAAAGCTGAGTTAGTACACGGCACAGTTCGGTGGCAGAGGGCCAAGAAGCGTGCAGGTACTCATGATGTTCTCACTCGTAGTGAGATGAAGGGTGGTGGCAAGAAGCCTTTCAAGCAGAAGGGGACAGGGAATGCGCGCGCTGGCTCGATTATCTCGCCACTCTGGGTTGGCGGAGCCGTTGTGCACGGTCCGACGCCACGTAGCTACGAGTTTCGCCTCTCTAAGAAGATGAGGAAGGGAGCTTTGCAGGCCGCTTTATCAGCCAAGGCTGCCGAGGGCGCGTTTGTTGTGGTGGAGAGTATGGCTCAGGCGTCAGGCAAGACCAAGGATGCTGTAGCGATGCTCAAGAACGCAGGTGTGTATGGCAAGAAGGTACTAGTGGTAGTGCCAAATGAAAATTCGGATGAGAAGACCAAGTTTTCGTTGGGGTTGCGTAACATCGATAGGGTAACCGTAGTGCCAGTTGCTGGTGTCAACGTGTACGATTTAGTGAACAGCACTCAGGTAGTGTGCGTTCAGTCTGCGATGGCAGCTCTTGAGGCAAGGGCCGGTAACGTATCAGCAGCGTAGTTTAGATTGGGTGGATATATGGCAAAGAAAGTTCAAAAGAATGCAGCCGCTCGAGTCCATGACTACGCGGTGTTACTGTCGCCGGTGATTAGCGAGAAGAGCGCGCTAGTTGGCGAGTCGGGCAAAGTGGTGACATTTCGCGTAGACCCGAGGGCGACCAAGACAGAGATTAAGACGGCTGTAGAGCGTGTGTTCTCAGTCAAAGTGGACGAGGTCCGCACATGTACGTTTCAAGGAAAGTTGAAGCGTTCTATGCGCGGAACCGGCAAACGCGCAGGCTACAAGAAGGCCTACGTGTCGTTAGTAGAGGGCAGCAAGATTGACCTCGTAGAGGGTTTATAAGACTAGAGAGAGTGACCTATGGCTATCAAGACGTTTAGACCAATTACGCCGAGTCGCCGTTTTCTCACCGTAACGGACTTCTCGGAGATTACGGCAGATCGCCCTCAGAAGGGCCTTTTGGCTAAGTATTCTGGTACGGGAGGACGTAACAACTACGGCCGCAACACAAACATCAATAAGGGTGGTGGGCATAAGCGACGCTACCGTGTGATCGATTTTCGCCGTGAAAAGGTGGGAATCAAGGGTACTGTAACGACAGTTGAGTACGATCCAAATCGTTCGGCTCGCATTGCTCTTGTAACCTACACAGATGGTGACAAGCGTTACATCCTTGCTCCGCAGGGTTTGTTTGTAGGGCAGGTTATCAGTGCCGGGCCGGATGCGGAGATCAAGCCGGGTAACGCGCTGCCGCTTAGGTCAGTTCCTCTCGGTGAGAACATTCACAACATCGAGCTAAAGATTCGCGGAGGCGGGCAGATCGTCCGGTCAGCGGGGACAGCAGCTCAGTTGGTAGCTAAGGAGGGTGATTACGCAACGGTAAAGCTCCCTTCAGGCGAGATGCGTAAAGTATCGCTTGAGTGCTACGCTTCAATCGGTTCAGTAAGCAATGCCGATCATCAAAATAAGGTTATCGGTAAGGCTGGTCGTAGTCGCTGGCTCAATCGTCGCCCACACAACCGTGGAGTGACGAAGAACCCAGTTGATCATGCGATGGGCGGAGGTGAAGGTAAGTCTAAGGGTGGTAGGCATCCTTGCTCGCGTACTGGATTGTTGGCTAAGGGTCTCAAGACACGAACCAACAAGCGTACTCAGAAGTTTATCGTTCGTAGACGTAGTAAGTAAGGAATTAGGGGGAAGCCATGGCTCGTTCCATTAAGAAGGGACCATTTGTAGATAATAGCCTGTTAAAGTGGATTGAGCGTGCCAAGTCCGGCGCTCATAAGGGGCCGATCAAGACCTGGTCGCGTCGTTCGACGATCACTCCCGATATGATCGGGTTGACGTTTGCAGTCCACAACGGCAAGAAGTTTAACGCGGTATTCGTTACAGAGAACATGATAGGACACAAGCTTGGGGAGTTTTCTCCGACTCGTACGTTCCATGGTCACTCAGCGAAGGCAGCATCAGCCTGATAAGGTTTTAAGATTCGGTGTATTTAGAAGTCCAGTGAAGGTAGTCGGCTATGGCTAAGAAGACACAAAAACAAGAAAACAAGAATGCAGAGGTCGCGTCAGCAACGTTGCGGCATATTCGTATGTCGCCCCGCAAGGCTCGCCTTGTAGTGGACCTGATCAGGGGTAAGCAGGTAGAGCCGGCTTTGGCGATACTTCAGTTTTCGCCCAAGAAGGGAGCCAAGCTGGCTCACAAGCTTCTTCAATCTGCGATAGCAAACGCTCGCGAGCAGTCGCGTGCAGATGTTGATCGTCTCTGGGTTACCAAGAGCTGGGTCGATGAAGGGCGCACGCTGAAGCGTTTTATGCCAGCCGCGCACGGACGGGCTACGCCGATCCGTAAGCGTTCGTCACACATGACGATAGTGGTCGGTGAGAAGTAAGTTTGTAGGAAGGGAGTTCTTTTATGGGACAGAAAGTTAGTCCTCGTGGGTTGCGAGTTGGGATTATTGAAGGCTGGCAGTCGAAGTGGTTTGCTAGCCGTGAATTCGCCAAGTATATCGGCGAAGATGTAAAGATTCGCAAGTTTGTGAAGGCCAAGCTGCAGGCAGCAGGTATTGCTAAAGTTGAGATTGAGCGTGCTGCAGCGAGGGTTAAGATCAATATCTTCACAGCTAAACCAGGTCTCGTGATCGGTAAGAAGGGCAAGGACATTGAGGATCTTCGTCGCGATCTAAAGAACCTCGTAAAGCGTGATGTAAACTTGAGCATCATAGAGGCTCGCAAGGCAGATATGGATGCCCAGCTAGTCGCCGAGGGGATAGCATTTCAGTTAGAGCGCCGTGTCAATTTCCGTAGGGCGATGAAGGACGCCGTCGGTAGAGCGCAGCGAGTAGGTGCCGAGGGTATTAAGATTCGTGTCTCGGGTCGTTTAAATGGTGCCGAAATCGCACGAACTGAAGCTACCAAAGAGGGGCGTGTGCCGCTCCACACTCTGCGCGCTGATATCGATTACGGGTTTGCTGAGGCAAGCACCACATACGGCATCATCGGAGTGAAGGTTTGGGTATTTAAGGGAGAGAAGTTCGCCCCTGGTGAGGAACCGGCAGCAGAGGCGATTCAGATGTAGTGGCCCTGGAAACGGGGGCTCGCATCCGTCAAGGATAGTTTTCGGAGTAGTGTATGTTACAGCCAAAGAAACCTAGATATCGCAAGCAGATGAAGCTTTACAGGCACTTGAAGATCAAGGAGACCCGCGGGTGCACCTTGGAGTTCGGTGAGTTTGGACTAAGGGCTATGGAGGCCGGCTGGGTCACAAATCGTCAGATTGAGGCGGCCCGTCAGACCATGGTTCGTCACCTAAAGCGTGGTGGAAAGGTGTGGATTAAGGTGTTCCCTGATAAGCCACTTACCAAGAAGCCAGCGGAAGTGCGAATGGGTAAAGGAAAGGGCTCAGTAGAGACCTGGGTAGCTGAGGTAAAATCTGGTCGCCTGATGTACGAGGTAACGGGAGTTGCGGAGAAGATAGCTGTAGAGGCACTTGAGCTTGCAGCGGCTAAGCTGCCGATTAAGACAAAGGTGGTCATTCGGAGCAGTAACTTGATTTAAAGCTGAGAAACCGGCATAGTGCGGCCTCGTTTTTGTCGAAGTCGACTAAGAAGCCGGTGAGGCCTAGTTTGAAGTAGAGATGTATTATGAAACGCAAGGATTTTCTCAAGGAAATCAATGGTATGGATGCCGCAGCGCTCCAGGAAAAGGCTAACAAGTTAGCCGAAGAGCTGATGCGGCTGCGCTTCAAGCAAGCTTCGAAGCAGCTTGACAAGGGGCACTTGCTTGGCCAGACGAGGCGGCAGCTTGCGCGGGTTCAGACGGCGTTAACAAGCAAGAAGGGGGCATAGCTCTGGTGGGATTTATCTGAGTGATGTCAGTCACTTAGTTTATTAGAGCTGGTACACGATAGAACTGAGAGATAGCAGATTTAGAACATAGCAGAGCTAGGACATAATAAAGAGCTAGGACGTAGTATGGCAGAGACAAAGAAAAAGGCACCAAAAGCCAACAAAACAACAGGAGGCGAGACCTCAACAGCAACGGCGTCCTCCAGAGGGCTCCGCAAGACCCAGGAAGGCATCGTTGTGAGCAGCAAGATGGACAAGACCATCGTAGTGGCAGTGGTACGACAGGTTCGCCACGCAGCCTACGGCAAGTTTGTTCGTAGGACCAAGAAGTTCTACGCGCATGACGAGGCAAACCAAGGGGCCGTCGGTGACCGGGTGAGGATCGTAGAGACGCGGCCATTGAGCAAGCTCAAGTGCTGGAAGTTAGAGTCAATCCTAAGGAAGGCAGAGTAGTAACAGGCTTAGACGATAGCAGATAGGTATAATTGGGCGGTACGAGGTTATGATTCAGCTTAAATCTTTACTCGATGTTGCAGATAATTCGGGTGCCAGAAGAGTGGTGTGTGTGAAGGTGCTTGGAGGCAGCCGTCGAAGATACGCAAGTGTTGGAGACGTGATAGTAGTTGCAGTTAAGGAGGCGACTCCTAATTCCAAGATCGCCAAGGGTTCGGTGCACAAGGCGGTAGTGGTGCGCACCGCAAAGGAAGTGAGCCGAGAGGATGGCTCGTACATCCGTTTTGACGATAACAGTGTCGTTCTCATCAACGATTCATCGGAACCACTCGGAACTCGTATTTTCGGACCGGTGGCTCGTGAGCTTCGAGGCAAGAAGTTCATGAAGATCGTTTCGTTGGCACCAGAGGTTCTATAAGTAGTTAGGGAGTGTGTCGTGGCTGCGAAGAAGCTAAAGAAACAAGAAGTGAAGAAGGTCCCGACCTTCCTCAAGAAGGGCGACCCGGTGATGGTGATCGCCGGTGGAAATAAGTCCAAGAGGCCGATCAAGGGGCAAGTCTCCAAGATCAAGGCGATTGTCGGCGATAAAGGTGACCGAGTGATCCTAGATGGGCTCAACCTGTTCGTGCGTCATAAAAGGGCGGCCACTCCAGGTGAGCAGGGTGGTAAGATCTCTGTTGAGAAGTCAGTACACATTTCAAATGTAATGTACTACGTAGAGTCATTAAAGCGACCGGTTCGTTTGTCCAAGGAAGTGGCAAAGGATGGGAAGCGAGTTCGTGGGTACAGAGACCCCAAGACTGATAAGTTTGTCCAGCTTGAGGCGAAGTAGAGGTGGTATGAATCGGTTAGCTGAACATTACACACAGGTAGTGGTTCCCGCGTTGATGAAGAAGTTTAATTATTCTTCACCGATGCAGGTGCCAAAAATTGAGAAGATCGTGCTTAACTCGGGCGTCCGAGATGCGGTCAACAACTCAAAGGCGATTCAGTTCGTAGAGTATGCGATGACCCGCATCAGTGGCCAAAAGCCAGTAGTGACACGGGCAAAGAAGTCGATCGCTGCATTCAAGCTGCGCGAGGGGTTGCCGATCGGAGTTATGGTGACGATGCGTAAGCGCCGCATGTATGATTTTCTTGATCGCTTTATCGCAGTGGCGTTGCCGCGCGTTCGAGATTTTAGAGGAGTTCCGCGTAAGGGCTTCGACGGGCGTGGAAACTACACGATGGGTATTAAAGAGCAGATCGTGTTCCCAGAGATCGAGATTGATAAGCTGGACCAGATTCGTGGCCTCGATATCACTTTTGTGACGAGCGCAAAGACAGACGAAGAGGGATTTGAGCTTCTTGAACTTATGGGCATGCCGTTTCGTAAGAATTAATCGAGCCGGATGAATTATCGAGGTAGAATGATATGATAAATGATCACGTATCAGACATGATCACCAGAATTAGAAATGGACAGCGCGCTGGCCATAGATCGGTGTTGGTGACTTCATCGAAGATGAACAAGAGCGTCTTGGAGGTCCTAAAGCGGGAAGGGTTGATCGAGGGGTTCGAATCGGCAGAAGATGTCAACAAGAAGCCGGCAATCCGTGTAGGTCTCAAGTACTACGCAAGCGGAAAGCCGCTTATCTCTCGTGCAGAGAGGGTGTCAAAGCCTGGATGCCGTAAGTATTTCGAGTCAGAGAGTTTGCCTAAGGTCAGCAGTGGTCTTGGTGTGGCGATAGTTTCCACTTCCAAGGGGCTAATGACTGACAGCGAGGCTCGTAAGAGCAAGGTGGGTGGGGAAGTAATCGCCCTGATCGGGTAGTTCGAAAGAGGTGTTGTATGTCACGTATAGGCAAATTACCGGTGGCGCTCCCTCAGGGAGTTAAGGGCGCAGTATCAGGTAGCGTAGTCTCGATAGAGGGTCCCAAGGGGAAGCTGTCATTTGCAGTGCGACCGGGGATCAAAGTAGAGTTAGTGGACGGTAGCTTCGTTGTTTCGATGACGGGCTCTGACGCTCAGGCCAAGGCTGATTACGGTACTGCACGTGCCACAATCAACAATATGGTCAAGGGTGTCAGCACGGGTTGGAAGAAGACTCTGGAGTTGAACGGAGTCGGTTACACAGCCAAGTTGCAGGGTAAAAATCTGGTGCTCGCGGTGGGTTTCTCCCACGATGTAACTATGCAGGTTCCGGATGCGATCAAGTGCACTGTGAACAAGAACGTGGTGGAGCTTGAGTCAAGCGACAGGGAGATTCTAGGGACATTCGCCGCTAAAGTTCGTGATGTTCAGCCTCCTGAGCCGTATCTTGGAAAGGGTATAAAATACTCCGATGAGAAGATTCGTCGTAAGGCTGGTAAGACCGGTAAGAAATAAGGTGTTCAAGAAGAAGGCATAAGGAGTGAGGGCCGTATGGCAACGCAGGGTAAAAAGGTAGCAAGCACCTCGAGAGAGAAGAGGAAGCTACGTATTCGTAAGCAAGTAGTTGGCACTGTTGAGAAGCCGCGGTTGAGTATCTTCAGAAGCTCAAAGCACACGTACGCTCAGCTGATTGTGGACGAGGGTCATCGCACTATAGCGAGCGCATCAACTCTTGATAAGGAAGTGCAGGCAGCTGTGCAGAAGTTGGCCAGTGCAGCAGAGGAAGCCAAGGGAAGTACAAAGTCGGTATTGGCGGCACGTGCTGTCGGACTGGTGCTAGCTGAGCGAAGCAAGGCAGCTAAAGTCGGCCAGGTTGTGTTCGATCGTAACGGGTTCCTGTACGCGGGCAGGGTCAAGGCGCTAGCAGATGGTGCGCGTGAGGGTGGTTTGAATTTTTAGTCGGTGATGTATGGCATTTAAGAAAAAACTCGATGCGCGAAGGGTAACAGTAGAGCAGTGCGGTGAGCTCACAGATAAGACTGTGGGGATCAATCGAGTTGCTAAGGTGGTCAAGGGCGGTCGGCGCTTCAGCTTTAGCGCGCTCGTAGTTACAGGTGACGGTCGTGGACACGTAGGATTTGGTCTCGGCAAGTCGGTAGAGGTTCCTGATGCTATTCGTAAGGCGTCAGAGCAGGCGCGCAAACGGCTAGTTAAGATACCGCTGAAAGGTACTTCTATTCCGCACGATATCATCGGTAAATCTGGGCCCAGCACAGTGATCCTCAAGCCTGGGGCTCCGGGAACCGGAGTTATCGCGGGAGCAGCTGTACGGGCCATCATGGATGTATGTGGTATAAAGGATATCCGTACAAAGTGCATAGGTTCGAGCACTGCACAAAATGTTCTGAGAGCTACCCTGGCGGGACTTCTTGATCTAGAGGAGCCCGAGGTAGTTGCAGCAATACGTGGGCTCAAGCTTGAGGAGATGGGGTATCACCCGTTCTAGTTAAGTCGGAAGTAGGATAGATATGAGCAAGGTAAGAGTTAAGCAGGTAAGAAGTCAGATCGGCAGGAACCCGACTACGGTCAGAACATTGAAGGCGATCGGATTGGGAGCAATCGGCAAGCAAAAAGAGCTGACGCTGAATCCCAGTGTGCAGGGTATGTTAGACACTGTGAAGCACCTCGTTGAGGTAACTCCAGTTAAGTAATTTTTCGTGTAGGTGGTGAGGTCAATCATGGCCAGTAAGAAAGTTTTAACTCTAGATACATTAAAGCCGATGCAGGGCGCTCGTAAGTTACGGACGCGTGTAGGGCGTGGAGAAGGGTCTGGTCACGGAAAGACATCCGGGAAGGGCGGCAAGGGACAGACAGCACGCTCGGGTGGCAGTATTCGACCAGGGTTTGAGGGAGGTCAGATGCCCCTGTATCGCCGTCTTCCGAAGGTGGGCTTTACCTCGCGGGTGTCAGTTCGTGGAAGTAACGTCTACTCAGTAGTTAGGCTGTCGGTGCTTGAGCGCCTTGAGAACGGAACAACAGTAGATATCGCCAAGATCCAGTCGCTTGGATATGCCAAGAAGAGTAGCGAGCGTGCCGGAGTTAAGGTTCTCTCTGACGTAGAGAAGCTAACGAAAAAGCTGCACGTCAAGGTCAACGCTATATCTGCTCAGGCTAGGGCCCTCGTGGAGGCTGCTGGCGGCACAGTGGAGCTTGTATAGGTGGTGTGAGAGTCCATAGGACGTAGAGCCATTTGCGTCGTGTGTAGGACCGCTCGGGTGCTCTCTAAGAGGAGTACTCAGCGGTCCTTCTGATTTTCTGAGAGCGTATCGAAAGATACTCGACTCCAGGCCAAGCAAAAGGTCGCAGGACACGTTTTTCGCTCCGCATCAATATGGGGTGTTGTTTTGATTCGCATCCGCGAATCGATAACATTTCCCCAAAGCCGGTATTTCGCTACGGATTTATAATCCTAAATCCGGCAGTTAAGGCGGATGAGAATGGTGCAGATCACTAAAAGCACGAAGTATGTTGAACTTTTCGGAGGCGCAACCCTGGCACCGTCAGGGTGAGCACCGAAAATTCAAAAGACAAGGTGTTTTTAGTCATATGCGCCATTTTCAGAGCCGCAACTGCCGAATTTAGGATATCACCAAGCACAGCGGATTTTTGTTGTGCGCTATAAATATTTTACCTCATTCCGACTGTGCTCGCAGGGCTTTTGCGCGTATAGTACCGGCGGCGAGCGTATTTCATCCTGAAATAGCAGTTAATAAGGAAGAAAGGGGCGCGGGCGCGCAAAAGTGATAAAACACAATTGAGACGGCACTCGACAAAGTAGGGAGTATCGTCGGATATTTAATTGCCGTCTTAATACTTATCCCAATGAGGATCTCATGAATGGCTTGTTAGCAGTTTTTCAGATACCGGAGCTAAAAAAGAGGCTTCTTTTCACCATCGGTATGCTTGCGGTGTATCGTTTCGGTGTTTTTGTTTCAACTCCTGGAGTTGACGTAGATAAGATTCGGCAGATGTTCGAGTCAAATGCCAACACTCTTTTTGGGCTCATAAATCTCTTCTCAGGAGGAGCTCTTGAGCAGTTCTCGATCTTTACCCTCGGTATTTCGCCATACATCACGGTGTCGATCATTATTCAGCTCTTAACGCCAAGTTTTCCTTATCTTGAGAACCTCAAGAAGGAGGGGGACGCCGGCCGCAGAGTGATTACCAGATACACGCGCCAGGGAACGATTCTATTGGCGTTATTTCAGAGCTACATGATAGCGCGAGCGCTCGAGTCGAAGGGCCTGGCTGTGCCGAGTCTTGGGTTTGAGTTGATTACCATGGTGACGCTAACAGCGGGAACAGCCTTTGTGATGTGGTTGGGCGAGCAGATCACCGAGCGCGGATTGGGAAATGGAACGAGTATCATCATCGTTGCTGGTATCGCCGCCAGGATGCCATCGGTGTTCGGATCAACTGTTGAATTAGCTCGTACGGGAGAGGTATCTCCGTTTACGATTATAGCTCTGATCCTTTTCTCTATTCTCTCTATTTACGCGATTGTGTACGTAGAGCGGTCTCACAGAAAAATTCCGATTCAGTACCCTCGAAGGATGGTAGGTAAGCGCATGACCCAAGCGCAAACTCAGTACATGCCTCTCAAGGTTAATATGGCAGGAGTTATCCCTCCGATCTTTGCCTCTGCTATTTTAATGGTACCGGCGACAATCGTGACGGTGATCCCAGGAGCGGATATCTCATCGTTTGGAAAGTTTTTTACCCCAGGCTCTTGGGGCTATGAGTCGATATTTGTAGCTCTGATTGTTTTATTTAGCTTCTTTTATACGGCCGTTGTCTTTAATCCCACCGAAGTGGCGGATAACCTCAAGAAAAACGGAGGGTTTATTCCGCTGGTTCGTCCGGGTGCCGAGACAGCTGATTATCTCTACAGTGTGCTGACTCGCTTGACACTCTGGGGAGCTATCTACATATCGCTAGTGTGTGTGCTGCCTCAAGTGATCTACCTTGAGATGGGTGCTTCGCAGTTTGCTTATGTCTTTGGTGGTACCGCGATTCTGATCGTTGTTGGTGTAACCCTTGACACGGCTTCGCAGATCGAATCGATGTTGGTTGCCCGCAACTACGAGGCCTTTATGTCAAAGTCTTCTAAGGTCCGTGGCGGGGTGGGGTCAGCGAGCTATACTCGTAATCGTCTGGTTCGTCGCTAATTCGCTATAAGAGATTTAATTTCGTGTGAATGGTGAGGCGTGGGGGATTCTATGCGTATCGTTCTGTTGGGCCCTCCTGGGGCCGGTAAGGGCACTCAGGCTGTATTGATTGCGAAGAAATTCAAGATCCCGCACATCTCAACGGGCGAGATGCTGCGAGAGCAGGTTGCAGCACAGTCGACGCTCGGTTTGAAGGTTAAGGCAACCCTCGATGCCGGTGAGCTCGTTGCAGATGAACTGATTATGCAGATAGTTCAGGATCGCCTCGGCCGTCCTGACTGCGCTAGCGGATTCCTCTTGGATGGGATTCCTCGTACCGTTAATCAATCAGAGTTGCTAGATGCGATCTTGGCTAGGATGGCGACGCCGTTGACCGACGTAGTGCAGATAGCGGTCCCTCAACAGGTGATTATGGATCGTATTCGTCATCGTGGCGGGGCAGGTCAGTCTACTCGCTCTGATGACTCGGCTGAAGTTGCGGCGCACCGTTTCCAGGTGTACCTGAACCAGACAGCGCCGGTAGCAGCCTTCTACAAGGAGCACGGGTGTCTTCGAGAGGTAGATGGTGTCGGGAGTGTTGAAGAGGTGTTTGGGCGGATCTGCTCGGCGATTGCGGGATAGGTCGTATGGTCATTGCCGGCGGGAATGAGCAAGTCAGTCGATACCCCTGCACGAGAGCAATCTCGTTATTACAACCACTATCGGTAGTGATCGCTGTGAACCGCTCCTTTGAAGTAGTCCGATTCTTGGTGTGCCTGGCGGTAGCTCTTCTGGCTTTCCTATCTCCAATCGCGCAAGCCGATGAATCAGGCCTGGTCGTAGGGCTGGCTCTGCCGCTAAGCGGCGAGGCGGCGCGATACGGCCTAGATATTCAGCGTGGAGCGACAATGGCGCAAGAGGATCTTGCCCGGCGCGGGGTTAAGCTCTCCTTTGTCGCTGAGGATACACAGCTCCTACCTCGGATTGCAGCGACCGCCGCGCAGAAGCTTATCAACAGAGATCGAGTTGACCTGATAGTAAGCCTCTGGGACACCGCAGAAGCTGTTGCCCCGATCGCCGAGCAGAAAAGGACTCCGCACCTTAGTATTCGGTGGAATCACCGCGTGGCGCAGGAGTTCCCACACACGTTTACCTTTGAGAGCACTTATGAGACGTGGGTGCGTGCAACGCTGGAGTACTTGCGGTCGCGGGGTGTCAGAAAGCTTGCAGTCATGACCGATGCATCAAGTGCTGGATGAGTACTAGCACGTGAGTATCTTTTAACGGTAGCTTCGCTCTACAAAATAGAGGTGGTGAGGGATATAGAGTTTCTCGGGTCTGCCGGCGATATCAAGCTATCGCTCGCTAAGTTGCTCGCTACACCTTCAGACTATCTCCTGATGCTGCACTTCGGGCCATCGCTCATCGAAACGATGAGGCGTCTGAGTGAACGAAGAATCTCAACCCCGATTACTGGGTACTTTGACGGGATGGAGCCACCAGTCAATCTAGAGGGCCGCCCTTATGTCGCTCAGTTTGACACTCAGAGGTGGTTCATCGATCGCTTTGCAGCACGCTTTACCGGTGAGCGCTCGTATCGTGCGCCATTTGGTTACGATCTCATCTCAATCCTTGGCCAGTTAATCGAGCGATTAGGGCGTAAGCCGAACGCGGAAGAAATTGTGGGACACTTTAACTCGTTGCGCAGCTATGCTGGAGCCACCGGAACCATTTCGGCAAATAACTCTAGAAACATCGAGACCACCTGTGTGCTGAAAGAGTACCGCAATGGTGTTCCCGTGGTCGTACCACGCCACTAGTACCTAGACAGTTATCACGTCCCCGTACCCCGGGACAGTTGTACTCCAGCCTAATTCCTTGTTAAGGGTTTTGCCAAAAGCGGTAGCAGCTTCAGGCTCACCGTGAACGATAGCGACCTTACCGGGAGTCCCGGTACAAGAACGACACCAGCGTAAAAGCTCATCGCGATCACCGTGGGCGCTGAGCCCACTCATCTCACTAATCTCTGCGCGTACTGGTACCTCTTCTCCGAACAGCGTCATAGTTGGATGACCGCTCTTCATCCAATCTCCGCGCGATCCAGGTGGCTGAAATCCAACAAAGAGAATCGTGTTGCGCTCATCAGAGACTCGATGCTTCAAATGGTGCAAGATGCGACCCCCACTGAGCATTCCACTTGCGGATATGATGATCATCGGTTCATGAATGGAATTCAATTTAATCGACTCAGATCGCTCACGGGTGAAATACATCTTAGGGACATGGAACGGCTGATATCCCTTTTTGATAAGAGCCAGAGCTGCAGTGTCGTACTCGTTTGTGTGATGTTGATAGATCGAAGTGGCGTCGCGAGCCATTGGACTATCGATAATCACTGGAATATCCGGAATCCGCTTAGTCGCCTTTAGTTCTCGTAAATAAAAGAGGATTGTTTGTGTTCTTCCGACTGCAAAACTGGGAATAATCACCGCTCCCCCACGGGCTGCAGTTCGGGATATAATCTCTCCGAGTACTTCGTGCGGATCATGCTCAAAACCGTGAAGGCGGTCGCCATAGGTTGACTCAATAAGTAATAAGTCTCCCATGGGAACGGGGGTTGGATCGACTAGGATCGGCTGGTTGTACCGGCCCACATCCCCAGAAAAAACGATGCGCTTGCCACCTATTGTAAGATTAATCGAACAGGCACCGAGTATGTGCCCCATAAGCGACCATTCCGCGACTATGCCTGGTGCCACCTGTGTTGAGGTGTTAATTGGCGTAGGTTTGAGCGCTGTTACGGCAGATTTCGCCTGTTCCTCTGTGTAGAGTGGCAGGGGTGGAGAGTGGCGGGAGCGTTTGTGTTCAGCTCGAAATGACGCTTCTTCTTCCTGGAGCCTACCACTGTCGATCAGTAATAACCTGGTTAGTTCAGCCGTTGCCGGCGAGCACCATACAGGAGCACGAAGTCCCAGGGCGTGAAAGCGCGGTAGCATACCCGTGTGATCAATGTGCGCGTGGGTTAGCAGGACCGCATCGACATCAGCCAGTGAAAACGGCGGCTTGTCCCAGTTTCTCTCGCGCCACGATCGCTCTCCTTGAAAGATGCCACAGTCTATCAAAACTGATCGCGAGCCGTCCGAGACGAGATACTTTGAACCTGTGACGGTGCCTGCGGCGCCGAGGAATGTGACTGTAACTGGCATACAGAACTCTAAATTCTACGAAAATCATGAAGCTAAACTCACAATCTTCTAACATAGCTTTGCTTCCGAAAGAATATAAATACGGTAACTACTCAGAAAATGCAGAGACTATAGCACCAGACCCTATTAAGGGGCGGCTTTGCGGAGCCAAGCGCTACGCGCCAAAAATTCTAAAAGCCTGCGCGCTTTAGCGCATCTGCGCCATTTTTGTTCTCTTTAAATGCCGTTTTCAGGTTAAAACCGGTGAGTAGCTACATCTGCTCAATCACTTCACCGTTAACGACCTTGAAGAGTGTTGCCGGGCTCTCGTTAGGGTATGGGCTTCTAGAAAAGTCTACCGTTGTTCCATCTTCTTTCTTCACGATAACTCTGCGAATAGCATCTGCAAGTTCCTCATCATCACGCTTTAAAAGCGCGGCATTCCTGAGTGATATGAGCGTGTAGTAAGATTTAGAGGCTTCGTGCACTGGGGGCGTCCCAAAGCGCTTCAGGTAGCGCTTTGCGAACTCTTTAGGCTCAGCCCAATCAGTAAAGTAGTACCCATCAAGCAATTTTTTATCGAACGCCGAATCCTTTAAGCTATCGCGTATATCTGAGGTGGTGAGGACCGGCGCCTTTGATTTAATCTCTGACATCCTCTTTGCAAAGGTGCTGATGATCGTTGCCGCGATCATAATCTCTGAACGCTGCGCAACCATTCGACGAGTGACAGCCCGGAGATCGGACGCGAAATCACTATCGCACGCCTCGACCACCACCTCACGACCACGAGCCTGCGCAACTTCTTTCCACATTTTCAGGTGTGCTTGCCCCCACGGATTATCCCAGCAAAATATCCCGATTCTCTTGCCTTGTGGGTGTAGATCGAGAAAACGCTCCAATGGTGGCTTAAGCGATCCAACTCTACTTCCAAGTGTCCAGAAGTATTCGCTCTTTGATAGTTGCTCAGGCGAGAAATCCATCATTAGCGGCGATATCGTCAGCGTTTTCGAAGAGGCACTAAGGGGGATCAGCGGGATAACTGTAAAGTCCCAAAGGTCGCCCACCACAGCATCCACTTTTTCTACGGAGGTTAATCGATGATACGCACTCACAGCGAGGCGTGACTCTGTCTTTGAATCCTCAATCAGGAGTTTAATTTTAGTTGCGCCTTCGCCATTAATCTCCTCACTCGCGAGTGTAATAGCGTTTCGAGCGGCCTCGCCAAATACGGCTCCAGGGCCTGATAACGGCAGAATGACACCAACAGAAAGCTCTTTCGGGGCGGCCGAAGCGATAGTTGTGAAAGACAACGAGAAAAGCGAAATCACTACAGCGCGAATGAACTTCATGGTGAGGGCCTCTTCAGATATTTACAATCCGACTATATCGTAGGCAAAAAGGGCCAAGCAAGGATTTTCCAATTCAGGTTTTACTCGACTGTAGTTGCTTATGCCTTCGCGTTGTATTGTATGTATGAGTGCGAAAAGTATGACCTCCGCGGCTTCCTAGCATCAGAGCAGCCTTAAAACCAGTACGGGGTTACTAGCAGCAGCGACCCAAGGGGCTGCTGCGTTCACCCTGAATCCGACTAGCTAATTTTGAGTAGCGTATAAAACCAGTACGGGGTTACTAACAGCAGCGCCCCAAGGGACTGGCGTTTACCCTGAATCCGACTAGCTAATTTTTGAGTAGCGCGTGAGCTTTAGGATTAGCTGGGCATAACCGAGATGATAAGTTCCTGCTCAAACCAAGCAAAAAACTGTTGATGATCGCCATTTAGGCATGGGTCTGCCGTTACGGGTCGGACCCCGTTTAAAGCTCTACTTACAGCAGAGAGTCTAATACGTGCCTGCTATCGCGCGTTTGAGGAAGGACGGCATGAGATTAGCCAGCCTTGGCGGGCAGGGGGGGAATAGACCGGGTGGAAATGGGAGACTAAAGTCTCCCTTGGCCCACGCGAGCCGAACGCCCCTAGCCTGTAACATAAGC
>JBKCMS010000002.1:0-7588 GCA_046300175.1 Pseudomonadota bacterium | reverse complement strand
ACGGTGTTGCCGCTCAAAAAGAGGTACTCCTCGATGCTCTCTGATGACTTACCTGCATCGAGCAACAATATGCACTTAATCCTGTCTCAAGAAGCGCGCATAGCGCTCCAGCCGGAGCTCTTGCTCCAGTGCTTTCAAGTTCCTGCTAAGTTAAAAACCTACTCAGCCATCACTGGTCCGACTTTTATCAGCAACTAGATAGTCTCTTTCTACAGCTAGAGTTTTTTTGTCTTCTACGGCGCAACTTGGCTGTTCCCTTGATCTTCATGGGCCAAGATTGCGCTCGCCCTGCTATTGCGAGTGATTTTTTTCATAAATCACTCGCGCAGGGTTTATTAAAGATAAGCATAGTCACCTTACTGCCGTGCCCTCGCTGTCTTCCACATTACGCGGAAGTGATCCAGGAAACTTTTGGCGATCGTTTTGTTCCAGATCATAATAGAAACGACCTCGCGGCCGAAGAGATCTATACTTATCACTTCAGGAGTCATAATCGTTGCTGTTGGTAACGACAATCCTGACTCAAAGAAACGCACCGTGGTGCCTCGCTCTTTTAGAAGACGTTTAGGATACTCGCTTGAGCTTGCAGACGCGGGAATTATGAAGTGCTTTCTTACCTTCATCTTTTTACAGTAATCGATATATCGCTCATAGTCTGCGCCAACAAATGAATACACATCCGTGTCTCTTACCGGAGCAAAAGCGCGAATAATCCCATCGCTCCTCGCCGCTGAATCCACTATCAGCATTAGGCGCCTAATAAATTGGTCACGGCCACGGAGGATATCAACGTGCAGAGGATCAGGGGAGCCTGTGGCGAGCGACTGGAGAAACGGCATCACAAGCTCAAGCTCTCGCATTCGCTCGTTTTCACGCTGCAGTACTGTGTCTGGGCGTGCTGCACTAAAAACTTTCCTGCCGTTCCTTAGAGCGTGCGAGACAATCCCCTGCTCCTCAAGCGACTCAAGCGCTGAATACACAAGCTGTCTATGCAGGCCTGCTCTCCTTACTAGCGGCCCTGCTGTTGTTGCTCCGAGCTCAAGCAACTTGGTATATACCAGCGCCTCGGTACGGCTAAAACCGACCGCTTCAAGCGCTATAAGTTCCTTGCCGGGATCATTAGAAGACCTACTTTGCCACGGCTTTTTGTCATGTTTCATTGACAACATTATAGCAGCTCTACATTGACTTGCTACTGCTTATTCCTTTAGAAGAGATCGCAAGGGCTATAACCACCGTGGCCGCATGATAAGGAATTTTTATGCGCAGGAATTTCAATATCTCTGAAGCCTTACTCCCTAAGGTGTTACTATCACTATCAATTGCCTTTATTTGGCTTGTTGCTCCCTCTCAGAGTCAATCAGAACCGCCACAGCGGATTAAAGTTGGTGTCATAGTTGGTTTAACCGGCATAGCAGCATCGAACGGCAACGACCTAGTAAATGGAATCAGTCTCGCTGATGCTAATTCAGACGTCAGCAATCTAGTTGAGTTTATAATTCAGGACGATAACTTTCAGCCTAAGCATACTGTCAGCGCTGCCCAGAAACTTATCTCAGAAGATAAGGTCGCTGCACTCATCACGTTTTCCGGCTCAACGTCCCTGGCAGCTTCTACGATCACAGAGAGTCGTGGAATCGCGCATGTGGCGATTACTCCTCTGACCAGAGTGAGCGCAAACAAACGTTTTGTTCGCACCGTTTTTGTACCGAATGAAACCGCCATCGCCCTTTTAAAGGAAGCTATTTCCGGGTTCACTCACGGCAGAATCGCTATCATCACTAGCACTCAAGACGCTCTGCTTGAGATACGCGAAGAGATAAGGGCTTCGTGTGGAACGAAAGTAGTGTTTGATGAGGAATTACAACCCGGAAATGTTGACCTATTAAGCACTGTCACACGCTTACTAACTAGCAAGCCAGATCTAGTAGTGAATCTGACGCTACCACCTCAGATATCACTCGTTGCGCGAATCCTAAGGGATCATCACTTTACTGGAAAACAGGTCGGCGCACCCCCGATGTACAACCTTAGTGAGATCAAGGCTGCGACCGGAGCTCTTACAGGAGCGTATTTAACCGGTCCACGCATTGCCGCAGGATCGCCATTTTTAGCTGATTACAAGGCACGGTTTAACACTCCTCCATTGCCGGAAGCTATTTTAGGATACGACGTAGCAAGCTGGATGATTGAGGCTGCTAAAGATGCTCGAGGATTGTCATCTCTGCTAAGTGCTAGAACCCAGACTGGCCTTGCAGGGGAGTATAGGATGAGCTCAGAGAACCAGTTTGAGGTGCCAGGAGAGCTTAAAGTTGTTACTGCTGACGGTGGGGTCAAGGCATACGATAAAGAACTTGCTTGTTGTGCCGCGTTGCATGAGAAGCAACTGAAAACAAACCAAAACCTCGACCTGCAATAATTAGGGCTCCAGCCTCTATCTTCTCTATGACTCGTGCACTCAAGGCAACTTCGCCTACACTCGCAGCTCCAAATTCAGGCTTCACCGCAATTCCCGTCATCACATCGGTTGCAAACGTCGCCTTTAGTTCAGGATGATTCAGTTCCCCATGCTGATTGCGACGCGTCGCGTAGATCTTCTTATTGTCTTCGCTACGCTTAACAACAAAATCAGTCCCATCAAGTGCATACACCTTACAGCCAAATCTCTTTGTATCTTTCCCGCTTCTACTTCGCCTTATCAGTCCTTCATTAATCACTTCAACAACATCTTCCACATCAACAAGCGGAAGCCTTGACTTCGCTCGACTATAACCTCCCGTACTCGAAGCAATGTCTTTTAATCGTGCCTTGCGACTATCATCATTTCGCGCAAGCACTAGCTCGGCAAAACCTTTATGGATTAATCCAAGGGCGCCTGACATGCTTTGCTTCTCGATCCCCTGCAACATCATGAGCCATATAGTCAGCGCCGCCCCAAACACTCCGCGTCTTCCTTGTGGCTGATCCCAGCCAACTTCTGGATAGTTCTCTTGCTGCCACTTCTCGGTGAGTTCTAAGAAAAGCTGTTCAATCTTTCCAGTTACCGTCATCGTGTTGCCTCTTATTCAAAAGACTCAATATGACGCTACTCTCTTTTTTCGTAACCCACTAAAAATGTTGGATCATTTCGATCTCTTACGTCCTCTCGTAAGTGCCATTGGGCGTCTTAGGCGCCTCTAGTCGTCATTATTTTTGTCTTTAAAAACGTAGAGAGGCAAGCCGCGACTACGTATCTGGTTGAATTTGGGGACCCACTTGGAGCCCTTTACTCTCGGGAGATGACGCCCTCAGATGGAAAGAAACTCCATTTAAGATCGCTTAACTCATTTAATACCTGCACTTGTACCAGTCTATTCGAGAGCGCGGCACTGATAGTTGCAGTGATTGCGCTTAACTCCCTGGCGCTTTCAAGCTCCCATCCTATTTCAAACTCCCAAGGGCCTATCGCCTCAACGAAGTATGTTGCGCGTGGATCCTCCTCGGCTATCTTGCGTATCTTGGCCGCGGCATCTTTAGAGCTTGTGCCAGTCTGAATCAGAGTTCGGTAGGCTTCCCGATTAAGATGCTCTGTATCTATTGAAGCAAAATATCCCTCTATGACCCCATTATCCTCTAACCTTCGCACCCTTCTGATGATCGTAGGATAGGGCATCCCGAGCTCCATAGCGATTGATTGTATCGCGGCGGCCCTAGAATTTGCCAAAGTGGTGAGGATCTTAATGTCGAGCGGGTCAACTGCAATTTGGCTATCTCGCGCGGTGTACCTTAACGAGCCCCTTCGCGGCATGTTTTCTGATAGGTAGCGTCGACCAAACCATTCAAACGTTACACGAGGAATAATCTGTCGAGAGCTAAAAACATCTCCATAAGTATCACAAATCGACTGTAAAAAGTCCCTGACCTGCACCACATCTGTCACTAGCAGGGCGCATCCCAGTTCGAATGTCCCAGCGAGCTCTCCAAGCCACCCGACTCTCGGGTGCTTCGATATCGCTTTTAGTATCTGAGGACGATGCTTGTCAGAGCGTAGTGAGAAGAGGATTAAATAGCTAACGATTCCTAATCTGCCATAGTTAATAAAGGGGATGGATATCAGGCCGTACCGCTCCGACAGTACTCTTCTTCCGTATTGGATACGGTGACTCTTAACACGCATTTGCTTCGCGGTCGCTTCTGCTGATTGCGTAGCGTTGAGATTAACAGTTGAAAGCAACTTGAGGAGTAGCTGATCTTTAATCGCCATATAATATCGAATATAAGGTTTAAAATGATAGTATCATACACGAAATAGCCTCTAAGCCTAAAAAACTTGTAGCTTTTCTCTATGAAAAGTCTACTTATTCTACTCATAGCCACCTATTTACTCTCTGGATTCGTTTCAACGCAGATTGGACTTCCCGCGTCCTCACAGGTGTCAATTCGCGTCCTTGTTGCTGGTATGCTCGCGCTGCCGTTTCTTTCATGGCGACGCCTTAAAGGGTTGTCCATGCGATCGTTTACGATATGCTTTTTCACCGCATTTGGTGGATATATACTCGGAGCCTGGGCGTTTTCTCATGCGATAGCTCTTGGCGGGTATTCAATCGCTGTATTCGTCACCGCACTTCCTTGGCTGGGCTTTGTCGAGGTTGCCCTCAGGAAAGGGTCGTTCGCCAGGGGTGAAATGGTAGTCCTCGGACTCTCGACAGTTGGAGGGATTGTATTCTTTGCCCCAACTCTGTCTTTCGAGAGAAGTGCCGGTGACATAGGTGAGATCGTCACTTGGAGTCTGATCGCAGCTTTGACCGGTTCTTTCGCCCAGTACGCACGCCGATTCCACAGTCATGGAGTATCATCGTTGGCGATCGCCGATGGAGTGATCGTGTCAGCAGTGCTCCAAACCGTTATATTAATTGGCGCGATTGATCTAGATCTCAAGGCGAGCACGGATGCAATCTGGCTTCTTATTGGAGGAGGGTGCTATCTGTTATCAAACCGGCTATCAAATGTCGTCTTTGCCGCAGTTTCACCGACACTAGCGGCGGTTTGGATGAGCACTGAGCCCATTATCGCCCTTGTTATGTCAGCGTTGTTTCTCGGCGTGCACCCGAACCTATGGGAGTTTGTAGGAGGCGGGCTCCTGGTAGGAGCCGCAGTGTATAAGCCGAGTGATGTCCACATAAAGGAAGCTTCTAAATGAGAATGAGCGTCGGTTACTTTTCCGTTAGCAGTTGAGATGTGGTGGGCGCCGACGTGTTGTTAGAAGGAAATGATCATCGACGGAATTAGTGGAGAACTCTCGATCATAACCATCCTCAATGTGCTGTTGATATTGGCAAACGGTGCCGTGCATAATTATCGCCTTCATCCAGGATGCCCACTGCACCTCGCTATAGCGATGCGACGGCGGGCAATCAAGGACCTCATGAAGGCTGAAGGCATGCCGGATTTCCGGGCGCCTCCACCGATACCCAAGTTCATCGACACCGTAGAGGCTGTCGATGAAATACCCTCGTACGACTCGTTTGAGCCAGCGCCTGATGACTTCTAAAACCCGCTTCCTCGCTGACGGAACGGCGGTCGTGTGCGTGAATTGCTATTTTTAGCCTCTGGGGGGCCCAGATTCCGTACTGCTTGGACCGTTAAAATCCGACCCTAGCGCTATACACTGTGCATTTCGATCCTAATCTGGTTAGCCTGGGCGAAACCCTCATCAGCCCGTTACCAGACTTCAACTACTAACAAAGAAGCGATCGATTTTCCTTCTTTTCGGCTTAGCCTTTGATAGCCTCTTGTACTCAGCTGCCCCTTAGGAAGCCGGCGAAAGACCTAAAACCGCCGCTACCTATACATCCTTTACTCCCGGACAGCTTGCTTGACCAACAACTAAAAACCACACCTAGCCACTTGGGACGCTGGCGCACGCGAAATTTATCGACTTGTCGATCCTCAATTGATCTGACTATCTTAATTGTCTCTCTCGGGCCTTGCTGATTCCAGACCGCTGCAGCTGACGGTCTTTAGTCATGGAGCGGATAAGACATGAAAAAGTGGTTAACTAATATTTCTCTCTCACTCGTGAGTGCGTGCGTATCCCTCGTCGTAGCCGAATATATAGTCCGAGAATACGCCCCCGAGGTCAGCGATACTTTCATCGTTGAACTCAAAAAAATAGATGATAAGTATCATCATGGATCCTTAGACTCTGCCAAAAGCCCACCCCCTAACTCTTCAGCGTACCGGATCATGTTTATTGGTGATAGCTTCACCCATGGCATTTGCGACCGCGCCGTGACTTTTCCCGCGCTGGTCGAAAAATATTTTAAGCAAGGAGGAGTGGACGGAGTCCCAAAGATAAATGTACAGGGCTTAAATCTTGGTGTTCCGTCCTTTAGTCCATCTATTTATGGCGCTGTCCTGCGGGACTTCGCGCCAGTCTTCAATCCGCATCTGGTTGTTCTGGCAGTTGATGACAGCGATCCTCAAGATGATTACCTATACCGAAATTTTTTGGAGGTGGATTCGCGTGGACTTCCGATATCAGTCTATCCAATAATGCCTGGAGTACCCCCCTTGGTTAGAGGGCTCGCCCGCAAGTCAAAACTAGTGCGATCATATTTCGCTTACGTTAGCTCTGGCGACATTAATAAAGCGGATAGACGGCCAGGCTATGATGCCTATCTTGAACGCTGGGATAGTCGTCTGGCTCACTATTTATCGGGCACTGAGGAGCAAGCGAAGTGGAAAGGCGCATTCTCTCGCTCCTTAAATCTCGTCGAAGCCTTCATTAACTATTGCAAGGAGCATAACATAAAGGTTGTTTTAGTTAACTATCCTTACCCACCGGGAGCTACTAAGGACTACGGGAGGCAGTGGCGTCGGCAATTTCGTATGGATCCAGATACGATTTACACCACCCCTTTTCATGATCTTCAGCGTGACTTAGCGGAAAGTCGGGCGGTGCCTTACTATGACTTCACCAAGTATTTGAGGAACTTCGGGAATCTCAGTAATTTCTACAACGATGCTGACGGCCATTTCTCTGGTGTGGGGAATGACCACTTGGCGCGAGAGCTCGTGCGCTTCATAAACACCTCTGTACTTTCTTCATACCAGCACGAGGCTACTAAGGCTTCCCACTGAAGATCTCGGGATAACGATTTAAATATAGCGTGCCGGGAGAATCGTAAAAAAGAGCCCCGGCGGCTGTATCTAGTTAACTTGCTGATTTTCGTAAGCGGCCATTCATTAAGTAGTTGAAGCATGGTAGTAGTGTGGTATCGGCGCGATTATGGTGCAGCCAAGATTGATAACATTAATATCCCCGGTAATATCCCCGGTACGGGGC
Source organism: Pseudomonadota bacterium (assembly GCA_046300175.1). Taxonomy (GTDB): domain Bacteria; phylum Bdellovibrionota_C; class UBA2361; order UBA2361; family OMII01; genus OMII01. The sequence goes on along the minus strand of JBKCMS010000002.1, from coordinate 261 downwards.
TACTTTTCAAGCAACTTTCCGTAATATCCCCGGTAATATCCCCGGTAATATCCCCGGTACGGGGCTACTTCTCAAGCAACTTTCCGCGGCTGATTTTCGATACATAAGATGAGCTATTCAGAGGAGCATCTTATATGCCGCGCCCACCGCGTCTCTTATTTCCACATACCGTCACCTTGTTGACCACCCGGGTTCAACAAGGCTTACCGTTTGTGCATCCACCCCTTATGGAGACGATCCTATGGAGCACTCAGGACGCTC
>JBKCMS010000001.1:0-2289 GCA_046300175.1 Pseudomonadota bacterium | reverse complement strand
GCGTAACCGTCCACCCAGCGCCGCTCTAACCGCGCTGCAAAATTATCGATAGTGTTAAGCGTCATCAATATTTCGAGGGTAGTCGATGAAAAAGCTAAAACACACACCGCAGCAAAGAGCAGAAATACTCAAGCGACTTAGTTCTGGGGAGCAGTCGATAAGAGAGATAGCAGAAGAGCAAGGAGTAACGATTAAGACTCTGCAGAACTGGAAGCGAGCGAGCAAATCAAGTGCTGGTAGCTTTATTGAGGTACCAACCATATCTCCACGAGCAACAGTGGTCGAGCTCTCGTTTGCTGATGGCACGATTTTAAGGATTCGCGGCTGATGCTATTCGGAAGACAAGCGTCAAGAGTGCTGGTGTATGAGAATCCTGTTGATATGCGTAAAAGTTTTGACGGGCTTCTGTCTGTTGCATCACAAGGGATCTCGGAAGATGTGTTATCTGGTTCTCTGTTTTTATTCGTGAACCGTTCAAAGACGATCCTCAAAGTATTATTCTGGGATCGTACGGGCTGGTGTGTTGTAGCGAAGCGACTTGAGCGTGGGAGATTTGAAGTATCTAAAACTTTTTTAAACTACCGCGAGCTAGAGTTACTTTTTGATGGGATTTGTCGCAGAAAATAGCGAAAATACGTGCATAATCGTGAGAAATTAGATACAACATTACTACGATGAATGTTGAATCTCTATCACGCGAAGAGTTAATAATTGCAGTTATGCAGCGTGATGCGAAGGTTACGCAGCACCAACAAAATATCACTCAACATCAGCAAACTATCACACAACAAAAAGCACGCATTTCAGAACTTGAAACTGAACTAAAGTGGTTCCGTAATCAGATCTTTGGAAGAAAGAGCGAGCGCCGACTTGCTGAGGAGTCCAAGTATATTCAGCTTACCTTGGGTAGTCTGCTTGAGGAGGAGGCTCCTCCCGTAGCAAGCGAGACAGTTAAGGAGTATCAGCGCCGCATTAAGCCTCACAATCCGGTGGAGTCTGGTGAGGACGAAAGTAAACTCCGATTCTCTGATGATGTTCCAGTACAGGTCATTCCGCTTATTCCTGAGGAGATACAGGGACTCAAAGAGGGTAAAGATTATACAGTTATTGATGAGAAGGTGACTCACCGGCTGGCGCAGAGACCGGCGTCGTACGTGGTACTTAAGTATGTTCGTCCTGTAATTAAGCGAAACGATAAGATTGTATCTCATCCTGCTCCGACAGGAATATTTGACAAGAGCTTTGCTGACGTAAGTTTTATAGCTGGTGCCCTTATAGATAAGTTCCAATATCATCTGCCGCTATATAGGCAGCACCAGCGCCTAGCAGCTGCCGGCATCACCATGTCACGACAGACCCTGACAAATTTAGTGGCGGGTGCTGCGGAGCTTATAACCCCGATCTACTATGCACAGCTCTCCTCAATCTTACAGAGCGATGTGCTGGCTATGGATGAGACCCCAATCAAGGCTGGTCGTGCTGATAAGGGCAAGCTGCACCAGGGCTTCTTCTGGCCCCTTTATGGGGACAAGGACGAGGTGGCGTTCCCTTACGGTGCCACCCGGGGTCTTAAGCAGGCGAAAGATATTTTAGGAGAGTTTGCCGGAACGCTTGTGACTGATGGTTACGGGGTATATTCCCGATACTGTTCACAAGTTAGTGAAATGACCCATGCCACCTGCTGGGCGCATACCCGGCGGAAGTTTATAGAGGCTGAAGACTCAGACCCAGTTCGCAGCCAAAAAGCTCTTAGATTCATCCGGGTTTTATATGAAATAGAGGAAACGATTCGAGACCGGGAACCTGATAAGATACTGCAGATACGACGAGAACAGTCACTTCTTGTAGTAGCTGAGTTTTTTCAGTGGTTAAAGCATGAGCTAGCAGACCTAACTCTATTACCGTCATCTCCGTTTTCAAAGGCGGCGTCATACGCCATTGAGAGAAAGGTGTCGCTATCGGTATATCTTGCAGATCCTGCTGTACCGATTGATACCAATCACCTCGAGCGAGCGCTACGTGCTATTCCTATGGGGCGCAAGAACTGGCTATTCTGCTGGACCGAAGTTGGTGCAGAGTATGTGGGCAAGATTCAATCGCTACTAGTCACCTGTCGGTTGCATGGAGTAGATCCTTATACTTATTTTGTCGATGTGCTTCAGAGAGTCTCAGTTACTAAAGCTTCTGATGTCGCCGACCTCACACCGTTACGCTGGAAGGAACTCTTTGCTCAAAAGACGATGAGGTCTGACCTAGATTAACAAGGGCGGCGCTGGGTGGACGGTTACG